>MNWZ01000023.1 GCA_001871925.1 Zetaproteobacteria bacterium CG1_02_53_45
AAAAATTCAAAGAGGCTCTAAGCCTCTTTGGCTACAAATAGTTCGCTTCTATACTGAAGCAGTGTCCGGGGAGGTGGTGGACAGCGTAGAATGGCACTAACTTAAGCGACTTTATGATCCTGAAGGGTGTGTTCATTGGCCTGATTATGAGAAGATCAGAGTATGAAAACGCACCCTTATCTTCCCGGTCTTCACCTTCCCAGAGCGCGAGGCAAAGTTCGCTCTGCTAAAGAGCGATTTGCAGCCGAACTTGAGCAAGTGAAGCAGAAATCGTTCAGTCAGCTTGGCGAATGTTTTGGCAGATTTATTCCCGGCCATTTTCTCAGTCCATCAGAGTCCGGCACATCAAGCCGTCGCAGACTTTTCAGCAAGGAGAACACCTTCTGGTCCTTCTTCGCCCAGATTCTGGATGCGGATAGCGGCTGCAAAGAAGTTGTGCGAAAGCTTCAGGCGGCAGTGGTCGAAAAAGGGCAGGCGCTGCCCTCATCCTCAACGGCTGCGTATTGCAAAGCGCGTCAACGGCTTGAGTTGTCGACACTTGAATCGATCCATCAGCATCTGTCGGATCAGCTGCGGAATCGAGCCCGTGGTGATTTACTGAATAATCGGCGGATCATTGTTGTGGATGGCACTGGCGTAAGTATGCCTGACACAGAGGCGAATCAGGAGCCCTGGCCACAAACGAAGAGCCAGAAACCGGGTTGCGGTTTCCCACAGGCAAGACTCTGTGGCTGTTTCAATTTGCAGAATGGTGCTTTGCTCAGTTATGAACTTGGCAACAAGAAGAGCCATGAACTGATGCTGCTACGCAAGCAGTGGGACACCTTTGAGGCTGGCGACATTTTCCTGGGAGATAAAGGCTTCTGCAGCTATTACGACCAGTCGAAGCTCAGAGACAGAGGCGTTGACTCCATGATCACCCTGGCCCGGCGAAAGCCGGTTGAGCATGCCGAGGCTGTCGAAGTGCTGGGAGAAAACGACCTGCTCATTCATTGGTCAAGGCCAAAATGGAACAAGCACCTGAGCTACTCAGTACCGGAGTGGGAGGCACTGCCGGAAAAGCTGCTGCTTCGACAAATCAAGGTCATCGTCGATCAGCCGGGATTCCGGACCAAAGGCTTTTATATCGTCACGACCCTGCTGGATGCCGAAGCCTATCCGGCTGCTGAACTGGCCGAGGCATACTTTCGCCGCTGGGATGTCGAGCTCTTCTTTCGGGATATCAAAACCACAATGGATATGGATGTGTTGCGGTGCAAGTCACCCGAGATGGTTCGCAAGGAGATTGCGATGCACCTGATTGTTTACAACTGCATACGTGCACTCATCTCTGAGGCGGTGAGAGGTGGAGGAAAAGTGCGGCGAATCAGTTTCAAGGGCGCTCTGCAAGCTGTACGGAAGAGCCTTGCCTTAAAAGAGCCGCTCTCACAGCTCGCGAACTTGCCCGTATGATCCAGATTCTTTATCAAGCGATTGCCAGCAACATCGTGCCGCACAGGCCGGGAAGGAGCGAACCCAGAGCAGTCAAACGAAGACCGAAAAATTACCGACGCCTGACCAAGCCCAGACACGAAATGATCCCATGCCCACACCGAGGCAAATATCGCGCTCAGAACGCTTAAGTTAGTGCCATTCGGGACGCTATGGGCTTCCCCCGATTTAACGGACTCGAAAATTAAGAATCAATAGGTTCAGGCTCACTGCTGTGATCGGTTGTGCATCAGGGAAATGTGATCTATAACTTCGGGCTATGGATGATCACACAGAACAACAAACTGATGATAACGGGGTGGATGGAAAACATGCACTTCATACGCATGCAAAAACGCACTCTGCCCCTGAGTCGGAGCGCGAGGCTGTCAACAGGATCAGGTCGCGGCACAAGGTAAAGGCCGGCAAGGCGAAAAAAGCTCCTAAACGTCGTATGATTTTTTGGGCACAGGTACTGATCGTCGTGACTATCGTCGTGACTGCCGGTTTGTTCATTCGCGCTATTGAGCTTGCGACCAGTAATAGCGCCGGCATCACGTGGTTTGATGAGATTAAGCACGGTAACTACGATCTGGCCGCTGAGAAATTTTCGATCACGGCGACAGCCGCTGCCTCACAGGCATTCACTTCCGAGATAACGACCGAATCGCTTATGAGGGACTTCAATGCTGCCCTGCCGCATCTGAAGACGGCCGGATATACACTGACTGAAATGGAGGTGGAGGTGGGTATTCCTCCCAAGCTGATCCCTCACTTCTATCATGACCCCGACGTTAAACTGAATTTGGAAAAATCCCTCAAAGGGCTTGGCAATAACAGGCTCGGAGCAGCTCTGATCATGGCGCTTGCCGAAGCGGGCTCGCTGCAAAAACAGATCGAGGTGGCTGATATGCAGTTCAATCATATCGAGGTTGAGCTGGGGCTGATTCCGGCCCTCAGGCTGCAGTACAAAAACGATACCGGCATCAAAAATTACATTCACAAAGGCGATTAACCGCTAATTCTTGCAGGTTAACATGCCTGGAGTTGATTTTAGGCATGTTTATTGCTGAGCTTAAAGTTGATTGGTAACAGATGGCTGGATTCATAATGTTTCAGCGCGTACGGTAGGGATCTGGATACAGGCAAGGGGGGGGGCATGTCAGTTGGTCAGAACATGAACAAAGCAGAACTGCTTGCGCTGTTTGCCCATGCCAGCAACTGCATGCATGCATGCCTCGATATCCCTTCAATTTTGCGCATAGCTGTTTCTTCAGCAGTTCGACTGGTTGGTGCCAGAGCGGGTTCTGCCGGCCTTGTCGTAGATGGCAGGCTGGCCTTTAGCGAATACTCTGATGGCCAGAACTGGCTGCCGATGTCGTGCCGCTTTGGTGCTGAGGATGGCTGGGTCGGAGACCTGATCAAATATAGAAAATCCTTTATTGTGACCGAAGCCGACGCCATTACCGGTTTTGCACCGGAGGTGGCGCCCGGTCTGATTGAGATCGACCAGTTGATAGCCATGCCCGTTATCGGCAAACACGATGAAATGCTGGCCTGTCTGCTGGTGTTCGATAAAAACGATGGGCTGTTTGATGTCTGGGACGGGACGCTGCTGGATCAACTGGCATCGATGGTTTCGGTTGCCCTTGAGAATAGTATTCAGCAGCAGGAGAGCCGCAGGGTCGAAGCGGATCTGGAGAAGTCTGTGGCGACCTATCGTACGCTGGTTGAACAGATTCCCGCCATTACCTATATCGCCACACTGGATCGCAGCCGGATCCTGTTTGTCAGTCCCCAGGTCGAAGAAATCCTTGGTTACAGTCAGGATGATTTCCTGGCCAACCAGCAGATGTGGTCCGAGCAGATTCATCCGGATGATCATGACCGGGTGATTGCTGAGGTGAAACAGAGTCTGCAGGAGGATATCCCGTTTCACTCCGAGTACCGTATCTGTGCCAAAGGCGGCAGGGATGTCTGGGTGAAGGATGCCGCCGCTACCGTACGCGATCACGATCAGGCCCTCTACCTGCAGGGCGTGGTTTATGACATCACAGAGCGCAAGTTGTCAGAAGATAAGCTGGTGCAGATGGCCCATTTCGATCAGCTAACCGGGCTTGCCAATCGCTCGCTGTTTCATGATCGCCTTGATCAGGCTGTGGCGCAGGCGAAGCGCCATCAGCAGAAACTGGCTGTACTGTATCTCGATCTGGATGGGTTCAAGGCGGTTAACGACACGCTGGGCCACAAGGCCGGCGATACGTTGCTGGCAGAAACAGCGAAACGGTTGCGCGAGAGTGTGCGTGAAGTCGATACGGTGGCACGTATGGGTGGCGATGAGTTCACCATTATTCTCACGGATATCGTTTCGCTGGATAACATCAGGTTTGTGGCTGACAAGATTATCGATGCGGTCGGAGCACCCTATGCGTGCGTGGGGGAGAAACAGTCTGTAACGGCGAGTATCGGCGTGGCCGTGTATCCGGATGACAGCAAACATCGCGATAGTCTGATGACTGCGGCTGATAACGCCATGTATGTGGCAAAAAACAGCGGCAAGAACCGCTGCTGTTTCCATCAGTCTGCAACAGAGAAGGTTTAGGGATGCTCTGAAAAATTCAGAGTATCCGTGCAGGCCATGGACGGCCTGCCAAAATCATGCGCTGTAAGTGCCTGATTTTGTGAGCAAGGGCGAAATCACACTTTTGCCCTTGCGTGCTGAAAAGCTACAAGGATGTAGTTTTTCAGAGTTTCCTTAGCAGAAGGGGTGAACAGGCGTTATAAGTGATGCTGTGGCGTAAACCGAATCGGTAAAGCCCGACAGTATTAGATGTCGCTCTTGCCTTTCTGGTTATACATTTCCATCAGCTTGGATTCCAGACTATTATTGCCTGGAGCATGTGATGCCTGACGGGCCTCGTTTGAGATGGACATCTGATCGGGTCTGGGGGCGGACTGCTGGGGTTGAGGGGGAGTGCTTGGTGCAGGGCGATGAGCCTGCTGAAGCAGGCGACTAATGAAACCATCAGAGGGCAAAACCGTTAGCGCCACAATTCACTCCTTTACCGTTTTATTACAAGGCTCACTGCCTTGTTTAGTCCTTGCATCATTAATCATCGGTCAGGAATCGGTCGACTTTAGGGTTTGGTGTAATTTTTTTTCATGATATGTGCAAACCGCTGTGATCCATACCTGCGTTCTGGCAAGCAGAGCCTTGCGAAGCTAGGCTTGCCGGCAATATATCAGGGAGTTTGCCGTGTTAACCTTTCAGGATTTGATTCTCACCTTACAGCAGTTCTGGGCCAGACAGGGATGCGTGGTTCAGCAGCCATATGATTCATCGATGGGGGCTGGCACGTTTCATCCGGCCACGTTCCTGCGTGTGCTTGATGACAATGAGTGGAGTACGGCTTATGTGCAGCCGTGCCGTCGCCCGACCGACGGCCGTTATGGTGAAAACCCCAACCGTCTGCAGCACTACTACCAGTTTCAGGTGATTCTGAAGCCTGCACCGGAAAATATTCTCGACCTCTATCTGCAATCGCTGAATGAAATCGGCATTGATACCGAAGTGCATGACATCCGCTTTGTTGAGGATGACTGGGAGTCGCCGACACTGGGTGCATGGGGGCTGGGCTGGGAAGTCTGGCTTAACGGTATGGAAGTGACCCAGTTCACCTATTTCCAGCAGGTGGGCAGTGTGGAGCTTACCCGCACGCCGGGCGAGATCACCTATGGCCTTGAACGTCTGGCCATGTATCTGCAGGGCGTCGACAACATTTATGATCTGGTCTGGGTGGAGACACCGGCAGGCAAAAAAGTGACCTATGGTGAAGTGTTCCATCGCAATGAAGTGGAGTTCTCGGCCTATAACTTTGAAGAGGCCGACACCGAGCAGTTGCATAAACAGTTCGATCACGCCGAAGGCGAGTGCAAACGTCTGACCGAAAAGAACCTGATATTGCCCGCTTATGAGGAAGTTATGAAAGCATCCCACTCCTTTAACCTGCTTGATGCCCGAGGTGCGATCTCCGTGGCCGAGCGCCAGCGCTTTATCGGTCGCGTGCGAGGACTCGCCAGAACCGTGGCGCGTGCTTATGCGGGGGTGGACGCATGAGTATGCAACCACTGCTTATCGAAATCGGCATCGAAGAGATTCCTGCAGGTCTGTCTGAAAAGCTGCAGGGCAATTTGGCTGCAGCCGTTGATGTGCTGCTGAAAAACCATGCAATTGAACTGGATGCCGGGAGCTGGACACACGCCTGTACGCCGCGCCGCATCCTGCTGCATGTCAACGCGTGTCCTGCCAAACAGGCTGATTGCGATGAAACCATCTGGGGCCCGCCGGAGAAGGTGGCGTTTGATGCTGAAGGCAAGCCGACCAAGGCCGCTATCGGTTTTGCCAACAAGTCGGGCCTCTCAGTGGCAGACTTCAGTCTGGCCGACAAGGGTGATGGCAAAACGCGTTACATGCAGGCGGTTGTTCACAGGTCAGGATGCAATGTGGTGGATATCCTGGCTGAAGCCATGCCGGATATTTTACGCAAGCTGCCCAGCCCGAAGCAGATGAAATGGAACGACGGCGACACCCGTGACGATGCCTTTATCCGTCCGGTGCGCTGGATTGTGGCCCGTCTTGGCGATGCCGTGATTCCGTTTGAATATGCCGGTGTGAAAAGCGGTAAAATCAGTCGCGGCCATCGTATTGCCGGCTCGACAGGTGAACTGGACCTGCATGATCCGGTTATGTGGCTGGCGGATCAGAAGGTGATGGCCAAACGCGAAGCGCGTATCGCGCATATCAACAGGGCCATGCAGGTGTTATGTCAGGCCGAAGGCTTGAAAGTGGTTGCCGATGATGAACTGGTGGAGGAAGTGTCCGATCTGACCGAGTGGCCGGTGCCACTGCTGGCGACATTCGGGGAAGATTACCTGCGCCTGCCTGAAGAGGCCATCCGCATCACCCTGAAAGCGCATCAGCGCTGCTTCGTTACCCACGATAAAGCCGGCAACATCTCCAACAAGTTTATTGCCGTGGCCAATATTGAATCGAAAGAGGTCAGCAAGGTTGCCGAAGGCAATGCCCGCGTGGTCAATGCACGTCTGGCTGATGCCGCCTTCTATTATGATCGTGATCCGTCCGAAACACTCGATGCCCGCGTTGAGAAGCTCAACGGTGTCACCTTCCAGGAAGGACTCGGCATGCTCAGTGATCAGGTGCGCCGTATGCGCTCGTTTGTGCTGGATAACGCCAGAGCTATCGGGGCCGATGGCAATGCCGCACAGCGCGCGGCCTATCTGTGCAAGTCGGATCTGACTACCGGTCTGGTGCATGAGTTTCCTGAACTGCAGGGCTATATGGGTGGCGTTTATGCCCGTATGGATGGCGAATCGGATGCCGTGGCTCAGGCCATTGCCGAACATTACCAGCCCGCCGGTGCTGAAGATGCCTTGCCGCAATCGCCAGAGGCCCGCGCTATCGCCGTTGCCGAACGCATCGACAAGCTGCTCGGCTATTTCCATCTGGGCCGTATTCCGACAGCCAGTGCCGACCCGTTTGGTCTGCGCCGTGCTGCTATTGGTCTGATCCGTCTGCTGGCCGACAGAACCACTGCGGTGGAGATGACACTGGATCAGGTGATCCATGAAGCGGCCAAACAGTGGAACCAGCAGCGCGTCACCATAGCCATCTCGCATGAGACAGAAGAGCAGGTGAAGACCTTTATCATTGAGCGACTGATGGGGCTTGCTGACCACCTTGGCCTGAGCAAGGCATCCATTGATGCCGCTATCTCCGGCAATGCGCAGCGGCCACTGTATCAACATCTGGCTATCGCAGCGTTGCTGATGGGTTTTGCCGATTCAGAGTCGGGCCAGGCCGTTGCCGCAGCCAATAAACGTATCGCCAATATCCTTAAAAAGGTGGGTGATGTGGCGCTGGATGTGGATCCGGCACTGTTGCTGGAAGCCGCTGAGCAGGACCTGTACGACAAGCTTTGCGACGCCGAAAGCAGTTTTCCAACCGAGCCTGAGCATCAGCTCAATGTACTGGCCGACCTGCGCGAAGCCGTGGATGGCTTCTTCGATGATGTGATGGTCATGGCGGAGGATGAGAAGCTGCGCGCCAACCGTCTGGCCCTGCTGGCAAGACTGCGGGCTCTCTTCCTGCGTCTGGCGGACATTTCGCGCTTATAAGCATGGAAGAGCCAAGCGAAGCTAATGCGTGGCAGGCAGAGCATGCCCGCCTGCTCAGCCGGAGTCTGAAGCACTGGACCGGCTGCGGCTTGATGGATGACGAGCCTGATCCCGTGATCGCTGCACGCAGGCTCTATTTTGCCCCGTTTGTGCTGCTTTCTCACGCCACAGAGGCTGATCCGGTGATCAACTACGCCAACAGGGCTGCGCAACAGCTGTTTGAAATGGCGTGGGGTGATTTTGTGCAACTGCCATCGCGCTTGTCGGCAGAGGCAGTGGCCCGGCAGGAGCGCGACGGACTGCTCAGGCGGGTGAGCGAACATGGCTATATCGATGACTATTCCGATGTGCGGGTCTCCAGTACGGGGCGCCGCTTTCTCATAGATCACGCCACAGTGTGGAATCTGATCGACGATGCAGGCCATTATCGCGGTCAGGCTGCCATGTTCTCGCTGTGGCGACCGCTCTAGGCCGGCAAGGCATCCCGCTTTGGCCTGCGCCCGCTTTCTTGCTATGCTGTTTTGCAGTGTGCAATGAGGCTATAGCGAGGTACCGTGGTTGATGGGGTCAAATGAACAACGCATAGAGCATGATCTCTTTTCCGGTGCAGCTCTGTCTATGACTGACAGCAGTCCCGGCATGGATGGTGTGCTTGCCTGCCACGATTGCGATTTGCTGCATCACATCAAACATGTTCCGGCAGGCGGCAAAGCGCTGTGCAGCCGTTGCGGTTCGCTGTTGTACCGCCATCATCCCGATGGCCTTACTCGGGTGCTGGCATTGAATCTTGCCGCACTGATCTGTATTGTACTGGTCAATGTGTTTCCCTTTCTCTCCATGGAGATCGCCGGGCGCGTGGAAGAAACCGTATTTATTTCCGGTATGCTGTCGCTCTACCAGCTTGGTATGGGTGAGTTGGCGCTGCTGGTGTTACTGACCAGCCTGCTGTTTCCGCTGCTGGGTATTCTCGGCATGTTGTATGTTTTGCTGCCTGTCCGCTTCGGTTTCCGGTTGCCGGGTCTGGTCCCTGTCTACCGTCTGGTTCGGATCGTGACGCCGTGGTGCATGCTCGACGTGTTAATGCTCAGTGTGTTGCTCGCTGCGGTGAAATTGCTTGATCTTGCTCATGTCGTTCCCGGGATTGCGCTCTATGCATTTATCGCGCTCGTTGTGCTGGAGGCGGCAGCCTATGCAAGCTTTGACCGCGCCCTGTTGTGGCCGCCGACACCCCCCGATTGTGCCGACAAAGGCGGCACGGCGGCAGATGCCGAGCTGATCAGTTGTCATACCTGCGCGCTGCTGGTGCCCGCTTCCACACTCAGCCGGACAGGCAGAGCGCACTGCCCGCGCTGCAATACGCCGCTGCATCAGCGCAAGCTCAACAGTCTCAATCGCACATGGGCGCTGATTATCTCGGCACTGCTGTTACTGATACCGGCCAATGTCTATCCGGTGATGACCGTCATCCGCTTCGGGCAGGGTGAGCCGAGCACCATTGCAGCCGGCATCGAGCATCTCATCGAAGAAGGTATGTGGCCGCTGGGCATGATTGTGTTTGTCGCCAGCATCATCGTGCCGTTCATGAAACTGGCCGCGCTTTCTCTGCTGCAGATTTCAGTACAGAAGAGATCCGGCTGGCGTATGCGTGACCGGACGGTGCTCTATCGCCTGACCGAGCTGGTCGGTTCCTGGTCAATGGTGGATATTTTCCTGATTGCACTGCTGACAGGGCTGGTTAAGCTGGATGCATTGACCACGATTACGCCGGATATCGGTGCGCTGTTTTTTGCCGGAGTCGTGGTTACGACAATCTTTGCCGCCAACAGTTTTGATCCGAGGCTGATCTGGGACCACGGAGAGCGCCGGCAATGACAGGGGATGGTGTCGATTTGGAAGCTGAAAAACTCGCGACTGCCGAAATCAAGGCGGGTTCCCCCTTTTCACTGATCTGGCTGATCCCCCTGATCACGGCCATTATCGGCGGTTGGCTAATCATCAAGACGCAGATGGAGAAGGGGCCGGAGATCACCGTCAGCTTCAAGACCGCCGAAGGCATCGAGGCCGGTAAAACGCGCGTCAAATTCAGGGATGTGGATGTCGGCGTCGTTAAAGGCGTGCAATTCAGTGATGATTTCACCCATGTGGTCGTGACGGCGGAGCTGAACAAGGGAACCGAAACACTGCTGCACAAGCAGACACGCTTCTGGGTGGTCAGGCCGCGCCTGAGCCTGAGCGGTGTTTCCGGCTTGAATACGCTGGTCTCCGGCGCTTATATCCAGTTCGCGCAAGGGGACGGCGAAGAAAGCAGGGTATTTACCGGTCTGGACACTCCCCCGATCATCAGTCCGGGTCAGGCCGGAGTCGAGGTGGTATTAAAGAGTGAGGAGCTGGGCTCACTGGATATCGGTTCGCCACTCTACTACCAGGGGCTGCAGGCCGGAGAGGTGCTCGGTTATGAACTGGCCAAAGACAATAAAAGCGTATTCATTCATGCCTTTGTCAGAGAGCCGTTCAGTGGGCTTGTGAGCAGCAATTCACGCTTCTGGAATATCAGCGGCATCGATATTTCGGTCGGGGCCGACGGGCTCAATGCCCACATGGAGTCGGTGAAGAGTTTGTTGCTTGGCGGCATCGCATTCGGAACGCCGGACACGCTGGAGCCTGCAAGCGGCGAGGTGAAGGATCTGGTGTTTACCCTGTTCAAAAGCCAGAGCGACATTCGGGAAAGCACGCTGTTCACCAGAAAAGAGAATATCATTGCCTTCTTTGACGGTTCGGTGCGCGGCCTGGAGGTGGGAGCACCGGTTGAGTTCAATGGCATCAAGGTCGGATCCGTGGCTGACCTGAGTCTTGAGTTCGACAAAAGCAACGCCAGTTTCCGCATTCCCGTGCTGCTGACCATCGAACTCGACAGATTCAAGATGCGCGGCGGTGAGCCTTTCATTGTGGATACCAAGGCGCTGTTTTATCAGATGGTCAAAAAAGGTCTGCGCGCGCAATTGAGTACGGGCAGCCTGTTGACCGGCAAGTTATTTGTTGAGCTGAATATCCATCCGGGCACACCGATACGACTACTGGCAGATGAAAGTTATCCTTATGCGGAAATACCGACCATCCCCGGCGGCCTGGATCAGATTACGGCGGCAGTGCAGAACATTCTCGTCAAACTGGAAAAGGTGGACATAGAAAAGATCGGGTCGAACCTGGAGCAGACGTTGCAGGGTACCAACAACCTGATGAACGGGCCTGAGTTAAAGGGGGCCATGCAGGCCTTGCAACATACCCTGAGCAAAATCGACCGGCATGCAGGGCCTGTGGCGGAAAATCTCGATGCGCTACTGTCTCAGGCCGAAGTGACACTGAAGTTGTTGAACAGGCAGCTGAAATCCGGCTCATCGATCATGCAGATGTCCGAAGAGTTGACAGATATGGCGCGATCCATCCGTGCGCTGGTGGATATGCTCGAGCAGAGACCGGATGCACTGCTGTTCGGCAAGCCTGAATCCGGAGAGTGACCATGCGCATCTGTTTTATCCGAAACTGTATTATATCGCTGCTGGCCGGAGTGCTGCTTGTTGCCTGCGCCTCATCGACGGCTTCCCGCCTGTATGTACTCAATCCGGTCGCATACGTTGCTCCTCTGGCGCAAAGCAAAGCAGATGCAGTATCGGTCGGGCTGACGCTGAAATTGCCGGCATATCTGGAGCGCTCCCAAATTGTCACGCGCAGCAATGACAGCCAGTTGAAGTTGGCCCAGTCGGACCGCTGGGCTGGTAACCTGAGAAAAAACATGACTCAGGTGCTGGTTAAAAACATGACTGCCCTGCTGGATGCTTCCCGCATCGCCGTTGTGCCTGCCGATTCGGATGTGCTTCCTGCCTTGAGTGTCGAACTGGAACTGTTCGGCTTTGAACGGTTTTCCGACGGTAAGGTTCATCTCTCCTCTGCATGGCGCATCGTTGATGATTCAGGTCTGCTGAAGGCCCACCATACGTTTGAATCGAGTCGTGCAGCAGGCCTGAAGGGTTATGAAGCGACTGTTGAAGTGATGAGTGCCCTGCTTGGCGATCTTAGCCATGCTATGGCGGAATCGCTAGTGAAGCTGCTGGAGGCGGGTAGCCCTGATAAGGGAGTGGCCCCGGCAGCAGCCTGAGCGGCCAGCTAACGCATAATTCTGAACCTATGCCGCAGTAGCAAAGCAGCAACAGCAGTGAAATTGGCGCACTCTGGTGGATTCGAACCACTGGCCTAGAGACCCAGTAAAAACATCAGGTATTGGCATCTGTTTTGCTAGTGGGTATGGCGGTTGGGGTATGCGAATGAATGAAGTAGGAAATGGAATAAATAACACTATCGCTCCGTTCCGGGTACTGATAGTAGATGATATGGCCACCAATCGTTTGGTGGCGAGATCTGTGCTGGCCCGCTACGGATATGAAGTCGAAGAAGCTGAGTCTGGTGAAAAGGCTCTCTCTATGCTTGCTGAGCGTCAATATGACTCCGTGCTTATGGATATCATGATGCCCGGTATGGACGGCTTTGAGGCCTGTCATAAAATCCGCACAGAACTTGAGTTAACACTGCTGCCTGTCATCATGTTAACATCTTTAAGCGGCCCTGATGACGTAGCCAGATCCATGGCGGTCGGGGCCAATGATTTTATTCATAAACCATTCAATGCCACCGAATTGCTTGCCAGGGTGAATGCTGCGGTTACGCACAAGCGCCTCACCGATCGCCTCGATGATACGGAGTCTGTACTCTTTGCTCTGGCCCGTATGGTTGAGGCGAAAGATTTAACCACGGGTGACCACTGTGATCGGCTGGCACACAGAAGTATCATGTTCGGCAAACATTTGGGCTGCAAGTCTGAAGAGCTTGAAGCCTTACGCCGTGGTGGAGTATTGCATGATATCGGAAAACTCGGCATTCCTGATGCCATTCTGCTTAAGCCCGGCGCGCTTGATGATGAAGAGTGGGTTGTCATGCGCCGCCACCCGGAGATTGGCGCACGCCTGTGCAGCTCTCTGAAAACCATGCAGATGACAACGGACATTATCAGTTGTCATCATGAACGCTGGAATGGCAGCGGCTACCCCAAAGGCTTGAAGGGTGAAGATATTCCCCTGCTGGCACGGATTTTCCAGCTGGTTGATGTCTTTGATGCTTTAACATCTGATCGGCCTTATAAAAAGGCGCTTTCGACTGAAAAGGCGATAGAGATTATGCAACAGGAGTGCGCGAAGGGCTTCTGGGATCCTGAACTGCTGGGCCAGTTTATTGCCCTGCTTCGAGAAAGCGCAGAGGTGCTGGAGCTGCCGCGTAGCTTTGCTGGCGACAAGAGCTCAACTATCTTTGATAGTATCGCAGGGCTGGGCGTAGATGCGAAGCATTGGATAAAATGACTGAGCCGACTGTCGAGCAGGGCAGCATGAACATGCTTCATTTCCACATAGGCGACATGCACTTCTGTGTAAGTCTCGCTCAGGCAAGTCGGGTACTCCCCCTTGTCGCGCTGCAACAGCTCCCCGATGCACCGGACTATATAGCCGGCCTGATGAATCTTCACGGTAGATCGGTACCTGTTGTGGATCTGATCTATCGGCTGAACCTGCCCTATAAGCGCTCCTATAACACAGACGCATGCATTATCCTTTGCCAAGTGGATGACAAAACAGTCGGCCTGATCGCCGATGATGTTGATCATGTCGGATCAGCAGATCACGCAATGGTCCAGCTGCAGTCCCTTTTTAACTGCAATACCCCCCCCCTGCTGGGGCTGGTTGAATCAAAACTGGGCATGGCGGCATGGCTGGCACTTGAGCCCATCCTTGATTTTGATTTTTCCCTGCCGGATGGCCATGTCGCCGATGACTACCACCAGATACTCAGCGCATTGTCTGATCAAACACCGTGAACATAGCTATGACTGCTGAGCTTCATCAATCAATTAATAACGCAGCCTTTGTTACACCTGAGTGTGAGAGGGTCTTTATCGATTTTCTCTATGAAAAACTGGGGTTGGTCATCAAAAGCCATCAGCTGAAAAGCCTGCACGATGGCATTGATAAGGGTTGCCGCCAGTTTGGCCACCTCAGGTGGCAGGACTATTTTGAAGCACTTAAGCAAAGCGACAGCACATCCTCCGAAATGGAGCAACTTATTGCCGCGGTTACGATTGGAGAGAGCTACTTCTTTCGTGACCAAAACCAGATCGCCTGGCTGCGCGACATCTGGCTGCCTCAGATTATAGAGCAGCGTCGCAGCAAGGGTGAGAAATACCTGCGCATCTGGAGTGCGGGCTGCTCCAGCGGTCAGGAGCTCTACACCATGGCCATACTTCTTGCTGAAGCACTGCCAGATCTGGGCGAGTGGAAGATCCATCTCATGGGCACCGACATTAATGCAGCGGTGTTAAGCAGAGCCCTGCATGGCCACTACTCATCATGGTCATTCAGGGCAACCCCCGAAGCGGTGCGGGATAGATATTTCTTTAGCCAGGAATATGGCTATACCATCAACGATAACCTGCGTCAGATGCCACTCTTCACCTTTCTCAATCTGGCCGATGATGAGTACCCCTCGATATTAACCCAGACTAACGCCATGGATCTGATCCTGTGCCGCAATGTTTTTATCTATTTTGATAAGAGAGTGGTAAACATGGTGATGCATCGTTTTTCCCGTAGCCTGTTACCCGGAGGGGTGCTGATGTTGGGAGCTTCGGACCTGGTCGCCTCCGGTATGGATAGCCTCAGGCTGGTGCAACATGGAAATATTTTTTATTACCATAATAGTATCAAAGAAGAAAACCACACCACACCAATTCCGTCGAAAAAGCATACTTCTGACCGCCGGAAAATACGACATGTCTCTGCTGAGCCGGCACAACCAGTAATAGATGATACACTTCATGAGATGCTGCATGGTGGCCGCTGGCATGAGGCGCTAAGTCATATTGAAGTAGCAATAAAGCAGCAGGGAAAAACCGCCCCCCTGCTACAGCACAAGGCGAAAGTGATGGCCAATCTGGGCGATCTCCAGGCTGCAAAAGCGCTATGTGAAGAGAGCCTTGGACTTGATCCGCTGGATATGCATACCTATTTCCTGAAGGCCATGGTGCTGATTGAGCTGGGTGATGATCAGGGGGCTGAATCAAGCCTGCGCAAAACCATCTATCTGGAGCCATGCTTTGTAGAGTCCCATTTTCAGCTGGGCCTGCTACTCATCAGATGTGAGAGGGTTGCTGCCGGCAAGAAGGCACTTCACAACGCTTTGCGGCTGGCCAGAAGCGCTCCGCCTGAAGGTGAACTGCATCATGCGGCAGGTATGACCTTTAAGCGTTTTGTTGAAATACTGGAGCATGAGATGGAGATCTATGCAGGTGAATTCAATTGACCGCTAAACAGACACCCCCTGCATCCAATGTGAGAAAGGAGCATGCAGATCTGCCGGTAGCTCACGGGAGACCTACTCCTCGTCCGTCACTGCTGCCCAAATCAAAGCAAAGTCAGCGTATCCTGCTGGAAAGGGCGGCTCTTCTGGCCAAAAAGAGAGATGATGAGCAGAGCCGCGGCGGTCATGACTCCTATCTGCTCTTTCGGCTGGGGCCATCTGAACTCTATGGTATTCAATGGCATTATCTTGTTGAAGTCATGCCGGGCCGGCCGTTAAACGCCGTACCCGGAGCCCCTGCCTGTATCATCGGACTATTCAACCGTCGCGGTAAAATTCTCTCAGCCCTGAATATCGCTGAATTGATCGATTTGCCTGACAGGGGCGATGAAGAGAGGGGCGAGATGATTGTCGTGCAGGCTGCCGGGATAATGGTGGGTATTGTTGTCAACCAACTAATGGGCAGTCAAAGCTATGACCCGGCCCACCTTGAGCCACCTCTCGCAGGGTTTAAAAAACGGGCACATGGATCATATGTACATGGCATTGATCAGGGGAAAGTCACCCTGCTGAATCTGGAAAAGCTTTTGCAACACCTACAATTTCGAATGAATGATACAGCTCTCTGATCAGAGACAGAGATATGGTGAGGTACGTGATATGAATATGGAAACCAATGCGACGCTGTTGTCAAAAATGGCCATGGGCAGCGCTGAACAGGCATCAATAAAAGCCTTTGTCGACTTTACCGACGAAGATGTCCGACTATTAAAGGATTTGGCCCCGTTAATCGCCGCACATGCCGATGCTATTATTGATGGTTTTTATGCCAATGTGGCGCGTTATCAAAGCCTGCAGAATGTCATCAAAAGTGCAGGTTCATCCATTGAGCGACTGAAAAGCGCTCAAAAGCAATACCTGTTGGAGCTGTTCAGTGGCGATTACGGTGAAGCCTATTTTGAACGCAGGCTGATGATTGGTGTGGTGCATAATAAAATAGGATTAACGCCGCGCTGGTACCTTGGCAGTTACAGCGTGTATGTGCAGCTGATTACACCACTGGTGATGAAGAAGTGTATCTTCAGACCGGGCCTGGCTGAAAGAACCATGATGGCAGTCAATAAAATTATTTCTATTGATTCTCAACTGGCTATCGACACTTACATCCATGCTGTGATGGAGGATCTGAAGAGTATGAGCATGTCCAAGGGTGAGCTGGAAGAGACTGTTGCATCGTACCGCTCACTTGTCGAGAAGGTCGCAACCGGGGATCTGACCCAGAAACTTGAGGTCAGCGATAGCGATGATGACTTGTCGCAACTCGGAGTGAATCTGAATTCCATGACGGAAAATCTGCGCATAATGGCTGGCCAGGTGGCAGAAGCCAGCCATAGCCTGAGCACCTCCATGCATCAGGTGCAGGAGTCCATCAACTCACAATCAGCAGGCGCATCCGAGCAGGCTGCATCCATCGCAGAAACCGTCAGCACATTGGAGGAGATCAGAGCAACATCCTCGCAAACCATGGAAAAAGCGGTGGAGATGGGGGATATGGCGACTCAGACAACTGAGGCAGGTGAGCAGGGTGTTCAGATGCTTGGTCACACCATAGAAGGGATGCACTCGATTCGTGAGCAGATGGGGGCAATTGCCAGCACTATTCTCGATTTGAGCGATAAAACTCAGCAGATCGGTGATATTATTACCACAGTCAACGGCCTGACCCAGCAGACCAAAATGCTCTCCCTGAATGCCTCCATTGAGGCGGCCAAGGCTGGCGATGCCGGCAAGGGGTTTTCGGTGGTGGCAGCAGAGATCCGTGATCTTTCCGGGCAGTCGGAGCAGGCAACATCGCAGATCAGCAAGATATTAACCTCCATCAGAACCGGCGCTGAGAAGGCGGTCATGGCAACAGAAGAGGGGTTGAAAGAGGTGGATCAGGGAACATCTCTGGTTGATCAGTCCGGAGAGCGCCTGAACACACTGCTCGAACTGATTCGCAGTACGGCCATGTCCAGCCATCAAATTGTGGCAGCAGTGCGTCAGGGGGCGAGTGGTATTGATCAGATCGCCATTGCCATGGATGATATCAATAAAGCGACAAATCAGTTTGTTGCCGCTTCAAATCAGACCAAGGCGGTGACCAATGATCTCAATGCGCTGGCCGCAATTCTGCGCGAGCATGCGGGAGCATATAAGGTTTAAGTCATGGCGATGGATCTGGACCCTGAAATACTTAAGCAGATTGTTGAAGTCTTCTCCGTTGAACTGGAGGAGCAGCTTCAGACAATCACTGACAGCATCCTCAAACTCGAAAAGGAACCGGGGGAGGCTGAAAGGCTGGCTGAACTGGATATAATATTCAGGGCGGCACACAATATTAAAGGGGCAGCGCGTGCCATTGATGCGAACCATGTGGCAGATGTGGCTCACAAGCTGGAGTCACTGTTCAGCCACCTTAAACAGGAAAACCGGATGCCGTCGGCAGAGGCCATTGATCTTTGTCTGGGAGCATTGGACCACATCAAGGTCTGTATGACGGCTTATGTGGATGATGTATCACCGGAAGTTGACTTGCAATCACTCTACCAGAGCCTGGAAAATATGCTGAGCTGTGCGCCTGAACTGCAGCCTGCAGATGACACAACACCCAATCGCACTGAAGAGATACCTGCCGAAACTTTGCCAGACAACAGTGCTGCAGCATCCCCTGAATCTGACATTACAGCCTCTGGCAAGGAGGTTGTGGCCACTAAAACAGCCGCGATGGCGCGAAACGAAGGGGTGCTGCATGTAGTTGCTGATAAGATTGATCAGCTGATTGCATTGGGTGAAGATATGCAGGTATCCAGCATCGAAGTTGCTCAGAACAGTGTGGCATTGCAACAGCTCAATGATAAGATTTTGTATCTGTCAGAAACTGTTGGTTCGTTAAGCGGCTTGCTGCGCAATGATCTTCACAGCGGCGTGCGCGACACGCTTCTACAGACGATTGATGCAGTCCATGAGATTAAAAATCACTCTGCCAAGCTGCTATCGGGCATGCGAAGTTGCGCCGGGGATTTAGGTTTTGTCACCTCCGAACTGAATCATAGCCTGTATAGCCTGCGCCTTGTTCCGGCAGCAACTGTGATGCAAGGCGTGACGCGCTCGGTACGCGATATTGCCAGAGAGATGGGCAAAAAAGTGGATTTTAAGCTGCTCGGTGATGAGATTGAGATGGACCGGGTTGTACTGAACAATCTGAAAGCCCCTCTGCTCCACCTGATTAGAAATGCCATCGATCATGGTATTGAACTGCCCGATGATCGTATCGCAAAAGGCAAACCCGAAGCCGGCATGATTTCAATCACCCTCAACAGTGCAGGCAGTGAAGTAAGCCTGACGGTCAGCGATGATGGCCATGGCATTGATATCAATAATGTGGCTGATGCCGCTGTAAGAAAAAAAATCATTCGCAGCGATGAGCGGCAAGACATGGATTCCGACAGCTTGCTGGATCTGATTTTCCATCCCGGTTTTTCAACCCGGGAGATCATCACCGATATTTCCGGTCGAGGCGTAGGGCTGGATGTGGTGCGCTCCACGCTGGCCAATATCAAGGGTCGAGTCACTGTTCAAAGTGCGCTGAATCAGGGCACATCATTTCAACTGTTTTTACCCCGCATGCTGACGACAGAGAGGGGACTGTTGGTCAAAGCTGCCGGCGACACCTATATCCTTCCGAGTACGGCTGTCGATCGGGTCATGATTGTGCAGGCGGGTGAAATCGTTAAAGTGGATTGCAATGAAGCGATATTAATTGATGGTCGCGCCGTGCCTCTACGCTCTCTGGAGCACGCACTTGGTTTCGGCAGTGGCAATGCCATTGAGCAAGACAGTGCTCTCTGTGTAGTCATCATCAGAAAGGGGGCTGCCGCCGTTGCTTTTCTGGTTGATGATATTGTGCAGGAACGGGAAATTGTTATTAAATCGCTCATGCCTCCACTAACCTCGCTCCCCAATGTCATGGGAGCCGCGGTCAGCGCCAGCCATGGTATTATGCTGGTCCTCAATGCCAACAGTCTGCTTGATCAGGCACTAAGCAGAGGCTCAGGCATAAAGATTCGCCAAAAAGAACGCAGGGATACAGTCAGCCAGCGCATTCTGCTGGTTGATGACTCCATCACCACACGGACTCTGGAGAAAAGTGTGCTGGAGAACAGGGGTTATGCCACCACACTGGCCGTGGATGGCGCTCAGGCATGGGAGATCCTTCAGCATCAGCAATTCGACCTCATTATTACCGATGTGGAGATGCCGGTCATGAACGGATTTGAGCTGACTGCAAAGATCAAAGGCAGCGCTGATCTTGCGGGTATCCCTGTCATTATTGTCACATCACTGGCCAATGACGCAGATAAAAAACGTGGCATTGAAGCAGGAGCTGATGCTTATATCGTCAAGAGCCAGTTTGAGAGCAAGGCATTGCTGGCGCTTGTTGAGCAGTTGATCTGATGAGGCCGGTTTCAGTTGAACAGCGTACAAGGGTGGTTGAGAGATGATTCGCATTCTGGTTGTTGAAGATTCGATCGTCGTAACCATGCTGTTAAAAGCGATGTTTGCCGCGGAGAGTGATTTTGAAGTGGTCGGACATGCTCGCAATGGCGAGGAGGGTGTGCGACTTACACATGAGCTGAAACCGGATCTGATCACTATGGATATCCGCATGCCAGTGATGGATGGTTTCGAAGCCACCTGCGAAATCATGAGAAGCACCCCCACACCTATCGTGGTGATCAGCTCCAGTGTCGATGCGGAAGAGCTGCGCATCACCTTCCGTGCCATCGAAATGGGCGCATTGGCGGTGATTGAAAAGCCCTTTGGCCCAAAGCACCCTGATTATGACAAGGGGCGTCGCAATATGATTGCGACGATTCGTGCCATGGCCAGTGTTAAAGTGGTAAGGCGCAACCGTAAAGAGGTCCGCATTCGACCGGCTGTAACGGCGATGTGCAGAACAGCGGTTCAAAAAGCATTTGAAGTCGTGGCTATTGGCTGTTCAACCGGAGGGCCACAGGCACTTAAAAGTATTCTCTCTGAACTATCGGCAAGCTTTCCGCTTCCTGTCGTGATTGTTCAGCATATCTCGCATGGCTTTGTACAGGGGCTGGTCTCCTGGCTGAACAGCGTCAGTCCATTGCAGGTGAAAATCGCGCAGCATGGTGAAGTGCTGTTGCCCGGCCACGTCTATATCGCTCCCGATGATCGCCATATGCTTGTCATCCGCCTTAACAACAGATTGATGGTCAGCCTTGATGACTCCCCGCTCATCGGTCAGTTCCGGCCTTCTGCCACGTCTCTGCTGCAGTCGGTTGCAACAACCTGTGGTGAAATGGCCATCGGCATGCTGCTCTCCGGTATGGGTGATGACGGTGCCTCCGGATTGCTTGAGCTGCGACAGGCAAAAGGACACACGCTGGTTCAGGATCAACAGAGTTCGGTGGTCTATGGCATGCCGGGCTCTGCCCTGAAGCTGGATGCGGTGGATAAAGTACTGAATCTGGACGAGATACCATCCTATCTAGAAAAGGCGGTGAATCGATGAACAGTAATGATCAGTACCTCTGGCCCCTGTTCAAAGCCGAATATATTAGCCGGATTGCTCACATACGAGAAATACTGAACGAGTGTTATGGTCAGGGATTCTCCAGAATTTATTTTGATCGTATTCATCAGGAGTTCGACAGTATCAACGGGGCTTCAAGGGTCGTGCACCGGGAAGATATCGGTGAGCTGGCCAGACTGTCTGCATCCTATGCTCGCCATCTCCGTATCCAGCTGCCGAATGGGCTGGATGATTCTCAACTTGTGCTGCTTGAAGCATTGATAGTACTGGCTGAGAAGGTGATCCCGCTGATCAATATGGAAAGCGATTTCTACTGCTTGAAAGAATCGCTGCTGCCTCAGATTCGCAACATGCTGGCCTCCCCGCCCGACAGGGATGTGACAAGCAATGGCTGAACTAATGACAGATAGTATGGGCTTGATCTCTGTAGTGACACTTGCTGCCGCAATGGCATTGTTTTGGCTTAACGCCAGTGCCTCGCGGAAAAAAGATGCAATGCAGCAGCAGAAAAATCACCTGATGTTGAAAGCAACCACTCGGGCACTCTCCGTTTTCGTGGCCAATGCAGACCGGCGGGCCCTGTTTTCCCAGATTCTAGAGGATCTCAAATCGTTGAGCGAAAGTGAATACGGTTTCATCGCTGTTGTTCTAAATCGATGCGATGGAAAGCCATATCTTAAAACACTGGCCATTACGAATATCGCCTGGAATGAAGATACACGCCGGATCTATGATGAGCAGCAGGAGAAGGGGCTGGAGTTTAATAATCTGGATTCACTCTTTGGCAGTGTGGTGCGTACCGGAGACGTGGTCATTGCCAACACTCCGGCAACCGATCCGGGCAGTGGCGGGCTGCCGCAGGGCCATCCTCCGATTCACGCCTTTCTCGGCATTCCGCTCCAGCTCGATGATCAACTGATCGGCATGATCGGTCTGGCTAATCGCCCCGGCGGCTATGACGATGCCATGGTCAGCTACCTGGAACCGATGCAGCAGGCCTGCGCCAATGTCATCGGTGCTGACCAAAATAATCAACGAAGAGAGGTGGCAGAGGAGGATCTGCTGCTGGCCAGCAAGGTGTTTGAAAGCTCGTTGGAGGGTATACTGGTTACAGATCCGCTTGGAAACATTCAATCGGTAAATCCTGCCTTTTGCCAGATTACCGGTTACAGCGAAGCCGAAGTGATCGGCAAAAACCCGCGTCTGCTGAAATCTGAACATCATGATAGCGTATATTATGAAAAGATGTGGGCATCCATTCTGACAACAGGCAAGTGGCAGGGTGAACTATGGAACCGCCGTAAGGATGGTGGCACCTTTCCGATATGGCAAACCATCAGCGTCATTAACGATGATGCCGGAGAGGTCATCCACTATGTGGCGATCTTCTTTGATATCACTGAGCGCAAACTTGCCGATGAACAGTTGCAGCATCAGGCCCAGCATGATGCCCTGACCGGACTGCCAAACCGCATGCTGTTTGACAACCTTCTCCGACAGATTTTAAGAGAAGAGCACCGTACTCACCAACAGAGTGCTGTTGTGTTTATGGATCTGGATCGATTCAAGGAGGTTAACGACACCCTTGGCCACCCCATCGGTGATATGCTGCTGCAGGAGGCCTCAAAACGGTTACGATCGTGCATTCGTGATTCAGATGTACTGGCCAGAATGGGTGGCGATGAATTCACCCTGATCCTTCTGGATGTAACCGGCATTAATAGTGCTGCATATATTGCAGAAAAGATTATCCGCAGCCTGAATAAGACCTTTTACTTGCTGGGTCATGAGTGCCATGTCGGAGCAAGTATCGGGATCAGCATGTACCCCACTGATGGTACTGATGCCGAAACACTGATTAAATGTGCGGACACGGCCATGTATCGCGCCAAGGAGAGTGGGCGCAATAATTACCAGTTCTTCACTTCCAGTATGGGTGATGAGTTGATGCTGCGCATCCAGATGAAAAAAGCGATTGATGAGGCGATCAAACATGGCGAGTTTCAGCTCTATTACCAGCCTAAAATCCATCTGGTGACCGGCCACTGTGTCGGGGCAGAGGCTCTGATCCGCTGTGTATTGCCAAACAATGAGTTGATTCTGCCCGATACGTTCCTGCCGCTGGCCGAAGAGACCGGGCAGATTATTGAAATCGGTGCATGGGTACTGCATCAGGCATGCTATCAGCTAAAGGCGTGGCATGAGAGCGGATATGATCATCACTCGCTGGCAGTCAATCTCTCTGCCCGCCAGTTTGAATCAAACCTGCTCATTGAACAGCTTGTTCAGGCGCTCGATGAGACAAAACTCGACCCCTCATTTCTTGAACTCGAAGTGACAGAGACCTGCGCCATGAAAGACTCGGACAAGACTATTGAGATTCTGGAAAAGATCAAAAAACTCGGCATCAAGGTATCGATTGATGATTTCGGCACCGGTTACTCTTCCTTAAGTTACCTCAAGAAGTTCCCTGTCAACACGCTGAAGGTGGATCGTTCATTTGTACGCGATATCCCCGATGACAGGGATGATATGGCGATCACCACAGCCATTATCCAGATGGCTTCCAACCTCGATATCTCGGTGGTTGCCGAAGGGGTGGAGACAAAACAGCAAGGCGAATTTCTTGCCGGCAAGGGTTGTGAGCTGGCTCAGGGGTACTTCTTCAGTCGTCCGCTGCCTATTGATGAATACATGATCTGGTTGAAAGGCTATGAAGCATTAGGGAACTAGGGATACTCTGAAAAACTCTCTGAATATGTTATTTCAAAGGTATACGGAGGGTATGCCATGGATCAGTTGAGTTTTGCTGAAGCGGAATATGAGAACAAGCGGCGGAAGACCCGTCGTGAGCTTTTTCTTGAGGAAATGGATGCATTGCTTCCGTGGCAGAAACTGGAATCGAAGATCAAACGCCACTACTCGAACAGTAAGACGGGCAGGCCTCCATATCCGTTGTCAGTGATGCTTCGAGTTCACTGCCTGCAGCTGTTTTACAATCTGTCAGATCCGATGATGGAAGACTCTCTGTATGAGATTGAATCGATGAGGCGATTTGCGAAGTTGCGACTGAGTGAACGCATTCCTGATCAAACGACGATTCTGAACTTTCGACACCTGCTGGAGTCCCATGGTTTTGGGCAAAAGCTGATGTTGGAGATCAACAAGCATCTGACATCAAAGGGATGCAGTTTGCGGGAAGGTAGAATCGTAGATGCCACACTGATTTCAGCACCATCATCGACGAAGAACAAAGAGAATCAGCGCGATCCTGAGATGCATCAGACGAAGAAAGGCAACCAATGGTACTTCGGCATGAAGCTGCATATCGGCGTGGATGCTGACACGGGACTGGTACACAGTGCTGTTGGTACATCAGCCAATGAGCACGATATTACGAAGGCTGCTGATCTTCTGCATGGCCGTGAGAAACGGGTCCATGGCGATGCCGGATATGCAGGCATTCACAAACGTGAAGAGCACAAGGAACGCGATGTGGAGTGTCATATTTCTGCCCGGCCAGGCAAGCGAAAACATGGCCGACGGCAGTAATGAGTCGAATCATGAGAAGGCCAAGGCATCGATCAGGGCAAAGGTGGAACATCCGTTTCGGTGGGTCAAAGGCATCTTTGGTTACAGCAAAGTGCGTTACCGTGGCCTGCACAAGAATATGAACAGACTCTACCTGCTGCTTGGCTTTACCAACCTGCTTCGCAGTCGAAGTCTTGGTTATACAGGATAGGTCTGCCCGGAATACGGGCAAAACACCTGATCAAAGCCCATTTGGGCGATGATCGGGAGATAAAAATCGAAATGCGCCAAAATTTCACTCGAATTAGGGACGGTGGAAAATAACAGGGAGTTATTCAGAGCTTCCCTAGGGCAAATAACGCCACTAATAATAACAAAACTGATAGGATTATAGCTGTAGCATTTTGCAGCAAAAGGTCCCTCCCACTCAAACAACAGTAATTGCATATTATAGTCAAAATATGGAAAGTTACCCGCTGTTCAATTCGGGAGTGGAAATGATCAAACATATCGTGATGTGGAAACTGAGAGACAAGGCGGATGCGGTGGAGATCAAGACGCGGCTGGAAGCCTTGAACGGGAAGATTCCGGGGCTGATTAAAATCGAGGTCGGTATTGATTTTCTTGCGTCGGAACAGTCGGCAGATGTGGTGCTCTACTCAGAGCTGGAAAGCCGTGCGGCACTGGAAGCCTATCAGGCGCATCCCGAGCATCAGGCTGTGGTTCCACTGATTAAAGGCGCTGCGATTGCCCGCACCTTGGTGGATTACGAAGTTTAACCCTTATGAACGATCAGGTCGGCGTAGGGTGATTTAAAGACTTCTTCCTGAATTTTGGCGCGCAGTTTGTCGATGCCCGTGCCCTTAAAACTGGAGGTAGGCATCGGGCTAAGCAGGCCGCCCATGGCCTCGGTCATCTCTTTCAGGCGTTTGCCGCGGTCATTGCCGGAGAGCTTGTCCACCTTGGTGGCAACCGGCATCCAGCGTATACCGCCTTCATTGAGCCACTCGATCAGCTGCAGGTCGGAATCCTTCGGCCCGTGGCGAATATCGAGCAGCAGCAACACCAGCTTGAGGTCGGAATGGATCAGATAACCGTCGATCATATCGATCCAGCGTTTCTGCTCCTTTTTGGGAGCACGCGCATATCCGTATCCCGGCAGGTCAACCACCAGCAGTTTTCCATCCACATCGAACAGGTTGAGCAGACGTGTACAACCGGGATTCTTGGATGTTTTCACCAGCCCTTTACGGCCGAACAAAGCGTTCATCAACGAAGACTTGCCGACATTGGAGTGGCCGGCCACGGCGATCTGCTTCAGCTCGATCGCGGGGAACTCGCGCGGATCGGCAACCGACTGTACAAAGTTGGTGTTGGGCCAGTGGATAGCCTGCTGTTGCTGATCATTGCTCATGCGCGAAAGCTGACGATTGCGGGTGTGAGTGGCAAGCTGCGAATAGCACTGGTGGATTGGCGGCGAATCGGTATAATTGCCCATTTATTAGGCAACAGGACAGATAAATCACTATGACAAGCAAACTGCTTCCCGGTTTCAAACTGGGAAATCATCACATCGATGTACCGCTGGTACTTGCCCCGATGGCCGGCATCACCGACCTGCCGTTTCGCAAAATATGCAAACGCTTTGGCGTCGGCCTGATGGTTACCGAGATGATTGCCTCGCGTGCCGTGGACATGGGCCGCGAACGCACCGAGCGCATGGCGGAACTGGGAGGTGATGAACACCCTGCCTCCATCCAGATCGCCGGTTCCGACCCCCAGTTTGTCACTGAAGCAGCGCGATGGGCTGTCGACCACGGAGCCGATTTTGTTGATATCAATATGGGTTGCCCGGTGAAAAAGATCTGCAAGCAGACTGCCGGTTCCGCCATGCTCAGGGATGAACCGCTGGTGGCGCGCGTACTGGAAGCGGTGGTGAAGGCTGTGGATGTGCCTGTCACCCTGAAGATTCGTACCGGCTGGGATGACGCTAGCAAGAATGTGGAGAATATCGCCCGCATTGCCGAAGCCTCCGGCATCCGGATGCTTACCGTACACGGACGCACGCGTGCCCAGATGTTCCATGGCCATGCCAGCTGGGAAGATATCGGCTTGGCCAAAGCGGCCGTATCCATCCCCGTGATCGGCAACGGTGACATTGTCGATGGTGAATCGGCCCGGGAAATGATCCGCATCTCCAATTGCGACGGTGTCATGGTGGGGCGTGCCGTACAGGGAAACCCATGGGTACTTGGCGAAGTGTATGCCGCGCTCACCGGACAGCCGAGACCGCCGGCACCGACGGCGGCAGAGCGCTGGGCTATTGTGATCGAGCATATGAACAATCTGGCCGAACATCATGGCACCCAGTGTGCCTCGAAACTGGCCCGTAAACATGTGCTCTGGTACAGCAAGGGCTTGCGGGGATCGGCAGATTTCCGTGGCCATTTTCAGGTGATGACCGACTGGCAGCAGATGCTCGATATTGCCGAGCGTTATTTCCTCAGCCTCGACGAAGAAGATCACAGCGAGCTGGCGTATGCCGCCTGATTTCATTGCCCTGTCGGCGCTGCCGCTACCGCTGATCCTGCTCGACCATAACAATCGCATTATGCAAGCCAACATTCTGGCGCAGGAGACACTGGGCAAATCAAACAAACGACTGATCGGTCAACAGTTGAGCGACATCTTTTCTCCCAAAGCGGAAATCGAAGAACTGCTCAGACGCCTGTCACCGCACAGCGGCGTGTCCGACCATCAAATCTGCATCCTTTCCAACCGCATGCCTGTGTCACTGCACATGTGCTATCACGAAGACGGCTTATCAGCCATTTTTGTGCCGGAAGCACACCGTGCCGAGGTGGATCAACACACCAAACGCCATGAAATGGCAGAAGCTGTTGCACGCATTGCGCTGGAAATGGCGCATGAGGTGAAAAACCCGCTGGCCGCGCTCAGAGGCGCCACACAATGGTTATCCGAACAGGAGATGTCTGCCGGCAGCCACGAGGCACTGGCCCAGATGCTGGTCGGGGTGGACCGCATCCGCGACCGTATCGACAATTTCCTGCAGGTAGGTCCGCGTGCCTCCGTAAAAATGGAGATGACCAATATTCATACGCTGATTCAGGATGTCATCCACTATCAGGATGGTATTCATGTCGGCCGCGTATTTGATCCCAGTCTGCCCGAAATACTCGTGCATCCGGCCCGCTTCAGACAGGCGCTGGAAAACCTCTGGCAGAATGCTGTGGAAGCCGCCGACAAAAGAATCGAGTGGCAGACCCGTATGGCACCACTGGTACACCTGCCCGGTCATCAGGGTCAGGTGATCGAGATCGCCATTACCAATGATGGCGCAACCATTCCGCCAGAATTGCAGGAGCGCCTGTTCGAGCCCTATGTCACCGGCAAGCAGCGCGGCAGCGGCCTCGGTCTGGCACTGGTTGAACGCGTCATGGTAGAGCACGGTGGACGGGTGAAAATGAAGAGTGAAAACGGACGCACCACGCTGACATTGCAGTTGCCGGTAAGAAGTAAACAGGAGAACAGAACATGAAAGCGCTGGTCATTGATGATGATGAAGGAATCCGCTGGATTCTTGATCGGGTATTGCAGGAAGAGGGACTGGAAGTGCTACAGGCCGGCAGCATAGGCGAGGCCGAAGCGGCACTGCTTGAGCATCATGATATCGGCATCACCTTTCTCGATGTCTATCTGCCCGACGGCAATGGCATGGACTTTCTCTCCGGCGGCGCCCTGAATATGCCGGTGGTCATGCTCACGGCTGAAACCACCTTCGGCCATGCTGCCGAGGCCTACCGAATCGGCGCCATGGAATATCTGCCCAAACCGTTTGATCTCGATGAGGTGCGCCAACTGGTTCAGCGTGTGCGCCCGGTCAAGGCAAAGGCAAAAGCGAAAGCAACCCCAAGCGTAAAACAGGACCTGATCATTGGTCGCAGTCAGGCCATGCAGAACCTGTTTCGCATACTCGGTCGCGTCGCCGCATCCGACCTTACCGTACTGATTACCGGAGAGTCGGGAACCGGCAAGGAGATGGTCGCCAAAACCCTGCACGAGCGCAGCCAGCGCGCAGGCAAGGCGTTCATTGCCATCAATACCGCCGCCATCCCGGCCGACCTGCTCGAGTCCGAGCTGTTCGGCCATGAAAAGGGCTCATTCACCGGTGCCGATAAAACCCGCGAAGGCCGTTTTGAACAGGCTGACGGCGGCACACTGTTTCTCGATGAAATCGGCGATATGCCCGCAGCCCTGCAGGCGAAACTGCTGCGCGTTCTCGAAGAGGGGCGCGTACAGCGCGTGGGCGGCAGCCTGTCAAAAAAAGTGAATGTACGGCTGCTTGCAGCGACACATCAGCACCTGCAGAAAAAAATTGATAAGGGTGAATTCCGTGAAGACCTGTACTACCGCCTGAACGTAATTCCGGTGCATATTCCCCCGTTGCGCGATCGCCGTGACGATATTCCCGAGTTAGCCAACTTTCTGCTGGATCAGGCGGTGGAAGAGCTGGGTATGAATGCGCCGATCCTGCTCGATGATGCAGCCGACCTTCTCTGCCGCCACGACTGGCCGGGTAATGTGCGCGAGCTGAAAAATGTGATGCGCAGACTGGCTGTACTGACGCCTGGAGCCGCCATCACGCTCTCCGATGTGGCGCTGGCGCTGGGCAATGTCGATAACAATAAAAAGGGAGAGGAAACCCTCTCCGACGCGGTCACGCGCTGTGTTCGCCAATACCTGCATCAACTCGGTTATGCCGAGGCGACCAATCTGCATCAGTATATGCTTGAGCAGATGGAGCCGTCGCTATTGATCCTGGCCATGGAGCGCAGCAACGGCAACCAGCTCAAAGTCGCCGAGATGCTCGGCCTGAACCGCAATACCGTGCGCAAACTGCTGCGCAAATACGATATCGATCCGACCTCGTTCAGATAGAGGATTTCACCGCAAAGTACGCAGAGTTACGCAAAGTACAGGCAGAATACTATATGTACGTATTTGCTACAGCCTCACTGAACCTGTCAGCCCGTTAAATTTATTATACTTCGGTTTCCTTTGCGTAACTTCGCGTCCTCTGCGGTAAAATCCTATTCTGCCCCGGCGATGGCCATACCTGCCGCATAGCCGGAGGACCAGGCCCACTGGAAATTGAAGCCGCCGAGATGGCCGGTCACATCCACCACCTCACCGATAAAATAGAGGCCGGGCACTTTTCTGGATTGCATGGTTTTGGAGGAGAGTTCATCGGTATCCACGCCACCGACGGTGACTTCGGCGGTGCGATAACCTTCCGTGCCATTGGGTTTCAGTTGCCAGTTCTGCAGGGTTTCCACAACCTGTTCAATCTGCCTGTGGTTCAGCTGCTTCAACAACACTTCCCGCAACTCCGGCTCAAACAGCATCTGCACCAGCCGTTTCGGCAGCAGTTCCGATAGCACTGTAGCCAGTTGTGCCTGTGGTCGCTGATGGCATTTCTCTGCCAGCACTTGGTGGATATCACAACCGGGCAGCAGGTTAATCGACAGGGATTCGCCGGGACTCCAGTATGATGAGATCTGCAGAATGGCAGGACCTGAAAGGCCGCGATGCGTGAACAGCATGGCTTCGGTAAAGGCTGTGCCGCGATTGCCGGCAGTCACATTGAGCGAAATACCGGCCAGCTCCTTCAGGCTCTCCTTCTGATTACCGGTAAACGTGAACGGCACCAGACCCGGAACTGCTTCGATAATATTCAGGCCGAAGGATTTGGCGACTTTCAAGCCGAACGGCGTGGCACCCATTTTCGGAATAGAGAGGCCGCCTGTGGCAACCACCAGAGATTCGGCGCTGAAATCACCCTTGCTCGTTTTGACCAGAAAATGCTCGAACTTCTCCACTGACTGGATTTCCGTATGCAGGGCAATCTCTACGCCGAAATCACTACAGGGAGCCAGCAGCATATCCAGGATTTGAGATGCAGACTGGTCACAGAACAGCTGTCCGTGTTCCCGCTCATGATAGCTGATGCCGCTCTTCTCCACCCACTCGATAAAATCAAACGCCGAAAAGCGTGCCAGCGCGGATTTACAGAAGTGGGGGTTGGTCGAGATAAAATTGGCCGGCGTGGTCAGACGGTTGGTGAAATTACAGCGTCCGCCACCCGAAATGAGGATTTTCTTACCGGCTTTTTCGGCATGATCAAGCACCAGCACAGACTTGCCGTATGCGGCGGCCGTACCGGCACACATCAGGCCGGCTGCACCGGCGCCTATGACAATCACATCAACATGAAACATGGCTGCATGCTGCCTGCATGGCCGGGTTCAGGCACGTTTCATCTTCGCTTCAGCATCCGCCTGTAATGATTTCAATCCTGTTCCGTCTAATGATTCAAGCATGGAAAAAGAACAACGCGCCGACAGGGCAGGAGACGTGATGAAACGAGTTCTATTATTGTGGATGGTGATCTTTATGGCAGCCATTCCGGCAAACGCAGCAACTGAAAGGGAAAGCGCAATCTTTGCCGGTGGCTGTTTCTGGTGCATGGAGCACCCTTTTGATGAATTGCCCGGCGTGATCTCTACCACCTCCGGCTATGTCGGTGGTTTCAAGGATAACCCGACCTATGAGGAGGTGTCCGCAGGCAGAACCGGCCATACCGAAGCGGTACAGATCATCTTTGACCCGCGTCTGGTCAGCTATAAAACATTGCTTGATGTCTACTGGCGCAACTCCGACCCGACCACGGCGAATCGCCAGTTCTGCGATGTCGGCACCCAGTATCGACCGGGCATATTCTATCTCTCAGAAGCCCAGAAACAGGCCGCCGAAGCGGCAAAAGCCGCGCTGATTGAGAACAAGCCGTTCAAGCAGGATGTGGTGACCGAAATAACGGCTGCAGGCAACTTCTGGCCGGCTGAGGATTATCATCAGGACTACTACCTGAAAAATCCCCTGCGCTATAAATTCTACCGCTACAACTGCGGCCGTGATCAACGGCTTGAACAACTATGGGGGAGCAAACCATGAAACGTCGAACGTTTATCCAGGCAACACTGGCCGCGGCTGCACTGTTGAGCTTGCCGCGTTTCATGTTAGCCAGTGATGAAAGGAAGGGCATGATGAGTGACAGGATTATACGAAGTGATGCCGAGTGGCGCAAAATCCTGACTCCCGGACAGTTTGATGTGCTGCGAAACGAGGCAACCGAACCGGCCTTCTCCAGTCCGCTGAACAAAGAGTATGGCAACGGCACCTACGTCTGTGCCGGTTGTGAACTGCCGCTGTTTGAATCCAGTGCCAAGTTTGACAGCGGCACCGGCTGGCCCAGTTTTTTCAAACCGATAGAAGGGCATATCGAAACCAAACGTGATTTCAAAATCATCCTGCCGCGCACCGAATACCATTGCAATCGCTGTGGCGGCCATCAGGGGCATGTGTTTAATGACGGGCCGCAGCCGACCGGTCAGCGCTGGTGCAATAACGGCGTAGCCCTGAAATTCATCCCCGCCTGACTCTTCTCACCGCAGAGTACGCGGTGGACGCAGAGGGAGATAAACAGCGTTTTGTCATTTCCATGCGTCTTCGCCCGTGCAGCAAGCCTGTTTCTCCCATTCTTCGTGCTCTTCGTGGTAAAAAACAGGTTTTTTCCGGCTTCTCGGAACGGCTTGAAAATGTCAGAGTCGGGCAATGAGTGAAACACGTTCTGTAGCGCAGGTTTACCACGTCGAACTGGGCCCGCGCTCTTATGATATCCATATCGAACCCGGCTGCCTGGATGACCTCGGTCAAGCCATGGGCAAGCTGTTTGCATCTCCGACCCGCTGCATGGTGATCAGCAATGTCACCATCGCTCCGCTGTATATGCAGCGGCTACGCGACTCGCTGGAAAGCGCCGGCTGGCATGTATCCGAATGCATACTGGCTGATGGCGAGCGCTATAAAACCATCGAAACCCTTGGCTTTATTATGGATGCGCTGATGGATGCCAAACTCTCCCGCAATGAGCCGGTGATTGCGCTTGGCGGTGGTGTAGTCGGTGATATGACCGGCTTTGCAGCATCCTGTTACCGTCGCGGCATTCCCTTCATTCAGGTTCCGACCACGGTACTGGCCCAGGTGGATTCGAGCGTGGGCGGCAAAACGGCAATCAACCATCCGCATGGGAAAAACATGATTGGTGCTTTTTACCAGCCGAAGCTGGTATGGGTGGATTCAATGGTGCTCAACACACTGGAACCGCGTGAAGTCAAAGCCGGCATCGCAGAAGCCGTCAAATACGGACTGATCCGAGATGCTGTTTTTTTCGACTGGATGAACAGCAATATGGCGGCAGCCATCGATCTGGACGCAGATGTGCTGAGTAAAATAATTCACACTTCATGCCGTCATAAAGCGGAAGTGGTTATGGCTGATGAAACCGAGCAGGGGCTGCGCGCACTGCTCAATCTGGGCCACACCTTCGGTCACGCGATCGAATCCATGACCCACTACAGCACCTATCTGCACGGCGAAGCCGTTGCCATGGGCACACTGATGGCGGCCCGCCTGTCCGAGCAGCTGGGCTTTGCAGAGCCCGGCATCGAATCGCAAATCAGAGTTTGTTATGAGGCAGCAGGGCTACCCGTCGATGTTCCAGCATTTCATGCCGATGCCTGGCTCGATGCCATGGGGCACGACAAAAAGAACGTGGGCAGCCGCATCCGCTACATTCTGCTCAGAAACATTGGCGAGGCGTTTCTGGCAGAAAATGTCGCACCCGATGCCATTCGCCAATTGATTGACTCTTACCAGTCCGTGCATTGAAGGAAGCATGGTCATGGCGTTCGCATATCATGGAAAACCGGCTATAATGAACAGTGTTCTGCTGTTGTGTAATCTGACAGGCAAGGGGGACAATTAAACATGGAAATCCCTTCCATTTATCCGGACCAGGAATACCACAGCAGCCTGATCAAACCGAGCGGCTGCATGGGCCGACTGGAAAACATTGCCGTCTGGTTCTCCACACGCCAGGGCAAAAAGATACCGGATGCCATTAAACCTGCCGTTGTACTGTTTGCTGCCGATCACGGCATCGCATCAGAAGTCGACTACGAGACATCGGCGACCACGGCTGAGCTGCTGACTGCTGCCCTGGCCGAAAACTCGACCATTCGCAAACTCTGCGCACAAGCCCACGCACCGTTATATATTGTTGATGTCGGTGTAAACGCAAACCTTGCCGAAGTTGATGGCATCGAACATGCCAAAGTCCGTGCAGGCACAGCCAACCCTGCCCACGAGTCGGCCATGAATCAGGGCGACTACTGGGAATGTACAGGCATTGGCGAGGAGATGGCCAATCGCATGATTGCCGATGGTGCCAACCTGCTGATTGCCGGCTCTATTGCTGCCCACGATGAAGTTTCTGTTGCGGCCGTTATTTCTGAACTGACGGGCCTGGCGCCCGAGGAAGTACTCAGACCTGACGTTCACGGCAGTCCTGATATTTATGCCCGGGAACTGATTGCCATTGAAACAGCTCTTGCGCGTACTCAGGGAACGCCGTCGCATGACATACTGCGCGAACTGGGCGGACTGGAACTGGCTGCCATGGCCGGCTTTTACCGTGCTGCAGCGCATAAAGGTGTCCCTGTACTGCTTGATGGCCTCGCCTCCACAGCTGCTGCTCTTGCTGCTGCCGCATGGGATGTGCGTATAGCAGGCTGGATGCTGGCCAGCCACGTATCTGACGATGCCGGCCACAGGCAGGCGATTGAAGACCTGGGTCTGGAGCCGTTAATGCAACTGAAAAAGAGTATCGGCGAGGCCAGGGTTGCAACACTGCTGGTGCCTGTACTTCAGTCGGCCCTGACCATGCAGGCTGGCCTTGCCTTACTTGAAGCATAAGCAAGCGTCTTAAGCCCGCTTTTTTTTATCCCCGCTTTCTGCAAGCCGCAGGCCTTTACCGAAAATCATTTTCAGGATGGTGAAACATGACGACATGGACATGGATCGTATTCAGCTTTGCATCTATCGCCACATTAACAACGCTGTATCTGTCGCTGCGACAAAAAGCTTCAGTGCTGGCAAACCGAGCTGCGGTACCGGCACGGTTTGCCGGGAAAGTCTCACTGGAAGCACATCAGAAAGCTGCCGATTATACCATGGCCAAGCTCAGCCTTGGCCGCATCTCTCAAGTCATCGGGCTGCTATTGCTGCTGGCGTGGACATTGGGCGGCGGTCTGGAATGGCTGGACGGCCTGTCGCGCTCATTCGGCTTTTCTGAAGTATGGACTGGCGTCAGCTTCCTGATGCTGTTTTTTCTTATCGGTCAGCTGCTGGACCTTCCGCTGGAAACGTACGCCACCTTTGCCATCGAAGCGCGTTTCGGTTTCAACAAAATGACTGCCGCCCTGTTTCTCTCCGATATAGTCAAACAACTGGGGCTGTTGCTGGCCATCGGCACACCCATCGCCTGGGTAATTCTCAGTCTCATGCTGGGTGCAGGAGAGTTGTGGTGGCTTTATGGCTGGGGCTTCTGGACAGCATTTATGCTGTTCATGATCTGGGCCTATCCGACATTCATTGCACCACTGTTCAACAAGTTTGAACCGCTGCCTGAGGGCGAGATGAAAGCAACGATTGAAGCGCTGCTCAAACGCTGCGGCTTTGAAAGCAATGGCCTGTTTGTCATGGATGGATCCAAACGCTCCAGCCACGGTAACGCCTATTTCACAGGCCTCGGCAATGCCAAACGCATTGTCTTTTTCGATACCCTGATTAAACAGCTGAAGCCGATCGAAACCGAAGCCGTACTGGCTCATGAACTGGGCCATTTTCATCATGGCCATGTCAAAAAACGTCTGGTGATTATGGTGTTTTCGACCCTCATCGGCTTCGCCCTGCTCGGCTGGCTCAGTGCCCAGCCATGGTTTTACACCGGGCTCGGCATTACCACCGCTTCCAGCCATGCGGCTCTGGTTCTGTTCATGCTGGTGATGCCGGCCTTTACCTTTGCCCTGGCTCCGCTCATGAGTTACTTCTCGCGCAAGAATGAGTTTGAGGCAGATGCCTATGCCGTGGCCAACAGCAGCGGTGAGGCACTGGTCAGCGCACTGGTCAAAATGTATGAAGACAATGCCAGCACACTGACGCCGGACCCGATCTACAGTGCGTGGAATGACTCACACCCGCCCGCCCCTGTGCGTATAAACCATATCGAAAACCTGCTGAAACAACCGGCCTGATTGCTGTTAAAGCATCACAATCATCATGCTTTAAAGCTACAAGTTCATCGCGTAAGTCCGGGAATGCAGCTTTGGGCATACAAGGAGAAAGCGACTGTTGCGCGATAGACAATCTAGCCATCAGGTAAAGAGTATCCCCTGGGGGACGAATACACACGACAACCACGAATGACAAGACTATTCCTTAATTTTCATCACTATGACACACATCAGCCGTCAGGTGAAATAGTAAAACCGGAGAGCGTGCCCTGGAGCAATGATTTCACACAGGTTCACTGATTATTATTCGTCCCCCAGGGAAGTTTCTCTTGCTTCGCACCACAGGCATTTCCTTCGGTCACAATTCACCTTCTGTTCATTCGTGGTTGTCGTGTAATTCGTGGCTGAATTTTTTTATCCTGAGTAACGCTGAACAGTTGCCATTAGTTGATGTGTCCCGCAAGTCAGCGATGAACCAATAAAAGGGCACCCATAGGGTGCCCTTTTATTGTTTTCGGTGCTTACAACTATTTGGCCAGTAAATAGATATCCACGCGGCGGTTTTTATTGCGCCCTTCAACCGTTGTGTTTTCAGCAATAAACAGCGTTGCGCCATAACCGGCTGCAGTGATCATGTCAGCCGAAATACCGGCTTTAACCAGCACATCCCTGATCGCTTCAGCACGTGCCTGACTCAAAGCCAATTGTGTATCATACTGATGGGATGACTTTTGCTTGCCATCGTAACCGCCAATCGGTTCATCATCACAGTAACCGCGCACTTCAATTTTCTGGCCACTGTTGAGCGAGAGAAATTTACCTGCCGCATTTGTCAGTGCTGCCCGCGCATCGTCCGCCAGACGGGTCTGCCCGGGTTTAAATGCAACCCTCACCCACAACTGCTCTTGCGGCTGTTCGGCAACCGGCGGCTGCAGCTTGCTCTCGGCTGCCGCACGTCTGGCTTCCGCTTCGCGCACCGCAGCTTCTGCGGCACGCGCTTTTTCAGCTTCCCGGGCAGGATCTGCGCTGGCTGCGACCGGGCCGGGTTCTGCCCGCTGCTGACTGACCGGCGAACCATCCGGATATGCATCGAACAGGAATTCATCAATTGTGGTACAGCTGGAAACAAGCGGTAACAACAATACTATAAAAAACAGTTTCAATCTGGACATAAACTCTCCCTCTTTTATACAAACTGGATCAATGCTGTTTGAGTGACTCTAGCACTGCCTGCTGCTCATTCACAGCCTTGCGCAGTGCCGATGCCTCGCTCTTCAAGCGGTCATTTTCCGCCCGTGCTTCAGCACTGGCAGCAGCATCCGGCTGGTGATTATTCGCGGCACAACCGGACATCAGCACAAGCAATACGACGAACACAGCTTTTCCGAGCATGATGACCCTCCCCACAACGAGATGTGAGCATAGTCATTTTTCAAACTATCGACAAGATGGCAAGCCGGGGACTTCAGGGCAATCGCATTAAAATCATGAGCAGCCATTGGTTGCAAAAATGGTTATTTCGACAATAACAGATTAAATTTGGTTAAGACGGAGTGAGTGTTTCTTAGTCGAAATTTGTCTTCACGAATATAACAATTATCATTATAAAACAATGCTTTATACATCATTTTGTGGTAGCCTGACAACATGAAAACACTCACTATTCCAACCACATCCATCATCTCACATTTCTCATCTATTGAAGACCCACGCATTGAAAGACGGAAACGACACGAGCTCAAGGACATCTTTTTTATC
>MNWZ01000165.1 GCA_001871925.1 Zetaproteobacteria bacterium CG1_02_53_45
AGCATATTCAGGCCCGCAGCCCCCCCCATTATTGAGGAGGACTTCAGGACAGTGCCATAAGAGTTCTTACTGCTCATACCTAAATCTCACTATTTGATTCCCCTAATATTCACACCCTAGTGTATCATCCCATAGAAGGACACACTTATTCATATGGTTAACGGCTTTCCCGTATAAGTCCATTGGAACGGCTTTGCCCTTGTGTTGTTATACGTCCTGATATATTCCATGATTTGATTTGCCATTTGCTCAGAAGATTTCCATACGCCTCCCTTAATCACATCCTTACTCAGGATGTTAAACCATATTTCAACCTGGTTGAGCCAGGATGAATAGGTCGGCGTAAAGTGAAGCGTTATCCTACGTTTATGTTCCAGCCACGCCTTGACGTCTTTGTGCTTATGCACAGAAAGGTTGTCAGCAATAATATGCAGTTGTTTGTGCGGATATTTTCGATTCAGTTTTTTAAGGAAGGAAAGAAAGTTGTCGGCGTTGTTCGATTGCATCGTCTTGGCCGTCACTTCACCGGTATGCACTGCCAGCGCTGCAATCAGGGAAACCGTGCCGTTCCTCTTATAGGTTGCTGTTTGACGTCTCGGGCTACCCGGCTTTAATGGTAGCTCCGGCTGCGTACGATCAAGTGCCTGCATCTGCGTCTTTTCATCCACGCAGATGACCATCGCATTCTCCGGCGGATTCATATACAAACCTACAATGTTCGTCATCTTGGCTTCAAATTCAGAGTCTCTAACACTCCCGCACCAATACTGCACCTTATGAGGCTTCAAGTTTGCTTCCATGAGTATGCGGTTCACATGCGACTTACTCATGCCGACGGCATCAGCAATACGTTGTTGAGACCAGTTGGTATAACCTCCATCAGGTTTAGTGCAGGCTTTTTCGATGACTGCTGCCTTTTGTTCGGCCGAATAAATCGGCGCCTGCCCTGGTCTTGGCATATCTTGCAAACCTTCCATGCCCTTTTCCCTGAACCGGTTACGCCATTTATTTACAGCCTTCCGGCTGCATTGCACGCGCTTCATGATTGCATCAACCGCTTCCCCCTCAATCGATAATAATATGATGCTGGCACGTAAAACGTAACGATGATCTAATTTCTGCGACCGGCTCATCATGAGCAATTCATGCCTTTGCTCTTCTGTCACCGGAATTTCTTTTGCTGTTCTGGCCATGAATGCAAAGTATAGGTATATTATCGCCCTTTTCAAGGGGATATGATGCTAGTTGCCTGAAAAAGTTTATTTGTATGAGCCTCTTGCAAAACCATTCAAACCGACTGATTTAGGCCACGCATAAGAGGCGAAAATGATCTCCCAGTCTGGTAGGGTAAATCTAGCACGAAAACCAAACCAGACGGGAGACCAAAGATGAATCATCTTCGAGAAGGATTATCACAAAGCTGGCTAATAATTCAAGGTTCTCTGTTTCCATGGTTGCAGGAAGAGCTTGGAGCGTTGACCGAAAAGCAGCAGCAATTGGTGACCATTCTTGAACTTATCAGGATTGAAGAGCATGTGAATGATTACTACGGCGGAGTGGGTCGACCGCCCAAGAGCCGTGCTGCTATCGCCCGCGCCTTTATTGCCAAGATGGTTTACAACATGCCGACTACACGGATGCTTCTGGAACGACTGGAGTCCGACAAAACCTTGCGCAGTCTCTGTGGCTGGGAGTATCGGTATCAAATACCACATGAATCCGTATTTTCTCGCGCCAATCAGGATTTCTCAGAAAGTCGATTGCCTGAGCGTGTGCATGAAGCCATGATTCAATCGCGCTATGCGCAAGAAATTATCGGGCATATATCCAGAGACTCAACAGCCATCCATGCTAGGGAAAAGGCTGTGAAAAAAGAGAGTTCAAGCAAGCCGGAAGCAAAAAAACGCGGCCATCCAAAGAAAGGTGAAGAGCGTCCTAAGGAAATGACCCGAATTGAAAGGCAGGCCGCAGGCATGCCATTGGCTGCGATGCTGGAAGATCTCCCCAAGCCCTGTGATGTAGGCACGAAGCAAAACAGTAAGGGTTATAAAAGTAGCTGGATCGGTTATAAGCTGCATATTGATGCAGCCGATGGCGGTATCCCCATCACTTGCCTGCTATCATCTGCCTCGTTGCATGACTCTCAAGCTGCAATTCCACTGGCCGAAATAACAAGCAAGCGTGTTTGTAACCTGTATGACTTGATGGATGCAGCCTATGATGCTCCGGGTATCCACTCACATAGCCGCACTCTGGGTCATGTGCCGATTATTGATAGCAACCCCCGCACCACTGAACGCAAACAGGCGATGGCAGCGGAAAACAAGGCTCGTGCAACGACCAGTCTAAAACCAGCTGAGGCAGTACGGTATAACGAACGCAGTACGGTTGAACGGGTGAATGGTCGTTTGAAAGATGAGTTTGGAGGTCGTCACCTGCGCGTGCGAGGCCATGCCAAAGTGATGTGCCATTTGATGTTTGGCATTCTGGCGCTTACGGCTGATCAGTTCATGCGTATGATTCAATGAATCGACTGTGTACCAAAGTTGAGGCGTCAAAAGGGCATCACAATATGAATGTCGTAAAACTGCCTGCCCTGAAAATCGAAAAACACCGGAAAAATGATCTCAGATGCAAAAACATAATGGCAAAACAAAAATTGAAACCATCATTTCCACGAATAAGTCATTGTCGGATCAATATGTCTCAGACTTTTGCAAGTGGCTCATATATGAAAAATGATCTTGTGTTATCAGTGAACCTTTTCTCAATGAATGGTCGGTCATGATTTTAATGCGATTGCCTTGCCTGCTAGTGTTGCTCTTTTGCGGGAGGGGCGCTATTTTATGACGGTCAAGTTAAATTGGCTTAATTTTCTTTATTAATGGTTAAGGAGCGTCTGAATGTTCAAAAACATTGTACCCATTACAATTGAGCAGCATAAAAATGTTAAGGTCAGTCCTGTTGCAAGCTTTGATTTCGCAAAAGATATCAATCTGGCATCGATTATGGTTCATGAGTTTTCACGGGCAGCATCCATTTATCCGATTGTTTTTCTTGAGGATAAGGATAAGGATGAATTCAGGCCAGTTGTGTTGATGGGGCTTGAAGATGGCGAGAATCTGTTTGTGGATCATGGTAAGTGGCAGGCATCTTACATCCCTGCCATCGTTCGACGCTATCCTTTTGCGTTAGCCAATACGGATGAGCAGGATCGTTATACAATCTGCATGGATGAAAGCAGTGACAGTATAGGGGTTGAAGTAGGTGATCCAATTTTTAACGAAGATGGTTCTGGTACTGAAGTGATTGAACGAGTGAAAACCTTTCTTTCCGAGTTGCAGCAGATGGAGCTGTTTACGCTGGAGTTTTGTCGTTATCTGGCTGAGAAAAATATGTTTACCCCATTGAATATGCAGGTTCGTGTCAAAGATGAAGTGAAAAACATTACCGGTTGTTACGTGCTGAATGAAGAGCGATTGAATTCGCTTTCTGATCATGCATTTACCGAGATGCGTGCCAAGAAATATCTGGCTCCTATCTATGCACATCTGATTTCTTTGGCGCAGGTGGAGCGCCTGTTGCGTTTCAAAGATAGCACGATTGGAATTACCGAGCCATCCGGTGAAGTAGTGCCAGAAAGCAGCGAATTGGGTGTCAGTGAAGCAAAAATAATCAACTGATATCTGTCGCCATGACTTTGTTTTTGTGCATTCAGGACAAGGTCATGGCGATCCTTCCTGCTGAAATGTCTTATGCTGATTATTTGATGATCAGGATTGGAGGCTGAAAATGTTAAAGGGTTTATTAAGGAAACAGCGATTAGACAGGCGTAAAAAGAAGGTTGCCAGTAAGCGCTATGATAAAGAGTTGTTTCGGGTCGATAGCCTTGAGCCGCGTGTGCTTTTATATGGGGACCCGGTAATTGCATTAGCCTCTCAATCCATCACCATGCAAAGCTCTAATCAACCGATCACTTCCATCCCACCTGTTTCTGTTCAGAATCAAGCTCAGCAACTCTCTACTTCCGCTCAATCTTCTGCCACTACGTTTGCTCTTGATACCACCGGCTTGCAGAATAACGGTTCGGCCATTTATGCAACAGTTGCTACGGCTGCTCAGCAAGCCACCACGGATCGCTCCTTCAGGGCGATTGTTACTGCCCCTGCGGTTAACAATGCGCCTTCATTAACCCAAACTGCCGCAGATACGTTGCAAATACAGTTAGGCGGTTATACCCCCGGCGTTAATTACGATCAGATTAATATCACCGGGAATAGTGCTTTGGCGGGTACCCTCTCGATTTCTCTAGCTAATGGCTTTGTACCGGTTCCAGGAGATGTGTTTAATATTTTAAATTCGGCTACGATCTCCGGATCGTTTAGCTCATCGGCCGGCTTATATGGCTTCGGGCCTGATTACTATTTTGAGGTGGTGCAGACAGCGACGGGTGTTCAGCTTGTCACCAAAGAGCTCGTTTCCACGAGTAATTTCAACTTAACAAGTGCAGACCCGCTGGTTAACAATCAATTGGGTACTTTGCTCAACCTTGGATATTTTGCGACCTCACCGACCTCTGTCGCCCTTACCGGTACGCTTCAGTTTGCAGACTCGTTTTATCTTAGCGGTGCATTCACTTTCTCGCAGCAAAGCGCCTTAAGCACCATTAGCCTGAGCGATGGTACAACAGTTGGCGCCACCAGTTGGACGGTTGCAGCACGTGGGGTCAATGCCTTTCTCGGTGTGAATGGGCTTTCATCATTGGGAAACGATTTTGGTCTGTCGTTAAACGGGGTGAATCTGGGGCTTGCTTTTTTTAATCCTGTTGCGGTAGGTGATGCCCGCAGCTGGCTGATTACTCAGGGTACGGTCGGTTCCGCTTCACTGCTTAACCTTGGCAGTATGAACTTGACGGCCAGTATGTTTAGTCTTGATGCGAGTATCGGCATGGGGCTGGATGCCTTGGGGGCAGCCAATACCAGTGTTGTCAATCTTTCTGCTACCCCGTTAACCATTAGTGATTCCACAGGGCAGTTGGCGCTGTTAAATGATAATGGTGCACTGGGGCAGCGTATTCAAATTTCTGGCACAGCCTCGATGACGATTAGTACATTCAGTGTCAGTGGTAATTTTGCTTTTTCAAAAAATAACCTTTCTTTTGATGCCATTGGTCAAAATGTTTCGGCGCAATTGTCGGCAGGTGGCATCACTGTAGGTATTGATGGCGGCAGCTTTGGTGTTTCCGCCACCTCGACCGCATTAGTGATGGAGGCGAGCGGAAATCTTGTGTTGATCGGTGGCGGATTTGAGCTGCCCTCGGCTACCTCTGTTGCAGTCCGTATTAATCAAACGGGAATTGATTATACCGGCCAACAGTTGGTTATTGCTAATCAGACTTATACCTTTGGCAGCGTAACTGCCTCTACTTCACTGGAGGAGGTAAGTATTACCGGGTTGCAGGCGGGGATTTCCGGCCTGTTTAGCGTTAGCGGTGACTTCGGCTTTCGTAAAAACGGATTGATCGATGAGACTCTGATCGTCGCCAATAATGCGACGGTGATGCTTGGTAGCGGTAGTTTTCAGGCGGGTGTTACATCGGCATCGCTGGGTATGGTGGCGGGACTCAATGGACGAGCCCTGGAGGCCAGCGGATCCATTATCGCGCAACTCGGGACAGATGTCAGTCTGAGCGCTACAGCTGCAACGGTTCGCTGGAATGAAACCGGCACGGCATATCTTGGTCAAACAATCAGCACGGCCGCACTCTCCTACACATTTCAGGGATTGGATGCTGCAGCAAGTCGAGAGGTGCAGTTGACCGGGGCTTCGTTGAATGTGGCTGGATTTTTTCAGGCGAGTGGCTCCTTTGCCATTCAGCAATCGACGCAACAGGTGACGCTCTCTGATGCTTCGGTGGTGAATGTTGATACCTTGAGTATTGGCGCAACGGCGGTTGCAGTTTTTGCCGGGCTTAATGGGGGGAGTGCCAATGCACTGGGGGTATCGCTGACGGGGGCTGATTTTGCGCTGTTGATGATGAGCGACAAGGCCAATGCATCCCGTAAATGGACATCATTACAAACCCTGGGCGGGACTGCCAGTTTCGCTGGCTTCGCAGGTTTGGCTGTTTCAGCCAATAGCCTGACGGTTAATATTAACCGCGCCGACAATGCAGGGCTGGTAGTCGATTATACCGCCATGCCGGTGACTGTTGCTACGGGTGTAGCAACAACCATGACGCTGAATATGGCCGGGGCGCAGGGTGCGTTATTGCAGGCGTCGGGAAACCTGACCATAGATGCATTTGGTTTCTTCGCTGTTTCCGGTGGTTTTGCTATTGAGAAGCTTACGCAATCGGTCATGCTCTCCGATGGTAGTCAGATTAATACCGACCTTTTAACCATTGGTACATCCGGAGTAACCGCTTTTGCCGGTCTGAATGGCGGTACAGCAGATCAGGTAGGAGTTAGTCTCAGTGGCGTTAATTTTGCGCTGGCGATGGTTGCTGATCAGGCTGACTCAGCCCGCAAATGGGTCTCGCTACAGGCGACGGCAGCAGGCGCAGCCTTTGCCGGGATTTCCGGTCTTACGTTATCTGCCACAAGTATAAGTGTGGAGATCAACCGTGCTGATGCTGCCGGTCTGGTTGTTGATTATGCGGCGATGCCACTTGTTGTGAACACAGGTCCTGGCAGCACAATCACCCTGAATATGGATGGAGTGAATGGTCCACTAATTCGTGCATCGGGCAATCTGAATATTAACCTGTTTAACTTTTTTGCGCTTTCCGGTGGATTTGCCTTCGAGAAAACGACGCAGCTGGTAACGCTCTCTGACGGTACAACCGCTATGACAGATATGCTGCGAATGGGTGGTGCGAATGTAACCGCTTTTGCCGGCTTAAATGGCGGGACGGTAGATCAGTTTGGCGTGAGTCTCAGCGGCGTTAATTTTGCGCTGGTATTGATGGCCGATCAGGCCAATAGTGCCCGTAAATGGGCCTCCTTGCAGGCCACTGCTGCCACGGCTTCGTTTGTCGGTGTGACAGGCATTACCCTTAGTGCCAATACTTTGAGTGTTGAAATTAATCAGGTGGATGCGGTTAGTGGACTGCTTGTCGATTATGCTGCGATGCCACTTACGGTGACAACGGGGCCGGGTAGTTCAATGGTTCTGAATATGGCCGGCGCTGATGGGGCACTGATTCGTGCCTCTGGTAACCTGGATATCAATTTATTTAATTTTTTTAGTCTTTCTGGTGGTTTTTCTTTTGAGAAATCTACCCAGGCGATCACGCTTTCAGATGGTTCAGCCGTAACAACAGATATGCTGAGTATGGGTGGTTCAGGCATTACAGCCTTTGCTGGTCTGAATGGTGGAAGTGCGGATGCGCTTGGCTTGTCGCTTGGCAGCGTGGACTTTGCATTGGTAATGCTGGCGGATCAGGTGAACAATGCCCGAAAATGGGTCTCCTTGCAGGCCAGTGCTGGCAGTGCTGCTTTTATGGGACTTCCCGGCGTCAGCCTTTCCGGTGACACACTCAGTGTAAGTATCAATCAGCCCGATGCGGTTAATGGGCTGTTGGTTGATTATCTGGCAACACCGCTGGTGATTGCCACAGGCCCTGCCAGCACGATTACGATGAACATGGCAGGGGCTGATGGTGCGTTGATTCGTGCCTCAGGCAATCTGAGTATTAATCTGTATAACTTTTTCAGTCTCTCCGGCGGTTTTGCTTTTGAGAAATCAATTCAGACTGTCACGCTCTCCGATGCCTCGACGGTGACCACCGATATGTTGACGATTGGTGCATCCGGCGTGGTTGCATTTGCCGGTATGAATGGTGGCAGTGCTGATGCCCTGGGTCTTTCTCTTGTTGGCGTCGACTTTGCATTGGTGATGATGACCGATCAGGTGAACAGCGCCCGTAAGTGGAGCTCACTGCAGGCGGTCGCTGCCAGTGCATCATTTGTGGGTATGAGCGGAATTACTCTTGCTGGTAAAACGATGAGCGTATCCATCAACAGGGCGGATGCTGTTGGCACCTTGCTTGTTGATTACGCGGCGATGCCATTGGTTGTGGCCACAGGACCGGGCAGCAGTATCACCATGAATATGGCTGGTGCCGATGGCGAGCTTCTTCGCACCTCAGGAACCCTGGACATTAATCTATATAATTTTTTCTCCCTCTCTGGTGGTTTTGCGCTTGAGAAAGTGACGCAAGTCGTCACGCTCTCCGATGGCAGCAGTGCAACCACGGATATGATGACGCTTGGGGGTTCGAATGTAACTGCTTTTGCCGGCATGAATGGGGGTACGGCAGATGCGTTTGGTTTGAACCTTACCGGCGTGAATTTCGGTCTGGCGTTGATGACTGATCAGGCGAATACGGCCCGTAAATGGATGTCTTTGCAGGCAACTGCGACCAGTGCGAGTTTTACCGGTATTACTGGACTGACCGTTGCTGCCGATACGATCAGTGTTGTGATCAACAATCCCGATGCGACAGGTCTGGTGGTCGACTATCTTGCGATGACAAATGCTGGTACACCGTTCTCTGTCCTGACCGGTCCATTGAGCACGATGGCATTCAATATGGATGGCCAGCGTGGTCAGCTATTGCAGGCATCTGCGAATCTTAACGTTGATATGTTCGGTTTCTTCAGTGTTTCCGGCGGCTTTGCTCTGGAGAAATCCACTCAGTTGGTTACGCTTTCTGATGGAACAACGGTAAATACCGATATGATGACCATCGGCGCAAGCGGCGTGAATGCATTTGCCGGTTTGAACGGTGGAACACTCGATCAGCTTGGTTTGAGCCTGGGTAATATTGATTTTGCACTGGCGTTGATGAGTGAGAAGGGTAATACAGCACACAAGTGGACGGCGCTGAAGACCACTGGGGGTACTGCATCGCTGGTTGGTATTAATGGTCTGGTGGTCTCTGCCAATACGCTGCAGGTTGTTATTAACAAGGGTTATACCCCACCGACAGCCACACCGGTTACAACGGTGACCAATACCACGATGAAGCTGGGTCTCTATGCCAATACTGTCGGTACCCTCACATTCAGTTATCAGGGCGTGACCTCAGCCGTGGTGATTAACAGGGGCGATAGTGATGCTGCGATAGCATTGAAGGTTCGTACGGCTATAGAAGGGTTGGCCGGTATTGGTGCAGGCAATGTGCTGGTGACAGGAGATCGTGCTACCGGTTTTGTGATTGAATTTACGGGTGCACTTGCTGGCATCAACGTCACCGGTTTGACGGTATCGACGATTGCGGGTGCTGCAACGGCAACCATCACTCGTCTCTCTACAGGTGCAGCCGCTATCAATGAGGGTCAGCTGCTTGCCTTTCAAACTCCCAAGCAAGCCGCACCGGCTGTTAGCACCAGTGTGCAGGAACTGGCACCCTGGACAGCCGGTAGTAATGAGATACAGATTATCACCATTGCTGGCCTCTCTACTGCAACGGGGATGTATACCCTGAGTTATGGCGGTATTACATCCGCTCCGATTCGCTTTGCCCAGAGCGATGTTACGACCAACAAGAACCGGATATCTGATGCGCTGCGTGCAATGGCACCCATTGGCACGAATGTTTATGTGACCTTTGATCAAATGTCCACGGTGAGCAACCAGCGCTATTTTGTAACCTTCACCGGCGGACTTGCCAAGCAGAATGTGTCTGCGATTGTGGCAACCGCTACGACGCTTCCCTCAACCGTGACTGCTACTCCATTCCAGACGGGAGCAGCGGGCCATGGTCAGATTCAGAATGTGACGATTAATACAGCCGCTACCGGCACATTCCAGCTAACGCTGAATCATCAGGGGCTGACATATACAACAGCTGCCCTGGCTTTTACCGCTACCGCAGCCCAGGTGCAGACGGCATTGAACACAGCGCTGACAGGGCTGGCCGGTGCCAGCGTGACGGTTGCAGCTGGAACGACAGGCTGGGACATCACTTTTGGCGGCACTGTAAGCAAACAGACCATGGAACTTCTAACCGTTCAGACCAGGGCTGATACGGCAGTAGCAGGGGGAACATTTACGCTGGGCTTTGGCGCAGCGACAACTGCTGCCATCAATTATGCCGTGGGTTCAACGGCGCAGGCGGCGCTGATTCAGACCGCTCTTGAGGGACTTGCCGGAATTGGAGTCGGGAACGTTCAGGTGAGTTATGATGCGAATTCGACAAAGGTTGATCAGTTTTACAAGGTAAGTTTTATCGGTGCTCTTGCCGGTCAGGATGTACAACAGATCACGGTAAATGGCGCAGCGTTGAGCTTTGCAACGGCAACGACATCAACACAGACGCAGGGCGTGGCCGGTGGTGGAGAGGTGCAGAAGGTCGTGCTGAACAGCGCATCTGACACGGGCACATTTACCCTTTCTTTGTTGCATCTGGGAACGACGTATAGCACAGCGGCAATTGCCTTTGATGCGACGCAGCAACAGATACAAACAGCGGTGGATGCTGCCTTTGCAGGCTTGGCTGGTGCCGCAGCTACTGTCACGTTCTGGAATCAAAAAGATCTTCAAATTACCTTCGGCGGAACACTGGCCGGGCAAGCATTGAATCTGATGACCAGCACGATAACGCCGGTCGCGACATCGGCAACACTGACTGCCGCAACAGTCGGGTCTACGGTTACCTCCAATCCTCCTGCGGCTGGTGCTATTGTCGTTGATTTTGCTGCGATGCCATTGGTTGTGACAACCGGCCCGCTTGGAACCACAATGACATTGGATATGGCTGGTTCTCAGGGTGAACTTCTTAAAGCCTCGGGTAATCTTACCATTGATGCATCAGGATTTTTTCAGGTGTCCGGTGGCTTTGCGATGGAGAAGTTCACGCAGAATGTCAGCCTGATCAATGCGACCACCGCAGCGGTGACTACCGCAACAACCGATATGCTGACTATCGGTGTCTCCAACGCGAGCGGTTTTGTTGGTCTCAATGGCGGCACGGCCGATGCGATGGGATTGAGCCTTACCGGTGTGAATGTTGCACTGGCTATGTTTACTGATCAGGCGAACAAAGCGAACAAGTGGACTGCATTGCAGGCAACGGCGGCAACGGCTTCCGTGCTTGGTATTCCGAATGTAACGATTGCAGCGGATCCCTTATCGATATCCATAAACAAGCTGAATGCAGCTACCAATACGGTGATCGATTTTGCCGGTGTTGCCGGAGCCAATAATCTTACAGTCACGACAGGTCCGACTTCGACGATGTCGTTGACCATGGATGGTACGCTTGGCGAGCAGTTGAAGGCTTCGGGTAATCTTACCA
>MNWZ01000171.1:0-2275 GCA_001871925.1 Zetaproteobacteria bacterium CG1_02_53_45
CATCGCATGGTGCATCACGGTGAGCACACCGTTGAAGAGCTGGCCGATCTGCTGGGCTGGAGCGAATCCAGCCTCTACCGCGCCAGCAACCCGCATGACGATGCAGCCAATTTCCCATCGCGCAAGCTGATCCCGGCCATGCGCTTCCAGCAGGATTTCGGCCCGCTGCAGCACATCGCCAGCCGCTGCGGATTCGCGATCTATCGACTGCCGCGCCGGATCGGCCGCATGGAGGCGACAGAGCTTGCTGATATTCAGAAGGCGCAGGTCGATGCAATCCACGCCATTCATCAGTTCATCGCCGGAGAGCTCTCGCAGGCAGAGGCCATTGAGAAGATCGACACCGCCATCGGCGGCCTGGCACGTGGGCGATTAGCAGTGAACCACGGCATCAAACAGGAGGAATTAGGGCTATGAGCGAACAAAAAAAACTTTATTCATCGGATCAGATTACCCGAGCGTTTAAGCTGGTTGAAATTTTGGCCGGGCATGAGCTTGATCCATTATCAAACAAGGAAATTATGATTCAAACAGGGTGGGACGGAACGACTACAACTCGCATGTGCCAGGCCGCTATGAGCGCTGGAATTGTAGAGTCTGCGGGGGTCGGAAAATGGCGGCTTAGTGTATCAAAGTTCACCAACATCGCCATTGCGGTACAACACGGAGCGCAGCGCGCCAGATCACGGATGGAAGATAAAATCAACAACTACACACGGAGCGCATACTGATGGTCACTAAAGCCGAACAAGCAGTGCAAGATGCCGATGTAAAAAGGTATGCCGGTGAGCGTGAAAATGACATCGCTCGCGCGGACGGTGAAAGAAAAGCCGCTGAGAAATACACAGAAGGACGTGACTTGGCTAACCAAGTTCTCGGGCAGTCTCAGGCATTTATGACAATTCGTAAAATTGCTGACACGTCAGCACTTTTGAAACTCAGTTTTGTTAAGGAAAATAAGCTTTATCGCGAAATCAAAACTGCTGACGGTCAGCAGTTTACATGGGCTATGTATTGCGATGCACTAAATGTTTCATACAAAACAGTAGACGAGGGTATTCTTAATCTAACTGTGCTTGGCCCTGACGCCCTTGAGGCTATGCAAAGCATGGGGATTGCGTCGCGCGACCTTCGCAAGCTCCGTAAACTGCCTGAAGAAGACCGTCAAATCATCATTGAATCACAAGCTATCGATGTCGGCGATAAAGAGGCTGTTCAAGAGCTGCTTGAGGACATGGTGGTCAGGCATGCAAAAGAGCGTGAATCCGCAGCACAGCGGGAAGAGACGTATAAACAGTCAATGGAAGCATTAAATGCGCTGAGTGAAACAAAAAACAGACGCATGGATGAGCTGGCTATAGAAAACGAAAAGCTGCGAGGCGGTATCAAGCAAGGCGATATTAACCCCTTCATTCAAGAAGTTGAATCTGAGAAAGGCCAAATCATCATTCCTTTGATGCGCCTCAAAGCACGGGCTTGTGCTTTAGAAGCTAAATTCACCCAGGGTGACAAAGTTGATCGCGCAGAGTACTTCGCTCTGCAGGCTGCGCTGGATTCCATACGCGATGAACTGGCCCAGGCGATGGATGCAGCCTACAACGCTGGCGCACCATTTCAGGCATCGATTGCCAACGCGAGCATCGTGTCATGATTCGGCAGTCTGCGCTGGCTGATGCCGCTGCTGCATTGCACCATGCCTCTACCGGCAAAACGGCGGTGGCAAAAGAGCAGGCAGCGCTGATCGGAGTCTCTGTGCCAACCCTTTACCGGCAGCTTAAAAAGGCCGGTCTCTATGGGGCTACCCGCAAGCGCCGCGCAGACCGTGGCGAGGTGCGTGTGGATGGCATCGATGATGCCAAGATCATGGAAGTGGCTGCTCTGATGTTTACATCCAAGCGCAACCAGGGGCGCATCATTATGCCTGCAGATGTGGCCATTGAGATCGCTGAGAGCAACGGCCTGATTCCCAAAGGCGTGCTGCAGCCATCTACCCTGAACCGGCATCTGCGCAGGCTTGAGGCAGATAAGCGGGCGATGCTTGCTGAAGAGTCACACATCAAAACCCGCAGCCTTCATCCGAACCATTATCACCAGCTCGACTATTCAGTCTGCGTGCAGTGGTACCTGGATAAAAAAGGCATGGGCGAACGCGACATGGTTGGCCAAGTTCTCGGGCAGTCTCAGGCAGCTGTCAGTTTTATAGATACCGGGCGGGCGCTAATCAAACTGAAAGAGCAGCTTCCGCACGGCGAATTCAGATCCGGCCTTGAGTATC
>MNWZ01000171.1:2284-12099 GCA_001871925.1 Zetaproteobacteria bacterium CG1_02_53_45
CATACCGAAATCGACTGCGAACGACATGATGCGCGTTGCTCGCAAAATGTCCTGGCGCTCGGACAAGTTCATCAAGCTCGGACGGACAAAGCTCTATGCATGCATGGAACTTGATGATGATGAAATTGACGCGCTCGAAGACGGCGGCTCTATCCTCGATATCACCCTCGATGATATGGATCGCATGACCACCAGAGAGCTTAAAGACGCGCTCAAGAAGTCGCGTGCCGACAGCGATGTGAAGGATCGGCTGCTCCAATCTAAGAACAAGCAGATTGACGATGTGGCCGAAGAGAATGCCAGGCTACATGGCCATGTGAGTGAGCAGGGTGTGAGTGCCTTCATTCAGGAGATCGAGAGTGAGAAGGCGCAGATTCTCATCCCGCTGATGAGACTCAAAAACAGATCACTGGCGATGGAGCAGCAGCTCAATAGTGAGGGAGCTGTGGATCGGGCTGAATACTTCGCTCTGCAGGCTGCTCTGGATTGTGTACGTGACGAACTGGCACAAGCGATGGATGCCATCTACAACGCGGGTGCAGAATTTCAGGCGAGTGTGTCGCAGGCATCCATGCCATCAGAATCCGGAAATATCCAATGATCCGCGAGAGCGCACTTTCGGAGGCTGCTGCTGCCATCCGCTCAGCCAGGCATGGTGAGCGCGTAACCGTCGCCAGCGCACAGGCAGAGATGCTTGGCATTAAGGTTGGCACTCTATATCGCCAGCTCAAGACATCTGGGCTGTACGACTCCGGAAGAAAGAAGCGAGCTGATCGCGGCGATTTGCGCCTGGAGGGCATCAGCGACGACGATCTCATGAATGTGGCATCACTGATGTTTACGAGCATGCGAAATCAGGGCCGTATCATCATGCCAGCGGATGTGGCTATCGAAATAGCCGAAAGCAACAACATGATTCCCAGCGGCGTGCTTACGCCGGACACCCTTAATCGTCACCTTCGTCGGCTGCAGGCTGATAAGCGGTCTCTTCTGGCTGCAGAGCCGCACACCAAGTTGCGCAGCCTGCACCCGAACCATGTACATCAGCTCGATTATTCGGTCGGCATCCAGTGGTATCTGGACAAGAAAGGGCTTGGTGAGCACAACATGGCCACCGATAATTATAAGAACAAGTCGGATAATCTGGCCAAGCTTGTCGAGGTTGGAAAACCAAAGCTGATCCGATGTGTGCTGACAGATCATTTCACAGGCCTGATATTTATTCGCTATTACTATGTTCCGGGCGAATCGGCACGTATGGCTATCGACTTCCTTGCTCACGCATGGCGGGAAAAGGATGATGGGAACCCATTCCACGGCGTGCCAAAAATCCTGATGATCGACAAGACCGGCGCACATCGCGATTCGGGATTCCTGGCTTTTCTGGATGCCCTGGATGTACGTCCAGAAGATCACGCCGCAGGCAACTCAAAAGCAAACGGCCAGGTAGAATGCGCTCAGCGCATGGTAGAGCAGCGCATCGAATCGAGACTACGCATATCTCCGGCTAAATCACTTGAAGAGCTGAACGAGGTTGCCGCTCTGGAGTGTCGGAAACTCAATGCAACGCTTCGCCACTCCCGCCATCGTCAAACCCGCGCTGGCCTCTGGCAGATAATCAGGCCGGAAGAGCTGCGCACGATCGCAGTGTCGCACAAGGATCTGCTTGCGCTGGCCAATAAATCGAGCCGGATGCAGAAGGTGCATGGCGATTATTCGATTCGCTTCGAAGGCAATATTTATCGGGTGGGCGATATCTCGGGCATTGCGCCGCGCATGAAAGTGGAAGTTAGGAGAAATGTATTCTCAATTGATACGGTTCAGATGCGCGTTTCTCCGGATGAGCCCTGGATTGAGATCAGTCAAGAGAAGCGTCTGCCGGATATGCAGGGAGCCTTCCCTGTATCGGCCCAGGTGATTGGTGAAGGACATCAGAGTGCCAAAGCGACTGAAGCGATGCAGCACAGCAAAGCAATGACTCGCGCAGCCTACAACACTGAGACTGATCGCGAAGCCGAAAATGCCCGCAAGCGGCGTGAGAAGCCGTTTGCCGGTGTTGATGCATTCAAGTCATCCCGCGATTTCAACCATCCAGATTATATGAAACGGCGCGGTACCGAAGTGGATCTGCCTTCATCCATGAATATTGATCTCAAACCAATGACCTTCATTGATGCGGCCATAACCATCAACAAGCGCCTGGGGCGCTCGCTGACCGGTCGCGAATACGCATCTCTTGAGTCCAGTTACAGCGACGGTATGACTGCCGAGCAGATTGAATCATGGCTTGAAGATTGTCGCAGCAATGAGCAACGCGCACAGCTGCGAGCTGTTTAATCAAAAGAAAAAAGGAGAGCAGGAGGTATGACATGGCACACCCACAAGAAAAGCCCCATATCGGACGCCCGTGCATCAGTCGGATTATCGGAGGTGCGGATATGAAGCCGCTCGATCCAGGCAAAGATCCGAAGACTCCCATTCGCATGCAACGGGTGATGATTGAATATGGCATTTCAACAACGGCGCTGGCGAAGCATGTGCTCAAAGGGGATGGATCAAGCATCAGCCGAACCCTTTTATCACTCACGATCAATTATGGACGGATACCCGGAACAATCCCCGATTACACGGCGCAGGTTGAGGCTGGTTTGCGCGCAATGGGCGTTCCGGAAGCCAAAATAAAAACGGTCTGGGAGCTGGAGAACAACGTGGTTCCTATCGGCAGCAACCCGCACTGGCAGGGGCATCGCGCACGAGCGGCCACCCATCCGGGGCAAAACAATGAACATGATAATACACAGGAGGCTGAATTGCTCACCGCTGAATCGCTTACCATCACCACAATCAAACATTTCGGGCTGCTCAAGGACCCGTTCGACAACGATATCCAGAGCATTGATGATATCTATATCTCTGAAAGCCATCTCTACGCCTATCACGCCATGATGGATGCGGCCAGGCATGGCGGCTTTGTGACCATCTCCGGAGAGTGCGGATCTGGAAAAACCGTGATCCGGCAGAAGCTGGTATTCGACCTGCGCGATGTGGAAGACATCCGCATCATCAGGCCGCAGGTGATCGACAAGAAGGAACTCACTGCATCGCATGTGCTGGACTCGATCATTTTTGATCTGGCTCCGCATGCCAAGCCGAAACGCACTAAAGAGGCAAAAGCGCGACAGGTGCGGGATACGCTGGTTGAGGCTGCTGCAGGCGGTTGCAGGCATGTGCTGATGATCGAAGAGACGCATGATATCCCTGATGCCACCCTGAAGCTGCTCAAGCGGCTATGGGAGATCGATGATGGCTTTAAAAAGCTTCTGGGTATTGTGCTGGTGGCGCAGCCGGAGCTGCTTGGCCGGTTTGATATCCATACCAATCCGCAACTGCGTGAGGTGGCCCTGCGATGCCATCGCTTTGTAATCAGTCCGCTCAGCCATTTTGACCTGGAAAAATATGTGGCGCTTAAATTCAGGCGGGCGACCAAAAAGGCTGCAAACATCTTCCGTGATGATTGCTCTGAGGCGATCATGAAAAATCTTACCGATCGCTGGGGTAACCCCATGACCTACCCGCTTTATATCAACAATCTGCTGGCCAGAGCCATGAATACAACAGCTCAGATCGGTGCGCCGATCGTGACCCCTGAAATCATCGGGAAAGTTTGATCATGGATATCCCTTCAACAGACCATGTACCTGGCGAGTTTAAGCAGGAAACCATCGGCCGCTGCGAGTTGTGCGGCCTGATCGATCACCACCTCATCGATGGCGAATGCCCGGCCTGCCGGCGCTCGCCGATTGCGGCGGCGATGCGGCTGCCGCGCGCCTTTGCTGCATGCTCGGCCCGCATCAACGGGCGGGTTAAAGCATCCAGGCCGCTTGGCGCGGATCTTATTGTGCATGTCGATTCAGCCGACAATCAGGTGATCAGGCTGCGGCCGATGGGAGGTGCGGCATGAGTGCGTCTGTTATCTGGGTGCTGATTGAGTTCCTGTACTTTAGCGCTCTTCTAATCCTCGTCTTTGTGGGTGCCATCATTCTGTTCGATGCAGCAAAACACAAAGCCCCTGAATATATAGATGAAGAGACAAGCCACTGGCTAAACAACAGCCAGGGATAAGGTGAATTGCAAGGCAAGAGATAATCCCCCGGGGGATAGGAGAGAAACATGGCAATAGAAACAACAATTCCTGAAGGATACATGGTCAACAGTCAGGGGTATCTGGTGCCGGTCGAGCAGGTAAAGCCGATCGATATCGCACGCAATGATCTGGTACTGGAGACCGTCACCACATTCGGTGTGATGCAGCGGGCCATGAGCGAGATGAAAAAACGGGTGATGGGCGATATCGACGCCTTCGTTGAAATGTCGGCCGAGCAGTATGGCGTCTCGCTCGGCGGCAAGAAGGGCAACATCACCCTGATGAGCTTTGATGGCATCTACAAACTGCAGCTGCAGATCTCCGAATACATCACCTTTGATGAACGTCTGCAGGTTGCCAAGACCCTTATTGATGAGTGTATCCACGAGTGGTCAGACGGGGCTCGATCCGAGATCCGCGCCCTGGTCAACAATGCCTTTCAGGTCGACAAAGAGGGCAAGGTTTCAACAAGCCGCATCCTCGGACTGCGACGCCTCAATATCGATCATGCAAAATGGAATCAGGCCATGCAGGCGATCTCCGACTCCATCCAGACCGTCGGCAGCAAGAGCTACATCCGAGCCTACCAGCGTCAGGGCGAGAATAACTGGAAACAGATCACGCTCGATTTCGCAGCACTGGAGGTGGAGTGATGGCTTATATTACTCAGCAAATCAGAAGAATCATCAACACGTCTGTCGAGACCCAATCGATTCAACCACTCTCAACGCCCGAGGTGCATCTGCTGCACGGGCATGCCACCACCACCAGCCTCAATATCGCCGCCGTGTTCGAGAAGTCGCACAAAAATGTGCTTCAGTCGATCAACAACATGGACATTCCGGAGGAGTTCAACCGGCTGAATTTTCAGCCCGTCGAGTACAAGGATCTGAAGGGCGAAATGCGCCCGATGTACGAGATCACGCGCGACGGATTCGCACTGTTGGCGATGGGATTCACCGGGCCGAAGGCGATGGCCTGGAAGATCAACTACATTGCCCTGTTCAACGCGATGGAGCAGCAGCTGGAGAATCAGCGCAAGGACGAAATCATCCTGAGGGATGCCAGAATCTACCGGCTGCAAGACGAGAACAGCAGCCTGAAAAGCATCTTAATGGATCAGCTCAGGAAGGATCGCCGCAAAGGCACGCGGCTCACACCCGAAGAGGCTGTGGAGATCCGCACACTTTTTTCGCGCGGCTACACCAAGGCGGAGATCAGCCGCCGCACCGGGCGCAGCACGCAATCGATCAACAAGGCGCTGAACGCGGCTGTGGCGGTGCATTAAATGGCTGCCAAACAGAAACCCGACGTGGACGAGCTGCACAACACGCTGGCGGCGATTCGCGGCCTATCCGACTTGCTGTGCAACAATATGGACAGCGGGCTGAGTATGGTGAAGCCGGAGAATCTGGAATCGCTGATCTCCATCCTCGCCGACAGGCTGGAAGCTGCCATCGGCTTTGCGCCAGGAAGAATCCAGCGACCAGCCGCGCAGCACTCTGACAAAAATGATCGGTGCTCAAATCCGTCGCCTTGAGCGAATTGAGAATGCACAAGGTTGGTGTGATGACTGATTCAAAGGCCCAGCCGGGAGGTGGCCGAGGTGGTTTTGTGTTGACCACCGAACGCCCGGCAGGCGGAGGCGATTCACTCTGTTGCTGATCCGCTGGCGGGCCGGGCCGCCTAAACAACCCGGCAAGGTTTTGGAGGTATGACATGAACGATGATTTTGTGACAAGACTGGCTGGCGCTACCGATGCGGCCATTGAGCAGGCAGCCGATGAGCTGGCCGTCGAGACCGGCATCAGCCAGTCGCATGCAGCCGAGATCATGCGTATGCGGATCTATACCGCCTGGATGGGTATCAACCACTGCCTGCCGTGCGCGGCCGCCGTGAATATCAATCTGGATATGAAAGCCGAATCAGGGGAGGTGCATTGTGCCGCGAGTTAAACGCACCGCCGAAGACCACCGCCGCGCCGAGCTGGCGAAGATCCACATGGCCGCCAAGGCCCTGGGGCTGGATCGGGACACCTACGAGGACGTGCTCTGGACGATCTGCCGCGTCCGCTCCGCCGCCGATCTGGACAGCCAGGGAAGATTCCAGGGAAGATTCAAGATGCTGGCGCACTTCCGTTCACTGGGCTGGAATCAGAAGCCAAAGCGTAAACGCACAAACGATGATCCGAAGGATCGGAAAATCTGGTCGCTATGGTATCAGTTGAAGGATGCCGGCCTGATCGCTGAGGCTTCAGCCAGAGGCCTGCGCTCAGAGGTGAAAGCCCTTACAGATTGCGACGATCTTAAATTCTGCACAGCAGCTCAGAAGTCGCACATCATCGAATGCCTCAAGAAATGGCTGGAGCGTGCCAGGTGCATCTGACAGACGATCAGATTATTGAGATCGCCAAGCATGTTCAGGCGGATGATCTCCCGGGCGATCTGCCAGAGATCGCCGAGCTGGTCGGCACCTATAAGGCGCTAAAGCTCGGCCATGCAGTCGGATTCGGCCGCGTCTATCTGCATCGCTGGAACGACAACCTGGATCAATGGTCAAGGGTTATGCATCTGGTTGTAGATGCAATCGGGCGTGATGATGCGCAATGCCTTGCAGAGAACTTCGACGGGGCTCACGTTGACATTCCCAAATGCGACGCGTTCTGGACTTCATGGCGCAACCGTTTGATCTGCTCAACTGATGAGAGTCAGTTCGTTCTCGGGCGCAAGCATGGACTATCAGATCGCTGGATTCGTGAAATTCAGAAGCGCGGACGGGTTAATGAGAATCAGCAGGATCTGTTCTAATGGGTATTGTAACGCCCCTGATTTTACCACTTACAATTCGCCGCCGTATTTGTAACGCTATTTCATTTTAGCCTTACGACCATCTCAGCTTGGGCGTTTTTTATCCCGCCCGATTTTAGTTTATCTCATCTTATCCCGTATAATTATCTCACCCCTAGTCATGATGCCGACAGCGAAATCTTTGCCGCGCAAGTTAAGGCGGATTTTGCAAACTACGGACAGAAAATCGCTGAGGTTCGAAAGTCGCTCGAAAAGTGGACGGAGTTCGTGAATCCCTATCAGCGGTTGCGACGCGCGGTCGAGAAGATGCTATCCGAGGTTCACGCCTTGGACCTTCAGCCAGAAACACAAGCGATCCCCGACATCACCGAGGTCGATGACATTCAGCAAGACAGATGGGGAGAAATTCTCGGCAGATATAGCAAGGGGCTTGGTCTTTGCTTTGGCATTCGCTCCATGCTGCCAGTGATGGCCGAGGCGTATGTCAATTTTTTGTTGTTCGCACTAATGCGCCCAGAACTCAAGAGCGACGACCGACTACGAGAAAACACAATTCGACAACCAATCGATGTCCGCGTGAAATCACTGCATATGACTTGCGTTGGTTTTGCAAACCCTGTGGACTACTCCTCGCCAGCATGTAAGTCCTATCACACCCTTGTCAATGAACGGAACGATTTGCTGCATGGGAATGTTGTTCTCGAAAAACTCCGGTTCAATGACGTCTACTTCCACGGAAGAGTTCCGGTATTCAAGGAATATCGAAGCATGTGGGAGCGGACCGTGGGAGTTGAAATCAATGCAGTAGGGTTGCAGCGTCTCTCTGAAGAGGTGGCAACAGTAAATGCCTTCATTGAATATTTGTCGTCCTGCATGAAGCCCGATGTTAAGAAGAACATCGACATGATGTCAGATAAGCGCGACCTTGGATTGAACCAGCAGAATGGAAGAATTGGCATCTTGTTCTCTGACCGACTTGTCGATATGCACATGGTGATGGATAGCAAAACCACTGCCCCTAACGGCGATGCCCAACCCGGCGTTGCAGGGGACGCTCCGCCTGTCGGCGGCGCGCCCCTGAACTAGGACGTTAAGTGTCTGCAATGAACCTTAAGGCTGTAGAAGATTTCTTTGGCTCTAAGCTTGAGGAAGAGTTTGGGTCGGCGAATAGTTCGACAATTCAGTCTCTATCAATCGAGACAAAAGGAGTTTTTATCTATTTTTCAGTTATTAGAGACCACGCAGCAGTAGTAATTAAAGTTGACACAGATACTCCAGATCAAGCATTTCCCTTATGCGAGTACAATGTGAGCTGCGATAGTTTCATCCTTACTGAGGCACATAATGTGGGGCCAGTTTTAATGTTTTCTCATAACGGGCACAAAAATATGAACATTTCCATTACTAAAACGTCAGAGGGTTTTAGCCTCAGTGTTGGGGTATGAATTCACACTTAACAATGCGCGGCAGCTGACACACAGGCCGCTGTCTTGCGCTGTTCAAGTGGCAAGTCTTGTGCGCAGCGGTCTGCGCGCCGCTGCACTTCAGCGTTAGGCATGCAAACCATGATTGAAATACCAAAAGCAATAGTTCTGTGGTCGAAGGAAGGGCGCCACGCAGGCTTTATGCTTCTTTCTCATGAGGAAGGGAATGAATATGGTGAATGTGTATTCATGCTTTCACCCGTCTCTGCAGAAGGCATAGATAGTGAAATGGGTATTGTGGTTTCTGAGCTAAAAGTCGCTGGTGAACAGCAATTCCACATAAAGAGAAATGAATCAGGGTATGAATTGACGGTGAAGCCAAGAGAACTGCCTGAAGTGGTCTTTAAGCTCAACACGGGGTTTGAGGGTGATGTCTTTACAGAGTTCAATGGCCCAATCACTACCATTGGTACGGCTAATCCGGCGAAACAAAATGCCTAATCGGGATAGGGAGCCGCTCTAGCGGCCCCCTCCCACAGCACCGTACATACGGGTCCGTATACGGCGCCTGACCTGCTATTTGCAGAGATGCTTCATCGGGCAAATCGAGTTCACATCAAGTGTCTACCGAGCCGTGGCTGGGTGATGAATCTTGCACCATAACGTTCGCACAGAAATGAGACCTATCTTTTCAAAGTGTTTATTATTTAATCCGGTATTCGTCACCAATGTCTTCGATAGCCGCCAGTAGCTTTTGCGCGATAAGCCCAGATATATGGCCTCTCGCACCTTTACTCCCAGCTTTATCAGCTCCCTGATTCGCTTTCTTGGTCTGCGCCACTGTTTCCAGTAACACATCCTCAAACGCCTTCTGATCCAGCCATCAAACTCCACCGCATCATGATACTTCAGTCCGCATCCATAATGAGCCATCCGGCCTTGCACATAGTGCTTAAGCCGAATGATTCTGGATTCAATGGATATTCCCGGACATCTGCGCGTGATGTGCTTCAACTTGCGCTTGAATGCATGAACTTTGCACTCCAACGTTCGCAACTTCTTGTGGTGAATATTGAAACCGAGCACTGAGCTATCTCTAACGTGGCTCACCTTACTTTTCCCTTTGTTCACCTTCACCTTGAGTTTTCGCTCAAGAAATTGGCTTACACTTGCAAGCACTCTTTCGCCTGCACGTTCCGATTTCACGAATATCGCCAAGTCATCTGCATATCGAACAAACTTATGCCCGCGAAACTCCAGCTCCTTATCAAGTACATCCAGCAGGATATTACTCAATATCGGTGAGACAGGGCTGCCTTGCGGCACACCTTTTCTCGTTGGCTGCAAGCGACCATCCACTACCACCCCAGCCCGCAGAAAACGGCCAAGCAGTTTCAACAGACCCTTATTCTTCACACGTTTGGAGACCAATGACATAA
>MNWZ01000065.1 GCA_001871925.1 Zetaproteobacteria bacterium CG1_02_53_45
TATGGCTCCAAAATAAAGCGCAGTCTCTAACCGTCACCTTCCACCATGAAGCTTACATTTCATCATACGGGGGGGCGACTCGCGCGATGATCGTTAGCGTTAAACAAGCACTCTCTTTCATTGCTTGATTTTCCTCTGTGTCCTTCGCGACAAGGTGAATCGAGCTTGCGAGAGAGAAGGCACCCTGGGGTGCCTCTGCGGTAAATGCCTTTGACCATCGCTTTTCTATATATGCTGAATAGTTGAAGTTCCGCAAAGAAAAACCAAACACTAACCAGTGTTAATAGTTAACTGCAGCTGGGGGTGTTAGCTGAAAAGCTCTATCGTATTGCCGTCAGGATCGCGGCAGAACAGCGCATTGCGGCCGGATTTACTCAACGTGACCGCAATGCCGGCTGCATCCAGGCGTGCCCGAATCCCGTCAAAATCATCCACCACCATGGCCAGATGGTTATCCCGGCCGCCATGCGCAGGTTTTTCGCAGCCCGCATACGGATTATCCAGCAGCATCAGGTGGATCTGCTGCCCGCCTTCCAGCCCGTACCACAGGCCATCGAAGCCAAGCTGCGGCCTCTGGATGGGCGAAAGCCCAAGAATCCCCTCATAAAACTGCGCTGCCATCTTCAAATCGGAAACAATCAAACCAACATGCATTATTTTCATCATCTCCCCCACAAAGAGGCTGCGCCGCGTACGCCGGACGAATCTCCGTGTTGTGGCGGCAACAACCTTGTGCGCACCTCATCAGAAAAGACATATTGCCCCCAGATCTCAGGCACACGTTCATACAGGTGATCAATATTCGACAATCCGCCGCCGAGCACAATCACATCCGGGTCAAGGATGTTGATGATGCCGGCCAGTGACCGGGCCAGACGATCACAGTAAACATCGAGTCTATGCCCGCACTCCCTGTCTCCCGCCTCTGCCTGCAACACAATCTGTTCAGCGCTGATATCACTGCCACATAAGCGCAAATGATCGGCCGCCAACCCCGGTCCGGACAGCCAGGTTTCGATACAGCCGGAGCGGCCGCAATAACAAATCGACCCCGGCAACTCTTCAGCTCGCGGAGATGGCAGCGGATTATGTCCCCACTCCCCGGCGATATGACTGGCACCGTCCAGCACCGCTCCATGCACAACAATACCACCACCCACGCCTGTACCGAGAATCACGCCGAACACCACTGCACAGCCTTTGCCCGCACCATCCACCGCCTCGGAAAGGGCAAAGCAGTTGGCATCATTGCTCATGCGAACCTCCCGGCCCAGCAGCCGCTCGATATCGGCCTTAAGCGGGCGCCCGTTCAAACAGGTGGAGTTGCAGTTTTTCATCAGTCCGTTTTTCAACGACAGAGCCCCCGGCGTACCGATACCCACCGTTGCGGTTGCAGCAAACTCACGTTCCACCTGATTCACCATCGCAACAATGGTTGCGACCGTTTGATGGTAATCACCTGCCGGGGTGGGTTTACGAAAGCGCGTTAATTCGCCCCCGTCTGCATCAAGTGCAATCAACTCGATTTTCGTACCGCCCAGATCAATGCCGACTCTCATAGGTCAGAAATTATTCACCACGAAGATCACGAAGTACACGACATTTCACCGCAGTGACACCTCAGTGTGCTTTCTCTCTCGCAGGCTCGATCACCTAGCCGCAGAGGCACCCCAGGGTGCCCTCTCTTGGCAAGCGCAATTCACCTTGTCGCAAAGTTTCGCAGAGTAAACCCTTATAGTTTAATATGTTGAGTTCACTTGTATAAACCACACTATAGCCATCAGATGCATATCTCTACTATTTTACAAGGTTAGTCTTTGACTTACTTTGCGGAACTTTGCGTACTTTGCGGTGAAAATGGTTCATGATCGCCATTGTCGGAATGGGCGGTTGCTGCAACAATGCGCAACCATGAACTCATCAATTGCAAAGATACTGGATGGCAAAGCACTGGCAGCCCGCCTGCGCGACGAGATTCGCCTTGAAGCCGATTTTCTTGCCCAGAAACATGGACGTAAACCGGGACTGGCGGTGATTATCGTCGGCAATGACCCGGCTTCGCATGTCTATGTCAAAAACAAGAAAATCGGCTGTGAAAAGGCGGGCATCCGCTCCTTCTCATATGAATTGCCGGCGGAGACAAGCCAGCAGCACCTGCTCGGCCTGATCACCGAATTGAATAACGATCCGAAAGTGGACGGTATTCTGGTGCAGCTGCCTGTGCCTGTGCACATCAATTCAGAGACCATTCTCGAAGCCATTGATCCGGGCAAGGATGTCGACGGCTTTCACCCGTATAACGTCGGACGCCTTGCCTCCCGCAAGCCTGCCCTGCGCTCCTGCACCCCCTACGGCTGCATGAAGCTGCTGGAGGAAACCGGTATCGATCTGCATGGCAAGGAGTGCGTGATTGTCGGCGCCTCCAATATTGTCGGCCGCCCGATGGCGCTGGAGCTGTTACTCGCCGGCGCTACCGTTACCGTCACACACCGCTTCAGTAAAAACCTGCAGGCGCATATTGAACGCGCAGAAGTGGTTGTTGCCGCAGCCGGCAAACAGGGCCTGATCAAGGGCGAGTGGATCAGACCCGGTGCTGTTGTCATCGATGTCGGTATTCACCGCCGGGAAGATGGAAGCCTGACCGGTGACGTTGAATTTGAGTCGGCCAGCAAAAATGCCGGCTGGATTACGCCTGTGCCGGGCGGCGTAGGGCCGATGACCATCACCATGCTGCTGGCCAATACCGTGCAGGCATTTAAAACACATTTAGGAGATTAAATCGATGTCTGAATCACTGGCCAAAACTCCACTGTTTGACGAACATGTTGCGCTCGCTGGAAAAATCGTCCCGTTTGCCGGTTTTGAAATGCCCGTGCAGTACAAGCAGGGCGCACTGAAAGAGTACACCGCCGTGCGCGAAGGTGCCGCAGGCATTTTTGACATCACCCATATGGGGCAGGTGCGTGTGACCGGTTCCGATGCCCTGCCATTCCTGCAGTATGTCACCACCAATGATGTGTCAAAACTGGCCCTTGGACAGGTGCACTACTCCGCTCTGCTGAATGAGTCCGGCACCTTCATCGACGACATCACCACCTATAAAATATCAGATAGCGAATACTACCTCTGCATCAATGCCTCCAACCGGCATAAGGATGTGGCTCACCTGCAAACGCAGGCGGACAACTTTGACGTGCGCGTCGTCGATGAGTCCGATGACACCACCCTGCTGGCCCTGCAAGGCGCTGCTGCCCAGGCCGCGCTGCAGCCGCTGGTTGATACTGATCTGGAATCCATCGGTTATTACAAGTTTGCACAGGTCAAAGTGGCCGGCACAGACGGAATTGTTTCCCGCACCGGCTATACCGGCGAAGACGGTTTCGAGATCTATATTCCCAACACAATTGCCGTAGATGTATGGCAGAAACTGCTGGCCAACGGCGCGTTCCCCATCGGGCTTGCTGCACGCGACATGCTGCGCACCGAAATGGGTTATGCACTCTACGGCCATGAAATTTCCGATGCCGTCACGCCTGTGGAAGCAAAACTGATGTGGATCACCAAACTGGATAAAGGTGATTTTATCGGCAAGGCGGCTGTTGAGGCGCGCAAGCGTGAGGGGCCCCGCCAGCGACTGATTGCGGTCAAACTGACCGAACGCGGTATTCCGCGCGAACATTACAAGGTGTTTGCCGATGGCGCAGAAACCGGCGAAGTTACTTCCGGCATGTTCAGCCCTATGGCCGGCGGTGTCGCGCTGGCCTATGTAAAACCGGAGCATGCGGAAAGCGGCGAGCTCAGCGTTGAAATTCGCGGCAAGGCTGTACCTGCACAGCGCACCGCATTACCTTTCGTACGCAGCAACGTAAGAAAATGATTCCACCGCAGAGGACACAAAGTAACGCAAAGTATAATCGGGTAACTGGAGTGAATGCGGAAATTCGCGCGCGAATTGTAACGTCACATTCATCTATTGGCCTGAATTGTTTTTCCTTTGCGTCCTTTGCGGTAAACAAAAATGGGGAGAGTGAGATATGACCATTCCTGCTAAGATAAAATATACCAAAGACCACGAGTGGGTGCGTATCGAAGGCGATACGGCCACATTCGGCATCACCGACCACGCACAGGAAGCGCTTGGCGACATCGTATTTGTTGAACTGCCGGAGATCGGCCGCGAAGTGAATGCCGGTGAAGCCTATGCCGTAGTTGAATCGGTGAAGGCCGTTTCCGATGTCTATGCGCCCCTTGCCGGTGAAGTAATCGAAGTCAACGAAGCGCTGGAAGGCGAGCCTGAAAAGGTGAACAGCGATGCTTACGGTGCGGGCTGGATTGCCAAAATCAAGATCACCGGCGATGAGTCCGTCGAACTGATGACCGACGACGAGTACACTACTTTCCTCGAAGAATAATTTTTCACCGCAGAGGACGCAAAGGACGCAAAGGGAAGACAATATAGTATTGTACTTTGCGTGCCCTTGTTTGCCTTGCGGCCACCACCATATTTTTCTACCCAGGTGGAGAGATTGGTAACATCAACGTAACAGGCGTGAAGTATCGCAAGAAACTCTGTTTTCCCCCTGCGTCCTCTGCGTCCTCTGCGGTAAATAAAGAAAGGACACACACATGCGTTTTCTTCCCCACACAGACACAGACAGATCAGCGATGCTGGAAAAGATCGGCGTATCCGCCATGTCCGACCTGTTTGCCGACATCCCTGCCGAATTTCACCTCGACGAAGGCTCGCTGAACATTGCTGATGCGCTCTCTGAAGCAGGCATCGTGCGCAAATTCACCAGAGCAGCCGAGAAAAACCGTAATGCCACCAATACCCGTTACTTCCTCGGCGGCGGCACCTACAACCACTTTGTTCCGGCTGTGGTCGACTACATCATTTCACGCGGTGAATTCCTCACCGCCTACACCCCCTACCAGCCGGAAATTTCACAGGGCACACTGCAGGCGCTGTTCGAGTTCCAGACCATGATCGCGCGACTGACCGGCATGGATGTATCCAATGCATCGATGTATGAAGCAGCCACGGCAACAGCGGAAGCAGCCCTGATGGCCCGTCGCGTCACCCGCAAAAACCGCGTGGTCATGGCAGGCTCTGTCAATCCACGCTACCGCAGTGTCACCGCCAACTACCTATCCAGACTTGACGGTGAATTTGTTGAAGTCGATATGGCCGGATCGGGAACAACCTTTGGCACTGATCTGGACAAGCTCATTGCAGCCATTGATGAGAAAACAGCCTGTGTGATTGTGCAGTACCCCGACTTTTATGGCTCGGTTTACGACCTGTCACCACTGCGCGCCGCATGTGATGCCGCGAAATGCCTGATGGTTGTGGCCTTCTCCGATGTTTCCGCTTTTGCTCTGATCGAGTCACCCGGCGCCATGGGTGCGGACATCGCGGTCGGCTCCGGCCAGCCGCTCGGCATCCCGATGGGTTTTGGCGGCCCGCATCTGGGCTTGTTTACCTGCAAACAGAAATACCTGCGCCAGATGCCGGGACGCGTCTGCGGCCTGACCAGTGACGCCGACGGCAAGCGCGGTTTTGTACTCACCCTCTCCACCCGTGAACAGCATATCCGGCGCGAAAAAGCGACCTCCAACATCTGCACCAATCAGGGGCTGATGTGTACAGCCGCTGCCACCTATATGACGTTGATGGGGGATGCAGGTCTGGCAACTGTTGCCCGCCACTCGGCTGCAGCCCTGCAGTCGCTGGTATCGCAGCTGCCGGATCATGTAACAGCAGCCAGCGGCGCCCGTTTCAATGAAACCGTACTGAGCTTTGTCGATCAAGAGGCGCGCGATGCTTTCCTTGCCGCAGCAAAAGCCGGAGACATATTTGCCGGCATCCCGCTTGAGCAGATTGATAGCGCTGCAGAACCCCGCCACCTGCTGGTTGCCACCACTGAAATGGTCGAGACGGATGACATCAATGACTATCTGGCGATTCTGGAGGTGACAAAATGAGCTGTAACGACACCACTGAGACCACTTTCAAATATTCAGCCACTGTCGGCATCCAGCATGAAGAACCGCTGCTGTTTGAACACGCCCATGAAGCACCCGAATCGATCAACCTGCCCGGTGTAAACGGCGATATCTCAGCAGCATTGAGCGCTTTTTCGCGCCAGCAGGCCGCCAATATTCCCGGACTGTCCGAGCCTGAAACCGTGCGTCACTTCGTGCGACTTTCCCAGTGGAACCACGGCATCGAAACCGGTTTCTACCCGCTGGGCTCCTGCACCATGAAATACAATCCGCGCGTCAATGAGCAGGTGGTTCGCCTGCCGGGGCTGGCCCACATCCACCCGGATCAGCCGCAGGATACAACGCAGGGCGTCCTCGAACTGCTGTATGAACTGCAGGGCTGGCTGGGCGAAATATCCGGTCTGCCGCACCTCACACTGCAGCCTGCTGCCGGTGCGCATGGTGAACTGGTTGGCCTGATGATGATCCGCGCCGCACTCGATGCACGCGGCCAGCAACACCGCCGCAAGGTGCTCGTACCTGATTCTGCGCACGGCACCAATCCTGCTTCGGCAGCCCTGTGCGGCATGCACACGGTCGAGCTTAAATCTGGAGCTGACGGACGCATCGATCTGGACGAGCTGAAAAGGCATCTGGATGATGAGACTGCGGCCCTGATGATGACCAATCCGAATACTGCCGGTGCATTTGAATCCGACGTCAAGGAGATCTGCCAGCTGGTGCATGATGCCGGCGGTTTTGTTTATGGTGATGGCGCCAATCTCAATGCGCTGGTCGGCGTGGCCCGTCCAGGTGACATGGGTATCGACTGCCTGCATATCAATGTGCACAAAACCTTCTCCACCCCGCATGGCGGCGGCGGCCCCGGTGCCGGACCTGTGGCGGTGAATGATATGCTGGCCCCATATTTGCCGGTACCGCGCATTGAGAAACAGGGGGATACGTTCGCACTGGTAGCCAACTGCGAGACATCCATCGGTCCGGTTCTGGGTACCCCCGGCCAGATCGGCGTGCTGCTGCGTGCGCATGCCTATATCTCTGCCTTTGGCCGCCAGCATCTGCACCAGATTGCCGGCGATGCAGTACTCAACGCCAACTACATTCTGCACCGCCTGAAAGAGCGTTATCACGTGCCTTTTAAAGGCTTGTGCAAACATGAGTGTCTGCTGACCGACGAGATCCAGAACAAACATGGCGTGAAAACCCTCGATATTGCCAAACGACTGATTGATCTGGGTTTCCATCCGATGACAGTCTACTTCCCGCTGATTGTGCATGGCGCGATGCTGATCGAACCGACCGAAACCGAATCACGCGAAACGCTGGATGCCTTCTGTGATGCGATGCTCGATATTGCCGATGCCTGTGAAGCCGGGGATACGGAGATGCTGCATGAAGCTCCATTGAAACCGTTCCGCCGCAGGCTTGATGAAACGCAGGCAGCACGTAATCCGGTACTGGTCTGGCAGGGTTAAAAACGGCTCGGCTGGAGAGCACATGGCTGCTCTTCAGCCGGATCCTGTAAAACAGCTATCCAATCGCTGAATTTCTGCTATTAATAAAGAATCTGATTTCTTTACGGCAGGAGCGGCAGTGGGCATTTATTTCGAGAACTATCCGGAACAGAACTTCACGCTGGCCATTTTCCATGGCCAGGTAGTGGATGACGAGCTGGATAGACATATCTCCGAACTGCTCAAAGAGACATATGGCAGACCGGGCAAAGTGGGACTGTGCGTGATATGCGAGTCGGCTTCTGCCTCGAAACTATCCCATCAGGCGGTGCTCTCTGCCGGCAAACGCATGCATCAGGCCAGATTCCGTCAAAATGGCAAGCTGGCCATCGTGGCCAGAAACACGGTCGGCTTTGGCCTTGCCAGAGCTTACCAGCTTGCTGCAGAGGTAGCCGGTCTGGATGAAACCCGTGTCCTGGGTGGCAATGACTTTGATGCGGCCATACAGTGGATCGGGGTCAGTGAATTTTCAGCAGATATCAGGTACAAGGTTGAACAGATGGAAGAGATCCATATCACAACAGGCTTTACTTCAAATCCCCAGTAAAGCAGCGCTTTTCCACTACAAAATAACCATGCGTGGATGGTTTATCCTGATAATCCACCCGGATCTGACTGCTGGAGTCGAACGTCTGGCTGGTGCCGAAAATCACCGTCTCCTGATGGGTAATCTCCGAATCCGCAGGATATTCGATACGCATATCCTGATCTGATTGCCAGCTCACAATGGCATCATAACCATGCCTGAAAGAGAAGCTGTGCATGCCGTCATTAAAAACGGCGGCGGCAGGCCGCACATTAATTCTCATCTCCTGATCGCCAGGCCGATCTCCGTTTGCAACACGATAAACCGTGGCGATCCGGGTGCCCGATGGGGAAACGCATTCAAACATGACATCCGTTTTTTCATTAGTCCCACAAGCGCTGAGAAGCAGCAATACAACTAACCGGAGATACTTCATACTGCTTGAGAGATGCGCGAAAACTCTTTCTCCACCCGCTCAAGGCAATCTTCAACCGCCACACCGGCAAAATAGTTGCCGACCAGCCCCAGCGATTTATCCGCCAGCAGTTCGTCGAGCCCCGCCATCAGCTGATGATGCCCCATATCCGGTGACGGCAGACGATTGGTTTTGTGGAACTCATACAGCAGTGCGGATGGATCAATAGCCAGCAACGAGCAGATGCGTTCACGTTTCTGTGCGTCATCGAGCAGACCCGGCTTGAAGTGGAAAGCAAAGCCGCGCAGGTCCGGGTGCTCTACATAATCCCTGCTAACCGCCGAATAAAAATCGCCGTCTACAGCGATAATACCGGCCACAGATCCAAGCCCCGGATCATCTTTTTTGACCACGATACCGACCGATTCAATCTCGACTTCCTGCACCCAGCCCAGCTGCTCGGAGATCCCGGCATGTACATCCCTGAGTAAACGGGAAGCGGTGAGCACCGGCGTTGCGCAAACCAGTTTGTCGGCAACATAAACAGCGTCTCCGCATTCAACCTCATAACCCTGGCCGCCATGGCGAATGGCCTCTACTGCAACCCCTTTCTTTATCTCAAGCTGTGCTTCGAGCTCGCTGATAATGCGACTCAGCCCCTCTGCAAAGGTGAAACTGCGCAGCACAGATTTATCACGCGGACGCTTGCGAAACAGCATATCGGCAGGCACCTGATCCGCCTGCTGACAGAGCACGGCATTAAAAGCGTGGCGGAAGACATCGACATAATTTTTCGAACCGACCAGCGCGCCATAATAGTCCGCCACAGATTTCCCGTCTTTCTTCAGTGAAAAAATGCGCCAGGCATGGCTGAACAGCTCGACAAAACGCAGCCGCGAAGGAATCGACACCAGTGCTCCGTTTGCCAGCATCCGGTAGGACAGTTTTTCGCGTGCCTGCAACTGATTCATTAGCCCAAGTTGCTCGAGTATCTCCAGCAAACGTCCATAGGAGTTGAAGCAGGTGTGCGTACCCATTTCCAGCCAGAACGGGCCGGACTCATCCGGCACGATTTCCGAATGGAAACAGCCGCCTGAACGCCCCTCTTTCTCCAGCACCAGCACATTCAAACCTGACTGTTTTGCCTTATATGCCATGGCCAGACCGGAAATACCGGCGCCGATGACGATCATATCATAGCGATTACTCATGCCTGCACTCTATGTCATGGCATGCCATCAGGACAAACCCTGCCGCAGAAAGCCTCGTTACGATGACGGCTTTTTACAGGTTCATCGCGCATTTGCGGGCAACATCAACGTATGGCAACTGTTAAGCGTTACTCAGGAGCCTCTTGCAAAAGTCTTCAATCCTGCTGAATTGAGCCTCTGAGAAGAGGCGAAAAAACTCCCTTCTGGTAGGGTAAGTCATCGACGACAACCAAACCAGAAAGGAGATCAAAGATGAATCATCTTCGAGAGGGATTATCACAGAGCTGGCTAATAATTCAAGGATCGCTGTTTCCCTGGCTACAGGAAGAGCTTGGACCGCTGACTGAGAAGCAGCAGCAGTTTGTGATGATTCTTGAGCTTATCCGGATTGAAGAGCATCTGAATGATTACTATGGC
>MNWZ01000114.1 GCA_001871925.1 Zetaproteobacteria bacterium CG1_02_53_45
CTACCTGAAACACTCATTGTCAGGCAGGTAGTATCAGTTTTCCCCTTCAGGTCAGAGGGTCAACATCCCCAGTTGGTTAACGAGGCTCACACAGATTCACTTTCGTTGCGGCCTGTAGCTTTGCCTTCGCGGAACTTACAGCATGCAATTACTCACACACTGCTCCGCAGTACTAACGGGGTGAATGAGCAATTCCCCGCACGGGACTTGAACCCGCTAGATTGATTGCCGATGACGGCGTGCGTCCTGACCCCTTTTGCCGAAGCGAGTCCTGACCCCTTTTGCCGTTCACCTCTATCGAACATCCTGTTATCCAGGGTTCACAACACGCTTCTGCGATCACCAAAACCAATATGAAAGCACTCCTGACTCAGGCTGCGCGGGTCAAAGTCCCGTATCCACTACCCAACCGTTCTACTGCAACAGACAGCACAACCGCCAGCTACCGGTTCAGAGTAATACCACCTCATCATAGAGCGTATAATCATTGGCATCTGCCTGCTTTACAGCCTGTCTGATCAGTTCTTCCGCATCACCTTCCAACGCGTTACTTAACAATCCCGCATAGACCCCTTTATAGAAATGATCGGGGATCACCTCGACCACAAAACGGACGCGTAGCGAACCTTCGGGAAAATCCTGAGCAACAAACTCGCGACGCTCACCGGGCAGCAGGCGTGTATCCCGTTTCTCCCTCCACTGCTCATCATAATAGACCTCGCGAATGATCTCCCACTGCCATTTTCGTAGCACTGTATCATCGTCATTCAGCGCCTCGGCGCGTACCAGCACCTTGGGGGTTACATAGGTAGGAAAGGCGTGACCGATCCATGTGGAGGTGATCGTTAACACCGCTTGCACCCCACGCTTCGCGAACTCAATGGCCAGCCCTTTGCGGGTCATCTCGGGGTCATGAATGCCTCTGAACAGGTGCTTGCGATCCGGCATGTGACAGCTCTGGCACTGCACATCTTCCCTGGCAAAGCGGCTGGCTTGCCACTCCTTCACCGTATTCTCCAGCGGTTTGCCGTTGATGGCATATTCCTGAGGAAACTGGTGGCAGCTGGCACAGAAGTTTGAGCGTTCAAAATCTTTGGTGGCGGTGAAGCCACCGTGTGCCGTGCCTGCAACATGCCCCACCTTCCCTGTATCACGTTGTGGCGGGCCGAAGCGCTGCCAACCACGCACATGGCAGGCGGCACAGGTCACACCGGCATGGCGGAGAGGGCGTTGGCGATCGTCTAACTCACCGTTTTCCGGAAAACCGGTCGGCTGCTTCAGTTTTGTTTGCAGCGAATTGAGCATATCCCGATTCGAGACATACTTCTGCTCGGCCAGTGGCGCATGACATTTCAGGCAATCGTTGCCCTCGACATGACCCATGCCCGGAAACTGCCCGATCAGGCCGGGCGAGTAGGCGGCGGCATGCAGGCTCTTTTTCCAGTCACCAAACTGTTCGGCATGACACTGGCCACACGCCTCCGGTTTCAGGCTTTTCTCAAGTGCCGACCAGTCGTGGGGAGCGTCGCCATGGGTTGCAACAGGTGCTTCCCAATGGCTGTCAGCCAACCCCGGATCGACTGTTTTGGGCGCCTCCACCTGCGAGCAGGCGAGCAATGCGCCGGAAGCCAATACCACCACAGCTGCGAACACGTTCCATTTTGAATAATTTTTATTCATCACTCCCTACCCTATCAGCTGGCAAACTTAGGGGCAGCCGAAGCCGCCCCGTATCGTTCGTCAAACAGTCGATTTCGACTATTTTTTATGCTCGCGCAAATACTGCATACGATAGGCTCTGAAATAGGCCGCCATCGCCGTCAGCTCCTTCGAGTTCTTGTCGAACTGCTTGCCCTTCATCGGATTTACCATGCAGTAGTTGATCATCTGATCCAGTGTCACCACATCCCCCACCATATTCACATAGTGCGGGAAGTTCTGGTTCTTACCCAGATTGAGCAGCTCGTGATCGGCATGACATGAGAGACACGAGACACCGGCAGTACCGAGCGATTCATCGCCCCACATCTTCTTGCCGGCATCGGCAGCCTGCTGGAAGTTGTCAAATGCATGCTTACGAATCGGCGTATTGCCTGCAGAACATGGATTAGCACCCGAACATGGGTTCATGGCGCATGGATTACATGGGTTGGCACTTTTTTTCATGCCACACGGATTGCATGGGTTCGCATGCTTTTTCATCTTCTTCATGGAACATGGATTGCACGGATTGTGCTTCATTGCACATGGGTTACACGGATTGCATGGATTGGCTGCCTCTGCCGGAGCCATCTGCAGTCCGAACAGAACCACAAATGCGGCAACGTATGTTGGTAACAGTCTCATCACTCTCACCTCACATATGACCATGCTTCATGGAGCATGGGTTGCACGGATTGGTATGTTTCTTCATCTTCTTCGCATCGCATGGATTACATGGGTTCTTCTTTTTCATCTTCTTCATATCACACGGGTTGCACGGATTGGTATGTTTCTTCATATTTTTCATATCACATGGGTTGCATGGATTATGCTGTTTCATCGCGCATGGGTTACATGGATTTTCATGGTGAGCGGCTGCCGCTGGCAACGCAAAACTCCCCATCATCAATGCAACGGCTACTGCCATTCCTAGTAGTCTGTTCATCTGGATTCTCCTCAATATATTAAAACTCGTGCCTATTTCCCATAAGCACCCATTGAGTCGCCATAGAAAGAGCATTATTACAAACCGGCTGGATATTTTTTCAGAAGAGATCGCAACTGTAAGTTAAGAAGCAAAGCATCGACTACACCCGTATTTAATGACAGGAAATAGAAGCTATGAAATATATTGAAGATCTGTTGCAGTCGCTTTTTATTATGGCCTCGATGGTCGAAGCACGCGACCCCTACACAGGCGGCCATCTGTGGCGTGTCGCCCAATACTCCCGTCTCCTCGCTGAAGCGGTCGGTATGCCTAAGGATGAAGTGGCCAGAATATCGGCCGGTGGTTTTCTGCACGACCTGGGCAAGATCGGCGTACCCGACCATATCCTGAGAAAACCGGACAGATTAACCGATGAAGAGTTTGCGGTGATCCGTACCCATCCAGAGGTGGGAAGCCGTCTGCTACAGGGACATCCGCTGGCCGGACTGGTCATTAAAGTGGTGCAATCACACCACGAAACACCTGCTGGTACAGGCTATCCCGAAGCGCTCTCAGGCGATGCCATTGCACCCGAAGCCCGTATTGTCGGTATCTGCGATGCCTTCGATGCCATGACCAGCAATCGTCCCTACCGCCGTGGTATGCCGGTTGATAAGGCACTGTCGATTATCGAGTCGAAACTTGGACGTCAATTTGACGGGGTCTATGGCAGAATATTTGTTGAGTTGGGGCGCGAAGGCCTGCTCAATCATATTGTCGGCCACAGCGAAGTCGGTATCCCGCTACAGGAGTGTCCCATCTGCGGCCCAACCATTGTCGTCACCCGCAAACATGTGAATGGCGATCACCTGTTCTGCCGCAATTGTGGTGGCAAGGCGGTGTTAGAGCGCTCCGGCCAACATATTTCGCTTCGTCCGACAGGAGAGAAAGGCAGTGCGGCAGAGCTGGAGGCTGAACTCAACATCGATCTGATTCAGGAGCTGGTGACATCGGCCAGCGATCATCTTAATAACCGCACGTTATCTGCAAGCGCCAAAGAGGAGGCTATCCTGTGAACAATAAAAACAGGCTTCAACCATCGAGCAGAGTTTTGCCAATCACACTACCGGCCATCGACGGCTCAAAATTTGATCTGAGCTCCATGACAGGCAAACGATACATGCTCTCATTCTACCGTTTTGCCGCCTGCCCATTCTGCAATCTCAGGATTCATGAGTTAATTCAGCGCCTTGATGAACTGGGTGGCGATTTTGGCATCGTGGCAATCTTCGATTCACCGCTGGATAATCTTCAGCACCATGCCGCAGACCACCATGCTCCCTTCCCCATCCTTGCCGATGAAAGCAACCAATTCTACCGAGCCTACGGCATTGAACACTCCGTCACGGGAATGCTATCAGGCATGATCCTGCGTATGCCGACCCTGCTCAAGGGGATGTTCAAAGGGTATCTGCCGACCACAATCAAAGGAAGCATCACCACCATGCCGGCAGACTTTCTGATTGATGAAGATGGCATCATTCAGTTTGCCCACTATGGAAGGGATGAGGGTGACCATATCCCGTTCCATCAACTCAAAGCCTTTGCCCAGAGCAGGAACAACAAACGTCTGTTTGAGCGCGCTGTGGCCGGATAGCGATCTGCCGTAGTACAAGCCGATGCATCTGTAAGGATTACCGGTCGTGACAGACCAACACGAAAGCATTTGAGAAGACCTATTTTCAGGAGGGTGGATTTGCAGCAGCACTCATTCACAAGTTCGGCGAACAGTCAGCACTTCACCGGAGAGCTATTCGGCACCGCCATCCTCGTCTTCTTCGGTTGTAGCTCGGTGGCTGTCAGCATCCTCTTCCATGCCCATACCGGGCTATGGCAGATCGCCATGATCTGGGGGGTTGCTGTGGCACTGGCGATCTACGCCACCCGTCACCTATCCTGTGCCCATCTCAACCCCGCCGTATCGCTGGCTATGGCTGCATCGGGACGCATGAAGGTGCGTCTACTTCCCGTCTACCTCTCTGGTCAGTTCCTCGGTGCCTTTGCCGCCGCCGCCCTGCTCTACCTCCTCTTTGGCGACACCATCGTCCAGTTCGAATTGATCCATGGCATTGTTCGCGGCACCCCCGAATCGGTGCAGACCGCCATGATGTTCGGTGAATTCTACCCCAACCCCGGTGCCGGAACGGCGGCCGTGGTCACCACCGCCACCGCCTTTCTCGCTGAAATGATCGGAACATTCGCACTGGTCTTCATGATCTTCAGCCTGACAGAGGGGTGTAACCTTGGCAGACCGGACAATGCGCTGGCACCGCTCTTTATCGGGGCCACGGTAGCCATCATCATTGCCGTGATCGCCCCACTCACTCAGGCAGGGCTGAATCCGGCACGCGATTTCAGCCCACGCCTCTTCTCACTGTTGGCCGGCTGGGGCGATGCTGCACTCCCCGTTGTGCCGTCCGGTGCCATCATCGTCTATCTGCTGGGGCCCATCGTTGGCGGCCTGCTGGCAGGCGGGCTGTTTACGCGTATCATCGAGCCAATGATGCGCAGTAAAAAATGTGAAATCTGTTAAGGATGCTCTGAATAACTCAGAGCATCCGTGCAGGCCATGGATGGCCTGCCAAAACCGGGCGCGTAAGTGCTTGATTTTGTGAGCAAAGGCGAAAACGCATGTTTGCCTTTGCGTACTGAAAAACGTCAGGATGTCGTTTTCAGAGGTTCCCTGATTGTAGCCAGTCAAGGCGCGAGGCGTGCAGTTTGGTCATTCCAAATAAATGACGAGCAACGCTGAATGGCTACAATGAGAACGCAGCATGGAGTTAAAACATGACCACAGCGACCCACAACAACCTGAAAGATTACTACGGCAAGGTGCTCAGCCACTCCAATGACCTGCAGACCAACGCCTGCTGTTGCGATGCGGACTCTATCCCCGCCGAAGTAAAAGAGGCGCTGAAGCTGATCCACCACGAAATCACCGACCGCTTCTACGGTTGTGGCTCCCCCATTCCTCCTGTGCTGGAGGGGATGAGCGTGCTCGATCTCGGCTGCGGTACAGGGCGAGACGCCTACATCCTCTCGCACCTTGTCGGCGAGTCCGGTCATGTGATCGGTATTGATATGACCGACGAACAGCTGGAGACAGCGCGCAAACATATCAACTATCACACCGAGGCATTCGGCTATGCCAAGGCCAACATCGAGTTTCGTCAGGGCTTCATTGAGGATCTCAAGGCGATCGGCATTGCCGATAACTCGGTGGACATCGTCATCTCCAACTGTGTCATTAACCTCTCACCGGACAAGGAGAGTGTCTTCCGTGAAATCTTCCGCGTGCTCAAACCGGGCGGTGAGCTCTACTTCTCCGACGTCTTTGCCGACCGTCGTATTGCCAAAGCACTGCGTGATGATCCGCTGCTTCATGGCGAGTGTCTGAGTGGTGCCATGTACAGCGAAGATTTCAGAAGGCTGCTCGCAGAAGTCGGCTGCCCGGACTACCGCGTCACCTCCAAAGCGGTGATCACCATCGACAACCCGGAGATCAAGGATCGTATCGGCTTTGCCCGCTTCGATTCGGTCACCGTTCGTGCATTTAAACTGGCGTCACTGGAAGATATCTGCGAAGACTACGGTCAGAGCGCCATCTACAAAGGCAGCATTGCCGGACATCCGCACCACTTTGATCTGGATGATCATCATCGCTTCTATACCGGCAAGCCGATGCTCGTCTGCGGCAATACTGCCGCCATGGTTGGCGAGACACGGTTTAAAGAACACTTCACCGTCACCGGCGATCGCTCCACCCACTTCGGGGCATTTGACTGCAAACCTGTCCCGGCTGCCCAGCAGGAACCATCAAGCAGCTCCTGCTGTTAGGGAAGTAAAATGGGGGAAACGTTCATCGCTGAATCGACGTAATTAAGTCTTATGTCCCCGGAACTACCGGATTATTCGCTCTTGTGATTGCTGACACTCTGCTGGCTATCGCCGATTCGGTGTGGCCGGTTCTTGGCGGCGCGGCACTATGGGGCATCCATATGGGACTGACACAAGGGCTGCTGGCAAAACTGGTTGCTGATGCTGTGCCGGCTCAACTGAGGGGATCGGCCTTTGGATTTTTCAACCTGGTTAGCGGACTGGTGCTGTTGATGGCAAGTGTTATTGCCGGCGTGTTATGGGATCAGGTGGGGCCATCAGCAACATTCTGGACCGGCGCCATGTTTGCCGGCCTTGCAGCAACCGGCATCCTTCTCTACCGCCGCCTGTTTCGCCAATCACGTCAGGGTTAAGCAGACTCCGCCTCCAGACCGGCAAGCGCCTGCCGGATACACTGGCGGGAGCGACATAACACCATCTCCTGCCAGTCTGCTGTGGCCGGATAGAAATGTTTGCGCATCGCCCCCTTGATGGCTTGCGTCTGCGCTTGATGCCAATCGACAACACCTTGTGCATGCAGCCAGTGATCCGCGCGCAGTGCCTGTTTCATGCGCTCAAAACTGTAGGTGCCGAACTCCAGTGCGATAAATACGAGCGGCTCCCCGACCCCGTGCATCCAGCCATAATCCGAGAGTCCATGTTTGGCCACCGAAATCGAGGTGCCCAGTGCCGGTTCCGTCACCGAATCACCGAACCAGTCGCGCGCCAGCCGCACGCCGGTTGAACCGGGCGGATGATCGCAGACCGGCTCGCCGTAACCGAACGGACCGATGCCGGTGTGAAAATCGATCACCGCCACCCGCTTGCGCTCGTTCAGGCGGAAATCGCTCATAATCTGTTCGCAGATCAGGCGCGACCAGGTTGGAGCTCTGCCACCGTAAAACAGGCCTTCGGGGAAGCTGTATTGTCCTGCCGACACCGCTTTTTCATATGCTTCGGAACCATGGCAGTGCAGATACGCTGACAGCCGCAGGTCGCACGCATTCAATACATCCGCATCCAGTGATTCCGGTACAATGGCATCAGCCAGTTCCTCATAACCCTTATTGATCGGCAGCATATGCGTGAAGTCGATATAGTTACGGTTAAGGTCAACCCCGTCCTCGGTGACCCTGCGTAACCAGGCGAAACCGTGCGGGTTGACTGCATGCACGATCAATACGCCAACGCCGTGCGGCAATGTTTTCACCTGCTTGAGAAAATCGGTCTGGGCGGCCGACCCGCTGAACCCCTCAACACCGTGGGTGGCTGACAGCAACACCAGCACCGTGTCGGCATCTGCTTCGCCGAGCCATGCCACATCGGTAGCCAGCGTCTCACATTCAGGCCCGTGCATAGGGTGAATGAAACTGCTGATACGCGCACCGGCCTGTGTGGCAGCGGCAACAAACAACTGCCGCGCCCGCCGGTAATCGGCGGAAAAAACATTCACGTCAGGCAGGAAATCCGGTTTCATTTCTTTCACCGGAAAGATGATGAATCAACAACCTGCTGCAGGCAACAACGTTGACTCACAAAGCAACCATTCGGCCCGGATTTCATCAGGCTGAATGCCCTGTCATGAGCTTGATAAACAGCGTGAAGCTGATCCCTCTGCTTTTCGTATCGGTGTTTTACCATGTCGCCCATAGTTGTACATACCACACTGTAACAGCCATGATGGACTATAATAACAGTGATAAATTCACGCCTTCAGGCAAAACTTTGCCGCGAAGCTGTAGACACAGGTAGAGATGCTGAAAAAGCGGACGAGCTGACATGATGAAAGTGCAAACAGTGAACACCACCCCCTGCAAGGCGGGTTTTGATCTTACTCCTGGCATGCCGGCGCATCTTGCAGCCGGCAGGATATTACAGAGCCTGTTTCATACCATGCAGGCCAACGAAGCGGGCATGGCGCAGAATATCGATACAGAGTGCCTGCATGACTTTCGCATCAGCGTGCGGCGCACACGCACCGCACTGGCCCGATTCAAGAGTGTGTTGCCCCGACAATTCGTGCAGCAGTTCCGCTCAGAATTCACATGGCTTGGCAATGTCACCACGCCACCACGTGACCTGGACGTTTTCCTGCTCGATTTTGACACGTATCAGCAGGCCCTGCCTGCCAGCATGCAGAAAGATCTGAAACCGTTCCGCCTGCTGCTGCAGCGCAAACTTGGCGCGTCTCAACAGATGCTAATCAAACATCTCCACTCTGCCCGTTATCTCCGGCTCAAGCAGCAGTGGAGCGATGCGCTTGAGCAGAGCCTGTCTGAAGCTTTCGAACCGGCAGCAAAAGAGATGCCGGCCATAGCTCTGGCCAGGCAGTGCATCGGCAAGCAGTTCAGACGCATACTGCGCAAGGGTGCTGCAATCCACCGCCACTCGCCGGCACAGGATCTGCATAAACTGCGCAAAAGCTGTAAAAAGCTGCATTACCTGACAGGGTTTTTCCGTCATCTCTATCCCCCTCGTGAAATCAAGGCCCTGCTCAAACAGGTGAAACGGCTGCAGAATAATCTCGGCATGTTTCAGGATTTGACAGTCCAGAGCAGCACATTGCAGGCGATTAGCCGGGAAATGAAAAACGCAGGCGCTTTATCTCAAGACTCCGATCATGCCATGGACGTGTTGATTGATCAGTTGCACGGGCGCAGGAAAAATCGCGCCAGGCTTTTGCCCGCTGTTTCAAAAAGTTTGCACACAAAAAAAACCGCCATCGCGTCAAACGGATGCTGGCAAGGGCGCCGGCATGAACATATCGGCAGCACTGTCAGCCATCGCAACAACCCTCTGCTGCGCCCGATCTGTGGCTGGAATTCAGAGGTAACCGAACATGGGTACTGAAATCGAGCGGAAATTTCTACTGTCTCAGACGAGCCGGAGGCCGCCAGGTGAAGGCATATTGTACCGTCAGGGTTACCTGTCTGTGGATCCCGAGCGCAGCGCACGCGTCCGCATTGCAGGTGATCAGGCCTGGCTGACGATCAAGGGCAAAAGTGAAGGCATGACACGTCGTGAATTTGAATACCCGATTCCACTGCATGATGCGAAAGATTTGCTCGATCACCTCTGCCTGAAGCCGCTGATTGAAAAGAAGCGCTACCACATTGATGTAGAAGGAACCTGTTGGGAAGTTGATGAGTTTCTTGGCGAAAACTCTGGCCTGATTCTGGCCGAAGTGGAGCTGGAGTATCCTGAGCAGAGCATTGTACTTCCTGACTGGATTGGTGAAGAGGTCACGGGTGACCCCCGCTATTACAACGCCGCGCTTGTAAACACGCCTTATGCCTCATGGTAAGCTAAGGAGATGCTGATTTATTCTCTGGATATGCGATAATTATTGGATCAAACATCTGGGGTTCATCCATGAATAAACAGTCGAGTTTTGCAGAACTTGAGTATCAATCGAAGAAACGTCTGACTCGCCGAGAGTTATTTCTGAATGAAATGGAAGCAGTAATGCCTTGGTCAGTGTTAATATCTGTTATA
>MNWZ01000130.1 GCA_001871925.1 Zetaproteobacteria bacterium CG1_02_53_45
GGTTGTCGTCGATGACTTACCCTACCAGAAGGGAGTTTTTTCGCCTCTTCTCAAAGGCTGAATTCAGCAGGTTTGAAGACTTTTGCAAGAGGCTCAGTGTTTTAACATTTTAACGTCAAAACATTATAACGTCTTACATGCCGGGCATCGGACAAGGATAAAACTGCGGAGGAGCAGGACTTACTCTTTCCTGTGCTCCTTATAGTAATTGATCAGACCGTTCGTCGACGCATCATGGCTGCGCACATCTTCGAAATCTTCCAGTTCAGGCAGAATCTTTCTCGCCAGCTGTTTACCCAGCTCCACACCCCACTGGTCATAGGCATTCACACCCCAGATAATGCTTTGCACAAAAATCTTCTGCTCATACATGGCAATCAACTCTCCCAGTGTTTTCGGCGTCAGGCGCTGGAACAGAATCGAATTGGTCGGTTTGTTACCCGGAAATATCTTATGCGGCACCAGCGCTTCCAGCTCGTCGCCGCTGACCCCCTCATCCTCAAGTTCGGCACGCACCTCGGCTTCGGTTTTGCCGCACATCAATGCCTCGGTCTGGGCAAAGAAATTGGATAACAGCATCGGATGGTGACGACCGACAGGATTTTTGGTCTCAACCGGCGCCATAAAATCACACGGAATCAGCTTGGTACCCTGATGAATCAGCTGATAAAAGGCGTGTTGACCGTTGGTGCCCGGTTCACCCCAGACAATCGGGCCGGTGGAGTAATCAACCGGTTTGCCATCGCGCGTCACGCATTTGCCGTTACTCTCCATATCACCCTGCTGGAAATAGGCCGAAAAGCGGTGCATATACTGATCATATGGCAGCATGGCATAGGAATCGGCATCGAAGAAATTATTATACCAGACACCGAGCATGGCCAGAATCACCGGGATATTCTCTTCCAGCGGTGCGGTTCTGAAATGCTCATCCATCTCGTGCGCACCTTCGAGCAGCTCCTCGAAATGGTCCATGCCGATATACAGCGCAATGGAGAGGCCAACCGCACTCCACAACGAGTAACGACCACCCACCCAGTCCCAGAACTCGAACATATTGGCTGTATCGATGCCGAAGGCCGATACCGCCTTGGCATTGGTGGAAACGGCAACGAAATGCTTGGCCACACCTTTTTTGGTGCCTCCACGGGTGAGGAACCAGTCACGCGCCGTGCGTGCATTGGTAATCGTCTCCTGCGTGGTAAAGGTCTTGGATACAATGACAAACAGCGTGGTTTCACGCGACAGATGGCGCAGGGTTTCAACCATATGCGTACCGTCAACATTGGAAACGAAGTGCATATGCAGCATGTCACGTCCGTAGGGCGTTAATGCCTCGGTAACCATCACAGGGCCCAGGTCAGAGCCGCCGATACCGATATTCACCACATCGGTAATACGTTTGCCCGTACAACCGCGCCATTCGCCCGAACGTACAGCCTCGGTAAATTCACGCATCTGCTGCAGTACCCGGTTGATATCCGGCATCACATCGTGGCCGTCAACCATCACCGGTCTGTTCGAGCGGTTGCGCAGTGCGGTATGCAATACAGCGCGGTTTTCAGTGTTATTGATCCGGTCACCGTTAAACATGCGTCCGGTCCAGCCGGAAACATCACGGGCACGAGCCAGATCCATTAACATCTTCATGGTATCTTCAGTGATAATATTCTTGGAGTAATCAACCAGTATATCGTTGAAGTGGGTGGAGAATTTCTCAAAACGGTCAGGGTTATCGGCGAACAGATCTCGCATATGTACCTGTTTCATCTCTTCTGCATGTTGCGCCAGTTTCTGCCATTGGCTTGTTTGAGTCAGTTCAGACACGCCCCCTCCTCCGTACAGCATATCGATACCTTGCCGTTTCACCCACAGGATAGTGCCAGTTCAAAAGAACTCAACTACAGGAGCATCCAGGGAGATGCTGATTTATTGCCATCCCGGCAAAAATACTCACCACATCCATGTGGTTCACCTTCGGTTCCTGATGGTCATGTCATTTCGCTTCCTGCGAAATGGTCAGCCCGCAAGGGCAAAAGCGTCGTCGCCCTTGCTCACACAAGATTGCAGGATAGCAATCCTGCACGCATTACGCCCGATGGGTGCCAGACATGGATGCGTGGCATGGAAATCAGGCACTTACAGCGCATGATTTTGACTCGCGACATCGTTCCGTTCGCTTAAAGTCGGCGGAGCCATCCAACCCGGCTTTCCTGCCGGATTATGACATAACATGCATAGCCTGCCCGGATACTCTGAGTTTTTCAGAATATCCGTAAACTCATTTATAAAGGTCGCAGCAGGAACAGCATACTTTTTTCAAGACATCCGATAGCTACAAAAGAACAACTGTTTTTTGCCCCGCACAACAGTGCTAGTCTTGGCTTGTTCGCACGGGGAGGGAAATATGGTCAGGTTGAATATTGTCTTTATTGCATCTGAAGCATCACCTTTAGCCAAGACAGGAGGCCTTGCTGATGTGACAGGCTCCCTGCCGCATGCACTGAAACAACTGGGGCATCAGGTGACAGTTATCCTGCCCTTCTATCGCCGCCAACTGGCCGCCAGCAAGACGGTCACCACACCAATGAACGTCACTGTCGAAATGTGGGCTGACGGCGTACAACGCTACTGCCCGCTGCATGAAGCTACGGTGAACGGCCTGCATTTTATTCTGGTCGAGCAGGATGACCTCTACGATCGCGAAGGCCTGTATGGCCCGGCCGGTGGTGCCTACGAGGACAATCTGCTGCGTTATATGTTGTTTGATCGTGTGGCACTGGAAGCTGCAGCCCGGTTGAAGGAAAAGGTCGATATTATCCACTGTCACGACTGGCAGACCGGCATGATTCCGCTGCTCCTGAAGACCCAGTACCAGCACCATGCCCGCATTGCCCAGGCCAAAACCGTATACACGATTCATAATCTTGCTTACCAGGGCAACTTCCCGGCCAACTGGATTCATCGCCTCGGTATTCCTAGCCACCATTTCCATCCTGGTGACTTCGAGTTCCACGGCCAGATCAACTGCATGAAAGCCGGCATTGCTTCAGCCCACGCCATTACAACGGTCAGCCCATCCTATGCCGAAGAGATCCTCACCCCTGAATACGGTTGTGAACTGAACGGCTTTCTGCAACTGCATACCGGCAAGCTTTCGGGCATCGTCAACGGCCTCGATATCGCGGAGTGGGATCCGGCCACCGATACAGCACTTGCCGCCAACTTCAAGGCAGGTCATACGGCCGGTAAAAAGCAGTGCAAAGCTGCCATCCAGGAAGAGTTCGGCCTAGAAGTTTCTGCCGACACACCTCTGCTGGTCCTGATTTCACGTCTGGCCGACCAGAAAGGCATCGATCTGTTACTGGCCAATGCGCAGAGCTGGATTGATCGCGGTTATCAACTGGCTGTACTGGGCTCCGGTGACCCGCACAGTGAGCACGCCCTGCACCATATCGCTGATGCCAACCCCAAACAGATGCATTTCTGGCGCGGCTTCAATGAAGGACTTGCCCGCCGTATCTATGCCGGCGGCGATATCTTCCTTATGCCATCGCGCTTCGAGCCATGCGGGCTGGGGCAACTCATGGCCATGCGTTACGGCACTGTGCCTGTCGTGCGTGCGACAGGCGGCCTGAAAGATACGGTGGTTGATTACAGTCAGGTAAAAGGTGAGGCGACCGGTGTTCACTTCACTGATGCCACCCCGCAAGCCTTCGACGCAGCACTGGAATTGACCATCACGCTTTACCGCAACAGCACCATCTGGTCGCGCATCCGCAGCAACGCCCTTAAACGCGACTCCTCCTGGCAAGCTTCGGCAATCAGGTATGCCGATCTTTATCAGGCGCTGCTCAAGGCATGAAACCGGTCCTTGCTGCAGATATCGGCGGAACCAACATTCGCCTGGCACTGGTAAGTCAGAATGGGCATATCATTGATGAAAAGCGCACTACGGCTGAACTGAGCCGGCATAGCCTGCAATCACAGCAGAGCGCTGAAACCCATATTATCGACACCCTGGCCGGCATTATTCAACCGTTTATACAACAACATGGCGCAACCGCTCTGGGTATGGGTTTCCCGGGTTTTTTCCACAGCCAGAGCGGACGGCTGGCCAGTTCGCCCAATTTGCCAATGTTGAAAGATTTTGCTCTGGCACAACGCCTGGCCGACAAACTGGGCATCCACGTTGCAGTTGAGAATGACGCCTTGTGTGCCGCCATTGGCGAGCATCGATATGGTGCCGGCAAGGGTCAATCCAACCTGCTGCATATCACACTCGGCACAGGTATCGGCAGCGGCCTGATCCTCAATGGCCTCCCCTATTCAGGAGAACACGGCATGGCCATGGAGTTCGGGCACCTCTGCATCGAGCACCACGACGGGCGACTGTGCGGCTGTGGCAATCACGGCTGCGTTGAGGCCTATGCCTCGGCCAGCGCTATCGTCAGACGTTTTACCGAGCAATGCGGTGAGCAGTGTGATGCAAAAACAGTCTTCGAACTGGCCTTGCAAGGTAACCCCTGTGCTGAAAAAATCATGCAGGAAGCAGGCCAGTATCTGGGCATGGCTATTGCCGAAGCGGTAAAACTGCTAGATGTCACCACGATCACCGTGAGCGGCGGCTTGAGCGGAGCCTGGTCCATTCTTCACCCTGCCCTGAAAGCCGAGCTCGATATCAACCTGATATCACCACAGAAATGTAAAGTTGAAGTGCTGCGCTCGACACTCTATGACAATGCCGGTCTGCTGGGTGCTGCCGCCATTGCAAATCCGGAGACGTGAGATCCTCCTACTCCATTCCGGCTGAACATATCTGTGTCGAACAGGAGATCAAACGCAGCCGCTTTATCACTGATATCGCTCATGCCGAAACCAGGGCCGATGCTGTGGCTTTTATCGAACGGGTTAAAACCCAGCAACCCGAAGCGCGCCACCACTGCTGGGCCTATATTGCCGGCCATCCGGTAGAATCGATAGAGCGGGCCAGCTCGGATGCCGGAGAGCCGCAGGGCACTGCGGGGAAACCGATGTTGAACGTCCTGCAACACAAAGGTATCGGTGAAATCGTGGTGGTAGTCAGCCGCTATTTCGGCGGCATCAAACTCGGTGCGGGCGGCCTGGTTCGCGCCTATGCATCCTGCGTACAACAGGCAATAGATGCCCTGCCTCTAAGCCTGCGTATCGCCACGCTGCCCGCCGTATTACATATTCCGTTTGCCCTGGAGAGTCAGGCCCGTCACCTGCTGGATGGTTTAAATATCACCATTAAACAAACTTTTTACCAGCATGATGCCGAAATGCATGTCGACATCGAAGTTGGCAGACAACAGGAAATTGAACAGATACTGACCAATGCCAGCAGTGGCAACATCCGCATACATTTCCCTGAAAGCCAGTCATAAAAAAAGCGCGGAGGCTGTAACCTCCGCGCTTTTTTCACTTTCTGTTGCTTATGAACGAACTAAATCGTTCGGCGCAACAGGCTCAAGCTTCCAGATATCACGATTATAATCCTGCATGGTACGGTCGGTAGAGAACTTGCCGCTATATGCAGTATTAAGCACACTCATCTTCTGCCAGCGATCCTGATCATGGAATGCTTTTGCAGCTTCCTGCTGTGCATCGATATAAGAGCGGAAGTCGGCTGCCACCAACCATGGATCATTCGGATTACGAATCGCATGGGTGATTGATGAGAACAAGCCCGGTTCAAACTGGCTGAAGTGACCGCACTCAAGCAGTTCCATCACATGAGTGAAATCCGCATCACCGGCAATAATGCCATTCGGATCATAGTGGCCGCGCGTAGCCTCGACCTGTTCAGCATTCAAGCCGAACAGGAAGAAGTTCTCTTCTCCCACCTCTTCACGAATTTCGATATTGGCACCATCGAGTGTACCGATGGTCATAGCACCGTTCATCATGAACTTCATGTTACCGGTACCTGATGCTTCCTTACCGGCAGTAGAGATCTGTTCGGAAAGATCTGCAGCAGGTGCTATCACTTCCATAGCGGAAACACGGTAGTTCGGGAAGAACACCACTTTCAGCTTATCGTCGGCATCCGGATCATTGTTCACCACATCAGCAATGTTATTGGTCAGTTTGATGATCTGCTTGGCCATGTAGTAACCCGGCGCCGCCTTGCCACCAATAAGCACACAACGCGACGTCCAGTTGGCTGTATCGCCGCGTTTGATGCGGGCATACAGATGCACCACATGCAGCAGGTTCAACAACTGGCGTTTGTATTCATGGATGCGTTTCACCTGAATATCAAACATGGCATCCGGATTGAATGTGACGCCGCACTCTTTCTGAACGACTGCTGCCAGACGCTTTTTATTCTCACGCTTACAAGCCGCCCATTTTTTACGGAAGCCGGCATCATCAGCCAGAGGTGCCAGAGCACGCAACTGGCTCAGGTCTGTAACCCAGCCCTCACCGATACTTTCGCTGATCAGCTTCGACATCGGCTTATTGCACCAGGCCATCCAGCGGCGCTGAGTGACACCGTTGGTCTTGTTATTGAACTTCTCCGGCCACAGGGCATAGAAATCTGCAAACAACCCTTCCACCAGCAGGTCAGAGTGCAGCTGTGCCACGCCATTGACCGAGAAGCAGCCAACCAGTGCCAGATAAGCCATGCGCACCTGTTGTACATTGCCCTCTTCGATAATCGACATGCGGCGCTGGCGCTCAATATCACCCGGCCAACGCTTGGCAACTTCGGAAAGAAAATGCGCATTAATCTCGTAAATGATCTCGAGGATACGCGGCAGCAAACGGCCGAACAGGTAAACAGGCCAGCGCTCCAGTGCTTCAGGCAGCAGTGTATGATTGGTATAAGCCATGGTTTTCGAAGTAATCGCCCACGCTTCATCCCAACCAAGCCGGTATTTATCAATCAGGATACGCATCAGCTCAGCTACGGATACGGTTGGATGCGTATCATTGAGCTGGAAACAGTTCTTTTCGGCGAACTGGCTGAAATCAGTGCCATGTACCGCCACCCACTGGCGAATCACATCCTGAATACTGGCAGAGGCCAGAAAATACTGCTGCCTCAAACGCAGTTCCTTGCCGTTCTCGCTGGAGTCGTTCGGATAGAGCACCATCGAGATATGCTCGGCCTCATTTTTCTGCGCTACCGATTCAGGATAACTGCCGGCATTGAATTCACCCAGATCAAACTCGTCAGTAGCGGTTGATTTCCACAAACGCAGTGTATTCACCGTACGGTTTTTATAACCCGGAACTGGCGTATCAAACGGGATTGCCACCACATCATGGGAATCCACCCAATGGCAGCGCCTCACACCATTGTCATCGTGATAACACTCGGTACGGCCACCGAAATGTACACGCTGTTTGTATTCAGGGCGTTCGATCTCCCATACGTTACCGTTCACCAGCCAGTGATCAGGATCTTCCACCTGATAACCGTTAACAATGCGCTGGCGGAACATACCGTATTCATAACGGATGCCATAACCGATCACCGGCAACTGCAGGGTCGCACAGCTGTCCACAAAACAGGCGGCCAGTCGTCCCAGACCGCCATTACCAAGGCCCGCATCATTTTCATGTTCGATCTTCTCTTCCAGAGCAAGACCCAATGTATTGAGCGCCTCCTCAACCTCCGGCTCAAGACCCAAGTTGAGAACGGCATTGCCAAGCGCTCTACCCATCAGGAATTCCAGCGACAGATAATAGGCGCGCTTGCCATCCTTGGCTTCGTAGGCGTCCTTGGTGCTCTTCCAGTTCTCCATCAGATGATCACGCACTGCATGCGCCAGAGCACGATAACGGTAGTGGTAATCCGTACTGCTGGAGTGCTGCCCCAGGGTGCGCAGGAAATGGCGCTGGATGCCACTGACCAGACCTTCGGCAGTTTTATCCAGTGGCGGTACATCCGTAATGCGGCGGTGCTGTTTGGCTGTTTCATTCATGATAGTAACCCTAGTAAAAAATATGATGCTGAATACTACATACAACTGCCTGCGATTCCACGCAGATAAAAAAAAAGGCTACCCGAAGGCAGCCCTTTTTACATGTTTCAAGTATTATTACTGTTCGCGAACGATGCGGAAACCGATATACGGCAAACGATAGCGCGGGTGATACACGCGACGGTCGCCCGAACGCAGTCCTTTAGGGAAGAAGTACCAGGCGCCACCGCGAACCGAGCGATTGCGGTTGGAATCCTTGTCACTGTATTGCTTCTCTTCGCCTTCAAAATCCTCATTGTAATAGGATCCGGTCCACTCCCACACGTTGCCGTGCATGTCGTACAGGCCCCACGGATTGGGTTTCTTCTGACCTACCGGATGTGATCTCTTGTCGGCATTGGTGCTGTTCCACGCGTAGTCCGGGAAATCGGCAGGGTTATCACCCCAGGAAAAAGCTGTGGTTGTGCCGGCGCGGGCCGCATATTCCCACTCAGCTTCAGTTGGCAGGCGATATTTAAAACCGGTCTGTTTGGACAACCAGTGCACATACATCTGGGCATCCTGCCATTTCACATGAATCACAGGCATCTTGCCGCGACCCCATTGTTCATCACGTGCGCGCGAATTACCTGTCTTCTTGCAGAACTCATCATACTGCTCGAATGTGGTTTCGTATTTGGCCATCCAGAAACCTTTTTTAATCTCTACCTCATGCTGCACTTCGTCCGGATACCGTCCCGGCTCGTTTTCAGGTGTCCCCATAACAAACTTGCCCGGACCGATATAGATAAACTCAATGCCCATCTCATCAGTCATGGCATCACCATGTTTAGGGGCTTCTTCTGCACCAGCTATGGCTGGCAGCATCAAGAGTGCGGCAAGCATGGGAGCAAACAGACTGCTTAATCGAAAATTCATCACTCTGCCCCTTCCTATTTCCACTTGATATCAGGACGCTGGAATATATCGAGAATATGCTTATGGCCCAGAATCAGGTGGTAAACCACCATGCCCACGTGGCAGGCCAGGAAAGTCCAGATCACAGTGCCGAAGAATTCATGCGCCTGAAACATCAACAGCATATCCTCAGTCATTGTACCGTCAGAACGCACCCCATTCATCACATATGCTCCGGTTGCACCCAGCGCGATCAGGGTCAGGAAACCGAGACCATGCATGGCCCCGGCCATAGCAGTGCGACTTTCAGGCGGGGCAAGATTGCCGGTAAACACACCGGGAAGTTCTTCTTTAGCAGATTTAAAAAAAGCGGAGCGGTGACGCTTGGAGAACCAGGGAACCAGTCGTCCCCAGGCATCTTTTTCGGCAAAACGGGTCATCGCATAAATACTACTGATTAAAAATGCTCCCCAGCCGAACAGCATAATATGCAGGGAAAACAGAACAGTTTCATAGGTCACCAGCTTGCCCGGCTCCGGGACAAACATCAGTAAAGAACTGATAAGCTGGAATGCCACTGTGATGATCATGCAAAAATGCATCACGCGCGTCACTGTGGTTAGACGTTGGGTACTCATTGTATAAACCTCCACCCATACAAATATTGGCGAACACTACTAAAGATTATTATATTATCAACAACTAATATAATGTGACTATTGTCCTGTCGAACAACCGGTTGCCAGCAGGCTGAAACCTCACCCATCACAAAGCGATTGCAAGTCCGGATTGTATTAGGGAGATGCTGATTTATTCTCTGGATATGCGATAATTATTGGATCAAACATCTGGGGTTCATCCATGAATAAACAGTCGAGTTTTGCAGAACTTGAGTATCAATCGAAGAAACGTCTGACTCGCCGAGAGTTATTTCTGAATGAAATGGAAGCAGTGATGCCTTGGTCAGTGTTAATATCTGTTATAGAAGGGCACTACCCAAAGCGGGGCA
>MNWZ01000081.1 GCA_001871925.1 Zetaproteobacteria bacterium CG1_02_53_45
CAAGCCCTACTCGATTCATCACCTGAGTCAGGTCGTACATAACCAGCTAGGAGCCTGTCGGACTTAGGGTGATCGTAGCGAGCAGGTGGGGGGGCGAGTCAAAAATAGCATGATTTTGAGGCACATAGTGGTAACTATGTAACGATAAATCAGGATGTTTTTGGCCGCTATCCCTGCCGCGCAGTAGATTTCTCATAAGTCCGACAGACTCCTAGAGAAGTGCTGAATACATCAACGCTTGCCTGGAGAAGAGCTGATTCATTGCATTCCTGCAATGAATCAGCAATATAGAACCTACAGCTCAGGTCGCAGAATCACACAGGAGAGTGGCGGCAACACCATCGAAACCGAGTAGGGCTGATTCATCCATGGCCTCTCTTCAGTTTCAACACCACCGGCATTACCGAGATTGGAACCGCCATACAGCTCTGAATCGGTATTCATTACCTCACAGTACACGCCAGGCTCCGGTACGCCCAGACGGTAGTTGTGATGCGGTACCGGTGTCAGATTCAGGGCGATAACAACAATACCGCCGTTTTTGTCGCGACGGATAAAGCTGAGCAGCGAGTGCCCGGCATCATTGCAGTCCAACCACTGGAAGCCTCCGCCTTCAAAATCAACCTCATGCAGTGCCGGCACATCCTTATACAGATGGTTCATATCGCGCTGCATCAACTGCAGACCGCGGTGCGGCATGAAGTTAGCCTGATCCCATGACAGTGAGCTGTCGTAATCCCACTCCGGCCACTGACCGAACTCCAGCCCCATGAACTGCAATTTTTTGCCCGGGTGTGAATACATAAAACCATAAAGCAGGCGCAGATTGGCGAATTTCTGCCAGTCATCACCCGGCATTTTCTCAGGCATCGAACCTTTGCCATGCACCACTTCATCGTGTGAGAACGGCAGAATGAAATTCTCGGTAAAGGCATAGACCATGGAGAAAGTCAGTGCATGATGGTGGTAGGAGCGGTGAATCGGATCATTCTCGAAATAGGAGAGCGTGTCGTTCATCCAGCCCATATTCCATTTCATGGTAAAGCCGAGGCCTCCCAGATAGGTCGGACGGCTGACCATCGGCCACGAAGTAGACTCTTCAGCCATGGTGACAGTGCCGGGAAAACGTTCGTGCACAAGACAGTTGAACTGTTTAAGGAACTCAACCGCTTCGAGATTCTCACGGCCACCGAATTTATTCGGTGTCCACTCGCCTGCTTCGCGTGAATAATCAAGGTAAAGCATGGATGCCACGGCATCAACGCGCAGGCCGTCAATATGAAACTGATCAAGCCAGAACAGTGCTGAAGCAGTCAGAAAGTTGCGCACCTCATTGCGGCCAAAGTTGAAAATATAGGTACCCCAATCCTTGTGCTCGCCGAGCCTCGGATCTTCATGTTCATACAACGGCGTGCCATCAAAACGGGCAAGCCCGTGTGAATCCTTGGGAAAATGGGCCGGTACCCAGTCAAGGAAGACACCGATATTGTTCTGGTGGCAGTAATCAACAAAATAACGGAAATCATCCGGCGAGCCGAAACGACTGGTCGGGGCAAAATAACCGACAGTCTGGTAACCCCAGGAGCCGTCAAACGGATGTTCGGTGACCGGCATCAGTTCGATATGGGTGTAACCCATCCACTGGCAATATTCGACCATCTGATGGGCCAGATCGCGATAGTTGAGGTAGTCGCTCCCTGCCCTGCGCCAGGACCCCGGATGCACCTCGTAAATATTCATCGGTTTGTCTGCTGCCTGCGTCTGGGGCAGCGATTTCACCCAGGCCTCATCATTCCACTGATATTTGCGCGAATTGTGCACCACACTGGCGGTATTCGGGCGCACTTCCATCTGCTGCGCATAAGGGTCGGTTTTTTCGAGAATGGCGCCGCTCTGGGTACGAATCTCAAACTTGTACACCTCACCTTCACACAGGCCCGGTGCAAAAATTTCCCAAACGCCGGAGGATCCGCGTATGCGCATCTGGTGCTCGCGACCATCCCAGTGATTGAAGTTACCCACCACACTGACGCGGCTGGCCGATGGCGCCCAAACGGCAAAACCGACACCCCAGACGCCCTCATTCTCACGCACATGCGCGCCCATAATCTTATACTTTTCGAAGTGGTTGCCCTCACCGATCAGATGCAGGTCCATTTCACCGAGAATCGGGCCAAAGCGGTAGGTGTCTTCCTCCTCCCAAGTGTGCCCTTCCCTGTTTTCAATACGGAAGCGATAGTTGGTGGTAAAATCGCCCTGCTTCCAGTGCAGCTCAAAGATATCGCTGCCTTCAATCCTTGGCATGGCAACCGGTTTCTGGCCTTCAACCAGCAACCACAGTTTTTCAGCACGGGGTTTGAAGGCGCGGACAACCACACCGATTTTTTCATGTTCATGCCTGCCCAGCCAACCGAAAGGGTCGTAACTGCGGGCCTCTATAATGGCCCATGCTTCATTAGGTAGGATAGGACTTTTCATGCAGCAATTCCTCGCTTAAATATTCTCTGGTTCAACCAAACAACCAACAATCTGTCAGGTAATGACGGTCGGTTTGTCGCGACCGGTCAGTTTGCGCAGGCCGGAAATGTCATCGGAAGCAGTAATAAAACCAGCCAATGCATCCTGAGCATCCATGCCCTGCTTGTTCACATCAGCTTCAAACGACTCCAGATAGATGCGAATCGTTGCCCCACTGGTACCGGTGCCGGATAATCTGAAGATAATGCGCGAACCATCCTCAAACAGTACACGCACACCCTGATTTTCGCTAACACTGCCGTCCACCGGGTCGGTATAGGCAAAATCATCGCAGCTGCCCACAGTGCGTCCAGCCAACTCAGTGCCACAGAGTGAAACAAACTGATCGCGCACATTCTGCAACACCTGTGTTGCAGCTGCCGAATCCACACCCTCATAATCGTGACGTGAGTAGTAATTGCGACCAAAGCGGGCCCAGTGCTCACTGATAATTGCTTCTACCGACTCTTTGCGCGCCGCCAGAATATTCAGCCAGCACAGTACTGCCCACAGGCCATCCTTTTCCCGTACATGGTTGGAGCCTGTACCGAAAGACTCTTCGCCGCACATGGTGACCTTGCCTGCATCCATCAGATTACCGAAAAATTTCCAGCCGGTCGGTGTTTCGTAGCAGGTCAATCCCATAGCTTGTGCCACGCGATCAGCCGCGCCCGATGTCGGCATGGAGCGCGCGATACCGGCAATGCCCCCCTTGTAACCCGGAATCAATTCAGCATTGGCGGCAATCACTGCCAGGGAATCACTCGGTGTGACAAAAAAGTGCTTACCCAGAATCATGTTGCGGTCGCCGTCACCATCGGATGCGGCGCCGAAGTCCGGCGCATTATCGCCATACAACACATCCACCAGTTCATGCGCATAGGTGAGGTTCGGATCGGGATGACCACCACCGAAATCGGTTTTCGGTACGCCGTTCATCACCGTACCTGCTGGCGCACCCAGCATATCTTCAAAAATGGTTGTGGCATAAGGTCCGGTTACCGCATGCATGGCATCAAAAGCCATGGAAAAATCGCCGGCCAGCAGTTCACGGATAGCCTCGAAATCAAACAACGACTGCATCAATTCAGCATAATCAGCGACCGAATCAATCACCTCGACAGTCATACCGGCCAGTTGGGCGGAACCGATGCGGGACAGGTCAATATCATCGCAGTCAGCGATCTGGAACCACTCGATTTTCTCCGTCTGTTCAAAAATGGCTTCGGTCACCGATTCCGGAGCCGGGCCGCCATTGCCGATATTGTACTTGATACCGAAATCTTCATCAGGGCCCGCCGGGTTATGACTGGCGGAGAGAATCAGCCCGCCATAGGCGTTGTATTTGCGAATCACACACGATGCGGCCGGGGTTGAGAGAATGCCGTTCTGACCGACCAGAACCTTGCTGAAACCGCTGGCTGCCGCCATTTTCAGAATGGTCTGGGTCGCCTCGAGATTATAAAAACGACCATCGCCGCCAACCACCAGCGTATGCCCCTGGAAATCGCCGATACTGTCGAAGACAGACTGCACGAAATTCTCCAGATAATACTGCTGCTGAAACACCTTCACCTTTTTTCTCAACCCTGATGTACCCGGACGCTGCCCCTCAAAAGGCTGGGTTGAAACGCTCTTCATCTGCATGTTAATACTCCCTCTCCTGCTGGCCCTTAAACGTCAGCACATCCATATTCGGCGCATCCATACAATCAAGGCAGCAGAGAGTTCCACTCAGATGGTGTCTCCCTGTTTCAATCCTGAAAAGCAGATGTCTGTGCTTCTTTAGAGCCTCCCTGGCTGCCGACATACTATCGGAACAAAGGTCGTTAAACCACATGGCAAACAGTGATGCATAATGCTAGGATACGTTCCACTTATCAAACAAAGGGGGGAGGTTGTTATGGTTCCACACATAGAGGATCGCGTTGGTCCGCATATGGTGCGTAACATCAGTAAGCTGACTGCAAATACCGTCGCACTGGTGCTGGCCGGAGGCAGAGGGTCACGTCTGAAGGCACTGACAGACTGGCGTGCAAAACCCGCGGTACCGTTCGGTGGCAAATTCAGAATTATCGATTTCCCGATGTCCAACTGCATCAACTCGGGCATCCGCCGCATCTCTGTCATCACCCAGTACAAATCACACTCACTACAGCGGCATCTGCAACGTGGCTGGTCATTCATGTCCGGTCAGTTCGGCGAATTCGTCGAAGTACTGCCTGCCCAGCAGCGCATGGGTGAAGGCTGGTATGTCGGCACGGCCGATGCAGTTTACCAGAATCTGGATATTATCCGTCATTATGACCCTGAATATGTACTCATTCTGGCCGGCGACCATATCTACAAGATGGATTACGGCAAAATGATTGCGGCCCATGTTTCCAAAGGTGCCGATGTCACTGTCGGCTGCATTCCGGTACCGTTGAAGGAAGCCTCGTCGTTTGGCGTGATGGCTATTGATGAAGCGTCGCGCATTGTCGAATTCGCCGAAAAGCCGAAAAAACCGAAACCTATTGCGGATGATGATAGCAAGGCACTGGCCTCCATGGGCATTTATGTCTTTTCCGCCCATTATCTGCGTGAACGACTCAAGGAAGACTCCAATGATGACTCATCCTCGCACGATTTCGGCCATGACCTGATTCCGCATGCCATCACAAATGCCAATATCTTCGCCTTCCCGTTCATGGACGGCAATACCAGTGCTTCCGGCTACTGGCGTGATGTCGGCACAGTCGATTCATATTGGGAAGCCAATATCAATCTGGCAGAAATCGCGCCGGACCTGAACCTGTATGACAATAACTGGCCGATCTGGACCTATCAGGATCAACTGCCGCCGGCCAAGTTCGCCTTTGACGACGAAGATCGGCGCGGCATGGCGGTGGATTCACTGGTTTCGGGAGGCTGCCTGATTACCGGTTCCACGGTTCGTCGTTCAGTGCTGTTCTCCAACGTGCGTGTGCATTCATATTCCGTGGTAGAAGACTCCGTTATTCTGCCGGATGTGGAAATAAGGCATAACTGCCGCATCAAACGCTGCGTTATTGATAAAGGCACAGTCATCCCCGAAGGCACCGTGATCGGTGAAAACAGGGAAGAGGATGCCAAACGCTTTTATGTTTCTGAAGGCGGCATTGTACTGGTCACACCCGAAATGCTTGGCCAGGAAATGCATAATACCTGATACAGGGAACGGGCAGGCTGATTCAAGCCTGCCCGTTCCCTTATCTGCACAGGGTTATACAAGCATGAGTTGGCTGTAATCTTGCTAATTGCTGTATAAGACTCTGCGCGAATCAGTTCTGTTGTTCCAAGAACGTCGCGCCGGCATTAACAGATGCCTCATTTTGGCAGTCCATGGAGGACTGCATGGATACCTTGTCACAAGCAGTGTATCGCTAAACAAAATCGAATATGGAGATTCCCCATGACCACCAAGCCGTTATCCGTTGTTTTTTACTGGCATATGCACCAGCCGTTTTACTGTGAAGCAGATACCGGTCGCTATCACCTGCCCTGGGTCTACCTGCATGCCATGAAAGACTATACCGATATGGCCGAAATTCTTATGCAATTGCCTCGTGCCAAAGCGGTGATCAACTATGTGCCCTCACTGACAGCCCAGATTGAAGACTATGCCAGTCACCTGCTCGATTTCCTTGATGGTAAAATCACCGAGTTGAATGATCCGCTGCTGGCTTCCCTGGCCGAAAAAACCGGCCACTTCAACAAGGCAGAGCGTGCCTACCTGCTGGAAAGCTGCTTCCGCCTTAACCATGAGCGTAACCTGCACCGTTATCCGGATTTCTCGCGTTTGTGGAATATGGCCGAACATGCAAAAAACAACGATGCACTGGAATACCTGGGTGACAGTTTCTTCACCGATCTGGTCACCTGGTATCACCTGGCCTGGTTGGGCGAAACCGTTCGCCAACGCAATTTTGTTGCCCGCAGACTGCTTGAGAAAGCCCGCAATTTCTCATATCAGGATCGCCGCGACCTGCTTACCCTGATTGCCTCACTGCTCTCCGAGATTCCGGCAACGCACCGACAACTGGTAAAATCCGGCAAGGTTGAGCTGACTACAACACCGTATGCGCACCCGATTATTCCGCTCATGCTCGATTTCAACACAGCCCGCGAAACAGTTACCGATGCGATGATCCCGAATGAGCCTTATCCGGGTGGCCGTGAACGCGCCCAGGACCACATCAATCTGGCCAAAAAGTCGCACATGCATACCTTCGGACTGGAAGCCAGCGGTTGCTGGCCGGCTGAAGGTGCGGTATCCGACCAGACACTGGCGCTGCTCGGTCAGTCCGGCTTCACATGGTGTGCTACCGGCGAAGCTGTATTGCATCACTCGCTGAAGTTCAACCTGCGCGAACAGCAGGGTAACCGTGACCTCTACCACCCATGGCTGGTTGGCGAAGGTGAAGAGGAAATCACCTGTTTCTTCCGCGATGACCGCCTTTCCGATCTGCTCGGCTTCGAATACAGCCGCTGGAACACCTCGGATGCCATCAACAACTTCATGCATGAACTGGCCAACATTCACCACAGAACAAAGGGCATGGATGCACCGGTTGTAGCTATTATCATGGACGGAGAAAACGCATGGGAACATTACCATGAGAATGCCCTGCCGTTTCTCACCAGGTTGTATCAGAGCATTGCCGAACATGATGACTATGAACTGACCACGTTCAGTGAGTATCTGGATAAACATCCGGCCACTGAAAAGCTGAACAAGCTGACTGCCGGCTCCTGGGTCTACGGCAATCTCTCCACCTGGATCGGCGACAAAGCCAAAACGCATGCATGGGAACTGTTGATCGAGGCGAAAAAGGCTTATGACGCTCAGGTTGACTCCCTTAATGAGGAGCAGAAACAGGAAGCGACCGAACAGCTGCGCATCTGCGAAGGCTCTGACTGGTGCTGGTGGTTCGGTGACTATAATCCGGGCGCTGTCGTACGTGATTTCGACAACCTCTACCGCAGACACCTGAAAAAACTGTACCAGTTGATCAATCACCCTGTGCCATCATCTCTGGATGAAAGCATTTCGCAGGGTGGCGGCAATGCTGAAGGCGGTGGAACCATGCGCCGTGGCAGTGGCAATGACTAACAGAACCGCTGCCAATCGATCATACATAAAAAACCATTTAAAGGATTAAGCATGAATGCATGGCTGAAGCGCCGCACATCGGCGGTTCTACTTCATATTACCTCCCTGCCCGGCCCGTTCCATAAGGGTGTACTGGGTGCGGAAGCCCGCTCATTTATCAAGCATCTTGGTGAGTCCGGATTCCATATCTGGCAGTTCCTGCCTTTAGGTCCGACGCACGGACACGGCTCACCGTATGAGTCGCTCTCCTCCTTTGCCGGCAATCCGGAACTGCTCGATCTGAGAGATTGTGTTAAATATGGCTGGCTCAGTGAAGATGATTTAAGCCGCTGTGATACATCGCAGCTGCATGAAGCCCTGCGTTACAAGGCGGGAAAACAGTTCTGGAATCAGCTGGCGGAGAATGATGAAATGGCCCGCAAAGTTGATGATTTCAGCAACAAAAACAGCTACTGGCTGGATGACTATGCACTGTTCTTTGCACTGAAAACCGTATTTCGTGACCATGCCTGGTGGCAGTGGCCGCAGGATATGCGCGACAGGAAACCAAAAGCACTGGAAGTGGCACGACTGGAACATGGCAAGCAGATCAGGCAGGCTGTTTTTGAACAGTACCTGTTTGACTGCCAGTGGCAGGAACTGAAAGTTTTTGCCGAAGCGCATGAGGTACAGCTATTTGGTGATTTGCCGATTTACGTCGCCCATGATTCAGCCGATGTGTGGGCTAACCGCGAGTTCTTCACCATCAACAAACTGGGCCTGTGTGATGAAGTAGCCGGCGTACCGCCGGATTACTTTTCTGAAACAGGGCAGCGCTGGGGCAACCCTCTTTACCACTGGGACCAACTGCTGGCTGACAACTTCAAATGGTGGGTTCAACGTGTCCAGCGACAGCTTGAGCGCATGCATATGCTGCGCATCGACCATTTTCGCGCTCTGGAGTCTTTCTGGGTTATCCCCGGCGAGAGCGAGGACGGCATCATCGGCAAGTGGCGTAAAGCTCCCGGTGACGCCCTGTTGCAAACACTTAACGATCAACTGGGCAAGTTACCGTTGATTGCAGAAGACCTTGGCATCATTACCGATGAAGTCACAGCCCTGCGCCTGAAATTCGAACTGCCCGGCATGAAAATCCTGTTATTTGCCTTCGGCGGAGATGATGACAACCCGTACCTGCCGGAAAACCATGAGCCGAACAGTGTGGTATATACCGGCACGCACGATAACGATACCACGCTCGGCTGGTTCAATCAGTCACCGCCGAATGTGCGCAACCATGCGCTGACCGTATTACACGCCACTGAACAGGATATGCCGTGGGCAATGATCGAATGTGCCATGGCTTCATGTGCCAAGATGGCCGTCATCCCGATGCAGGATCTGCTGGAACTGGGTACGGAAGCGAAGTTCAATACGCCCGGCACACTGCATAACAACTGGTGCTGGCGTATGGACTATATGCCCGAGACCGGAAGCATCTGCTGGACGCATGCCAAAGCATTGAACCGGAAATACGGACGCTGCGACTAGAAAACTATCATGTTGGCAAAGTATTACCCTCACCTGCTGGCCGCCGCGTTCACTCTCTTCTTTATCGTCCTGGCGATAAATCCGGTTTCGCGTGAGGTATGGACTGCCGAGGTTATACCTGCCGTAATGATTTTTCTGTTTCTGGTTATCAGCTACCGCTCATTCAGCTTCAGCTATACCGCCTATACATTGATGGCCGTCTGGCTGTTCTGGCACACCGTCGGTGGCCACTACACTTTTGCCAATGTGCCGTTTGAGTGGCTACAGTCATTGCCCGGCAGCAATGGCCGCAATCATTTTGATCGCATCGGACACTTTGCCATCGGCTTCTACGCCTTTGCCATGGCAGAATGGCTGCTGCGCAAACAACTCTGCGGCCTGAAACTCGCACTATTGTTCAGCCTGTTCTTTATTATGAGTGTCGCCGCCGGTTATGAGGTAAGCGTCAAAGGAAGGGTTTAACGCTTCCACCTATGCCAATTTCAGCTTCTGAACATCAAAATTATGTGGCAGCAGGGCCCGGCGTTCATCATCGGTGGTGCAGCGAGGCAGCTCCTCCAGCACAAATGTCAGCCATTCGTTCAGCGGCAGCTCATTGGCCTTGGCCGACTGCAGCAGTGAGTAGATAACAGCGCTGGCCGTGGCGCCGGGTGCAGTGTTGCAAAACAACCAGTTCTTGCGGCCGATGACAAATGGCTTAATGAAACGTTCTGCGGCATTGTTGTCGATCTCAAGACGCCCGTC
>MNWZ01000040.1 GCA_001871925.1 Zetaproteobacteria bacterium CG1_02_53_45
AAAAAAGATGTCCTTGAGCTCGTGTCGTTTCCGTCTTTCAATGCGTGGGTCTTCAATAGATGAGAAATGTGAGATGATGGATGTGGTTGGAATAGTGAGTGTTTTCATGTTGTCAGGCTACCACAAAATGATGTATAAAGCATTGTTTTATAATGATAATTGTTATATTCGTGAAGACAAACTTCGACTAAGAAACACTCACTCCGTCTTAACCAAATTTAATCTGTTATTGTCGAAATAACCATTTTTGCAACCAATGGCTGCTCATGATTTTAATGCGATTGCCCTGGCCTTTGCGGCGGCAGTTACCAGAGTAATGACCGGGCACTCTCAGGGTGAAACGCTGCGCGTGGACAACCTGAACCTGTGGATCTGCTCATATGACCCTGAGCGCAACCGGGTGGCCATTTTTCTGGCCGACCATTCAGCCCGCCGCCACATATGCTCCGATACCCTGCAAAAGATCTATAACCTGACCGGACAGGAATCACGCATCGCCTGTGAGTTGTGCAACGGCGTGGGCAACCTTGAAGAAGTCGCTGCAGAGCTTGCTATCAGTATCCACACGGCCCGCACCCACCTGAAAAAGGTATTTGCCAAAACCGGCGCCCATAATCAGGCGGAGTTGATGAAGATGATCATGCTAAACCCCGCCCTGACACTGCTGCGGGAAAAGCATGAACAGGCACCCTCTACAGACAAACGACTATGCAAAATGACCCGGCTGCTTTCCGGACGCACAATTTCATGGGCCGAATACGGCGATCCCGGAGGCCAGCCTACACTGTTCTGCCACGCAATTACCGGTTGCCGACTGTTGGTATCCGAAATCACCGACAACCTTGACCGGCATGGTATCCGCCTGATCGTCCCCGACCGCGCAGGTTATGGCTTCAGCTCATCAACCAAAGCTGATGTTGTGGAGCAGTGGCTGCTGGACATGCGCTATTTTCTTGGCGAACTCGGCATAGAAAGTTGCCATGTTATCGGCCACTCGGTCGGCGGCATGTACGCCATGGCTCTGGCATCCGGCTTGCCCGACAAGGTGAAGCGCTTATACCTTGTCGGCAGCATTGCACCGTTCACTGAAAAGGATGACTGTAAAACGCTGCTTCCGATGAACCGGATGATATTCCATCTGGCCCGAACCAATCAGCTGGCAGCCCGCTCTTTTCTCAATTTCGCCATGCAGAATGTCATCAAAAATCCGGAAAGCTATTTTGAACTGGTCATGAAAAGCCTGCCTGAAGGAGATCGGTTAACACTGGCAACAAACAGGCTTAAGGAACGGTTGATCGGGGATTTCGCAGAAACCAACCGGCAGGGCGTTTACCACATGGCAAATGAGACGCTCCACCTGTTCAACCAATGGCGTATCGAGCCTGCACAGATCACCTGCCCCACCATCATCTGGCATGGACTGGCCGATCGCCACGCCCCCGCATCCATGATGCAGCGTTTTAAACAATCACTGCCCAACTGTACCGAGAGCTACTGGCTGGAAGATCAAGGCTTCTACATGCTGTTCACTCAGTGGAAAAACATCCTTCAACACCTGGCCGGCAACTGAATCACTGTCGAATTCCGGCTGAGTTCATTAGTGAGAAACCAACAAGTTCCCTGGCCGTTCAGACATCATCATCAGCGATATTACTGTGCATCACCTGCACCTGGGCATGCGCACAATGCGGGCAGTAGAGATAATCAGGTGAAAGACTGTGATGACAGGCAATGCAATTGCCGGAATTATTGATCATGCGGCCCACCTTCACCGAAATCACCGCAGTCACCATGGCAAACATACAGATGCCGGACATGATCAGGCCCGTTGCCAGTACCTTGCCTGCAGCAGTCTGGGGCACGAAATCACCGTAGCCGACCGTACTCATCGTCACCACCGACCACCAGACACCTTCAAAAGCATTGGAATAGGTCTGCGGCTCGAGAATATAAATGACATTGCCGACCATCACGGAGATCAGGGCAATGGTGCCCAATACGCCCATCAACAGCCTGACCGAACCCTTGAGCGAAGCAAACAGGGAACGCACCACCGGAAATGAAATCGCCACCCTGATCACGCGCGCCAGACGCAGCAGACGCACGATCACAAAGGCGTCCCCGACAATAATCAGCGGCAATATCGTCACCAGATCAACCATGCCGTTAAAACTGCGCATGTAATGCCAACGGTTGCGGGCTGCGTAGACCCTCAGCACATACTCCACAGCGAAGCCGTATAACACCCAGTACTCAAACCGGATAATCGAATCGCCCCACAGATGATGATACGTATCAATGGTGTCGAGCATGGCGGCAGATACGACTATCATTATAAGCCCCAGAATCGCCCAGTTCGTCACATTTCCGACTGTTGTTCTCGTATCAAACAGTACCATGTTAAGAATTTTTCTCGGAGGACTCAGGTAAATGTGGTGGTCTGCTTCCGTTTTAATATCCTTCATTATCTGTCCGCCCCCGCGCTAACGCCCAAATTTTCTGTACAATTAGCAAGATTGTGGCCAGATTCACAGCACATGGGCCAATAACCCCTGCCTGAGGGGGGAAGAAAATCTCTGATGTCGCGTTTGGGTAATTGACATCAACCATGCCCCACTTATAATGCGCCGCCCCTGCAGGACAGACCTCACATTTATGGCCTGTCAGAATGACCGCAAACATGGAGAAAAATATGCGTACTTGGACTGTTCGCCCCGGCGATGTTGAACGCAAATGGTACATCGTTGATGCCACTGATCTTATTTTAGGACGTCTGTCTACTCAGATCGCAACTGTGCTGCGCGGCAAACACCGTGCCGAGTACACACCGCATGCTGACTGTGGCGACCACGTGATCGTGATCAATGCAGAAAAAATTGCAGTAACAGGCAACAAAGAGGCGGCCAAGATGTACTACCGTCACTCTGGTTATGCCGGTGGTATTAAAAGCATTACGCTTGAGAAACAGCGTGCAAAACATCCTGAGCGCATCATCGAAGCAGCCGTAAAAGGCATGATGCCAAAAGGCCCGCTGGGCCGCTCTATGCTGAAGAAGCTGAAGATCTATGCAGGTGGCGATCACCCACATGCAGCTCAGCAGCCTGAAGCAATGAAACTGAACTAAGTAATAGCAGACAGAGGAATTAACGATGGCAGAAACAACTTATCGCGGCACAGGCCGCCGCAAGCGCAGCGTAGCCCGTGTAATCATCCAGTCAGGTAAGGGTAATGTCGTGGTAAACGGCCGCGAACTGGGCAATTACTTCCCGGTTGAAATCATTCGCCAGCAGGCAGTTCTGCCACTGACCGAAACCAAGCTTACCGACAACATTGATGTTCGCGTTAATGTATTCGGCGGCGGCGTTTCCGGCCAGGCCGGTGCCATCCGTCACGGCATTGCACGCGCACTGCTTGAATATGACTCAGGTCTGCGTCCGACACTGAAAGCCCTGGGCTTCCTGACGCGTGACTCACGCAAAGTTGAACGCAAGAAGGCCGGCTTGAAAAAAGCCCGTCGCGCTCCACAGTTCTCGAAGCGTTAAGATTCAATCTGTTCATAAAAAAAGGGAGGGCTTTGGCTCTCCCTTTTTTTATGTCTTTTCACTTGCGAATTCCGGGCTAGGCTGGGCTCACAAGTGAACGATGAAGCTATTAGCACAAACCGGAGCACACCACGTGACCACACCTGTTTATGAACCTGCACGATTCAGCTCTCCCGAGTACCTGGCAGTGATCGATGAGACCTCTTCCTGCAAACAGTTCAATATCCCCGCCTCCTGCCTGCAAAGCATCAAACAGCAGGGTGAATCCGGTTTCCCGCATGAGATTTGCGGCCTGCTGGTTGGCTGCACCTCGGCAACCGGCTGGGAAATCAGCGAAGTCCATCAGGTAACCAACCTCAACCATGAACGCGCAGCCGACCGTTTTGAGCTTGATCCGGCCGGCTATCAGGCGGTGGACAAGCAACTGCGCGGTACAGGTCTGGAGATTATCGGCGTTTACCACTCTCACCCTGATTGCCCAGCCAAACCTTCACCGACCGATCTGGAAAGCGCCTGGGATGGTTTCGCTTACCCCATTGTCAGTATCTGTGACGGCAAAGCGGCCGACTTCAAGTGCTGGAGCCTGAACGATCAGGGCGACGCCTTTCACAGCATCCGGGTTCAGGAACACTAATATGCTCATTCGCCAGACAGCTTTCATACCTGCCATCCTCTGCGCCTTCGCCTTAACGGCATGCGCCACACAACAGCAGACACCCGCGCAAATTGAGGAAACAGCTACAACTGTAACCCGTGCCGATGTCATGCAAATGGACACGCGGTTTCTCTATCTGGCATCGCAGGATGCCGTAAAAGACGGCAACCTTGAGCTGGCCATTGAACTGCTGTCGGCTCTGGTCGAGAAGGATGAGTCCGCCATCACACCGCATATTCAGCTAGCCGCACTGTTGCTGCAGACAGGCAGGCAGGCAGAAGCCGAACAGCATCTCACTGCACTGCTGGCTGAACCGACACTCTCAGCCGAGCAGCATGAGGAGCTACAGATGACCCGCATCAGAATGCTGGTCTCCCAAAACAAAATGAACGAGGCCCTAGCACAGCTTGACGCCCTGCTCAAAAGCCAACCCGCACATATCATGGCGCGCGAAATGCAGGCACGCATTCTTGCCAACCAGGAGCGCATGGATGAAGCATTAAGGGCGATTCAAGAGGCCATCTCGGCAGAGGATCTGCCCGAGTTCCGCCTGCTGCAGGCCCAACTATTCATCAAGAAAAACGACCTCATACAAGCCAAAACTTCACTCCAGCGCATGTTAATACTGGAACCGGACAGTGATATGGCCGCCATCATGCTCAGCGGCATCGCCCTGAAACAGAACCGGCCGGAAGAGGCCGAGAAAATCCTGCGCCAGTTTCTGGCCACCCATAGCGAAGCTCCCAATGTCAGCCATGCGCTGGGCAAAATGCTGACCGAGCAAAACCGCATAGTAGAAGCGATCCTTGTTTACCGTGATGCCGATAACGCTTCCGGCGGCAATAGCGACATCCTGAAATCACTGGGCATGCTCTACTTCCGCCATCAGGATTTTGACAAGGCTGTAGAAATATTCGCCAGACTGGTTAAGCAGGAACCGATAGGTCACATCCGCTTTTATTATGCAGCCAGCCTTGAAGCACTGCAAAAAAACCAGCAGGCCAGAGAAATTTATGAAAGCATCAATCCCGCAGGCCCGTTGGGACTGGAGGCGCAGGTGCGACTGGCCAGCATAGATTTTGGAGAAAACAAACTCAAACAGGCTGAAAATCGGCTGCTCAATATCATCAAGGAAAAACCTGACCAGATGGAAGCGCAATTGATGCTGAGCGGCCTCAGGCTGGCTCAGGAGCAGTTCCAGAAGATGCTCACCGAAACAGAGCCGCTGCTGGGCAACAGCAATATTCATCCGCAGATCCTGTTTAACCGCGCAGTCGCATTTGAACATCTGAAACAGTACGACGACGTTGAAACCATGCTCACGCGTGTACTGGCTAAAAACCCCAAATACAGTGAAGCGCTCAATTTCCTCGGTTACACCTATGCCATTCAGAACATCCATCTGGACAAGGCTGAGGCCCTGATCATACGCGCCCTGCAGGAGAAACCGAAAGACGGTTACTATCTGGACTCACTGGCCTGGGTCTATTTTCAGGGCGGCAATTATGTCAAAGCACTGGCAACCCAGAAGCAGGCGTTGGAGAGCATCTCCAATGATGCCGTCATGTTCGAGCACTACGGCGACATTCTATGGAAAAACGGCCAGACCGCCCCTGCGCGTGAAGCCTGGCAAAAGGCTATCGACCTGAATGCAGTCAACAGTAAGCAGCTGAAAAATAAAATCAGCGGCGGTCTGGACGCCAAGCAGTGATGCAGCCCACGCAGCGACAGTTCATGCAGCAGCTGCCAATCACGGCAATGCTGCTGTTACTGGTTTTCATAGTGGCCGGCTGCAGTAAAAAAATCGGGATTGAGCATGATACGGCAGTGGGCATAGGTCCCTACAGCACATTCTCCGGACGACTGATTGTGATTGAACCCAAACGCCGCTGGCAGGTCGCACTGGACTGGCAGGCGGCATCCCCGGAAAACGGCTGGTTACGACTCAGCCATGCCGCCACCGGCACCGTAGTCGAATTCCGCTGGTTGCAGAATAATATGGAAGTCAGGGACAACAGCCACCCTGAGTGGAAAAGCATCAACCAGCAACAGCTGAGTAAACAGGGCATTGTGCTGCCGCCGCAACAACTGGCCGGCATTTTACTGGGTAAGATGCCCGCGCACTTCAAACAGAAGAGCGATACCATGTGGGAAAGCAAGGCAACCGGCAGCCTGATTCGGATTGAGTGGGACGCCGAAAAACAGCGCCTGACCATGACAGATATCCTGCATGGCCGCCGTGCCACGCTGATCATTCAGTCGGATATTCAATCATAATGCTGCGCCTCCCGGCTCCGGCAAAGATCAACCTGCATCTGTATGTCACGGCTATTCGTGCAGATGGCATGCATGAACTCGATACCAGCTTCGCCTTTACCGAGGCCTGCGACATGCTGAGTTTTGAAACAGCCGACCAGATTCAGGTCAGCTGTTCAAAAGCACATCTGGGCGGCGAAAAGAATCTGGTGCACAAGGTGTTGCAGGCATTCAGAGCCCAATATGCTATCGGGCAGGGTTTGAAGGTTCATATTGAAAAACTGATTCCCGAGCAGGCCGGACTCGGTGGCGGCTCTTCCGATGCCGCAACCGCGCTGATGGCGGCCAACAGGCTGTGGAAGATCAATGCGGACACTGAATCGTTGATTGCCTTCGCTGCCCCCTTCGGGGCCGACATCCCCTGTTTCCTGTTCGGCAAAGCCAGCATTGCCCACGGCATCGGCGAAAAGCTGCAGCCATACCCCTGCAAACTGCCCGAAAAACAGCTGTTGCTGGCCTGGCCCGGCCTGGGGCTCTCCACTGCCGGGGTGTTTCAACACTTTGATCAATCTGTTGCAAGCGGTCATCACACATTGACCAGTCCGGAGGCGGTGGATACCATCCGCCGCGACTTAAGCAGCCTTGGAGAAAATGATCTTGAAGGCAGCGCCTGCAGCTTAAGCCCGGAAGTTTCGCAACTTTTGCAATACCTGCGAGATCACTCGGATAAAGCATGGATGAGTGGAAGCGGCTCAACCTGTGTAGCCCTGTTTGACGACAAACATCAGGCCAGTGACATGGCTGATGTGTTAAAACAGCTCGGTCTTGCGACCTGGACACATGTTGGCGGCATGCATGACATGCATCCGTTGCAGGCAGAGTATTGGGACGTAGCCAAGCGGTAAGGCAGCGGGTTTTGATCCCGTCATGCGCAGGTTCGAATCCTGCCGTCCCAGCCATTTTACTGATGTATGTCGCACAGGCATACTGAGCATTACACGGAGGTGTAATACCATGTTTCACGAAAAACTGCGGATCTTTTCCGGCACCTCCAATCCACCCCTGTCTCAGGGTATCTGCGATCACGTCTCTCACCCCATGGGTGACGTCTACTTCCAGCGTTTTTCCGACGGTGAAATTTTCCTGCAGGTGCGCGAAACCATCCGCGGTCTGGATGCGTTTTTCATCCAGAGCACCAGCAAACCGTGTAATGCCAACCTGATGGAGCTGCTGATCTTTATTGATGCGGCCAAACGTGCATCAGCACGTAATATCTGTGTTGTCATCCCCTACTTCGGTTACGCACGTCAGGATCGCAAAAGTGCCGGACGCACACCGATCTCGGCCAAACTGGTTGCCGACCTGATTTCCCGGGCCGGTGCCACACGCGTACTGACGCTCGATTTGCACGCCACCCAGATTCAGGGCTTCTTCGATATCCCGGTGGATAATATTTTCGCCATTCCGCTGTTCTCCAAAGATATCATCCAGAATAACGATCTTGAAGATATCATGATTGTATCTCCCGATGTCGGTGGCGTGGTGCGTGCACGTGCGCTGGCCAACCGCCTGCATGTGGACATGGCCATTGTTGATAAACGCCGCCCTGCCCCGAATGTCGCCAAGGTGATGAACATTATCGGTGATGTTGCGGGCAAACACTGCATCCTCATTGATGATATGGTGGATACGGCAGGCACCCTGTGCGGCGCCGTTGATGCCCTGCTCGAACGCGGTGCCACCAAAGTCAGCGCATATGCTTCGCACGGCGTACTTTCCGGCCCTGCGGCAGAACGTCTGACCAGCTCCAACATCCACGAACTGGTGATTACTGACAGTATCCTGCAACCGGAGCAGATTCTGCAAACCGGCAAGGTACGCATCATCTCCATCGCAGAACTGATGGGTGAAGCGATCACACGTATCTACGATGCCCGCTCAATTTCCAGCCTCTACGAGTAATTGAGGTCATCCACCCCGGCTGAATCTGTCCTGACTGTCCGCATTGATGCGGCAGTCATTGCCGCCCACTACGCCCAGCTCAACCGCATGGGCGGCGACACAACAAACGGTTTTGATCGTCCCGCCTACTCGCATGAAGAGACCCGGGTGATGTTATATTTCAGCCAATGTGCAGAAGCGTGCGGACTCAGCCATCGCGTTGATGCCATCGGCAACCTCATCATTGAAACAACCTCCATATCCGGCCAATGGATCGAAACAGGCTCGCATGTTGATACGGTCCCCGGCGGCGGCAATTACGACGGTCTGGCCGGCGTGGTTGCCGGTTTTGAAGCGCTGAAAGCTATCAGACATTCCATTCGGACACTCAAACACGGGTTGCGATTGCGCATCTGGCGCGGTGAGGAGTCGGCCGCCTTCGGCATCGCCTCGATCGGTTCGCGCGCCGCCTTCGGCCAACTACCCCCCGCTTCACTTTCCATGACCTGCAGGGGAAAAACGCTGGCTGATGCCATGACCGATCAGGGGATTAACCCGAACATTATCGAACAGGGCCGGCCTGCCATTGCTACAGATGAACTGGACAGCATCAACGCTTATATCGAACTGCATATCGAGCAGGGCAAGGTACTGGAGAGTCAGCTACGGGAGATCGGCATTGTGACTGCCATTCGCGGCTCAAGGCGTAGCTGGGTCAGCTTACGCGGTACGTTCGACCACTCCGGAGCCACACCGATGGGTTGTGACTACCGGCACGACTGCAATCTGGCCATGGCCCATATGCATGTCCGGCTCGATCAACTTCTGCAAAAGCATATAACAGACGGAATTGATCTGGTTCAGACCATCGGTGTCATCAACAGCCATAGCGGCATGAGCAAAAAGTTAACCATCGATAACAATGCCGTATCCAAGGTCAGCGGTGCAGCCTTCTTCTCTTTTGAGGTGCGCGGTTGCAAGGCAGATAAGGTCGCGGCCTATCATGAGCAGGCAGAGAAGCTGATCCATCAGACTGCAGCAGAATTCGGCATTACGGCTGCCATCGAAACATTCTCGGACCAGTCAGGTATCGCTGCACTGGATAAGCCACTGCAGCAGCAGATCTCCCGGACCTGTGACAGCCTCAAGCTCGACCACATGTTGATGGCCAGCGGGGCCTGGCACGATGCGGGAACAATGGCGCAGCAACGGCGCACTGATGGCAACCATATTCCTGTCGGTATGATCTTCATCCCCTGCAGAGACAGGGCAATCGCATTAAAATCATGAGCAGCCATTGGTTGCAAAAATGGTTATTTCGACAATAACAGATTAAATTTGGTTAAGACGGAGTGAGTGTTTCTTAGTCGAAATTTGTCTTCACGAATATAACAATTATCATTATAAAACAATGCTTTATACATCATTTTGTGGTAGCCTGACAACATGAAAACACTCACTATTCCAACCACATCCATCATCTCACATTTCTCATCTATTGAAGACCCACGCATTGAAAGACGGAAACGACACGAGCTCAAGGACATCTTTTTTATC
>MNWZ01000026.1 GCA_001871925.1 Zetaproteobacteria bacterium CG1_02_53_45
GCATGGTTCTTTCCGTACATGAACGGTGGAAAAGGCCATTGCCGGTTTTGGCGGCGGAAGATCATGCCTGAATACGCGCCGCCAACGGCTCAGTGATTTGTATGATATACCTGCGTGCTGGCAGAACTCTTTTTGTGTTTTGAAATTACCATGCTCCCAGTCGGATACCACCTGCTTCCAGTATTGCCGCTTCGCGGCTCGACCCTTTGGATTCTCTGCCATTATATTGCCTCCACATCAAATTTAATGCGAAGTCTGAGCCTTCAATTTATAAGCGGTAGATGAGGTTGCTTTGACGCTTACCGCGAAGACATCATGCTTCTGGCTGAGGTGGATCGGCTCGTTGATAGTGCTTCCGGCACAACCATCAAGGTCTACTGCCAAAGGGCTTATGAGCTATTCGGTGATCAGCGATTTGCCAGGCTGGCTAATATCTCCGTCTCACACCTGTATAACCTGCGAGAGAGCAGTATCTATCGCCGTTGCAGGAGGGTTTATACCAAAACGAATCCTGTTCAGGTGCCTATAGGAGAACGCCGCAAACCAAGACCAAACGGCCAGCCCGGCTACCTGCGCATTGATAGTGTGCATCAGGGCGATATGGACAAAAAGAAAGGCGTTTATCACATCAATGCCGTCGATGAGGTAACCCAGTGGGAAGTCGTCATCACTGTGCCGCACATCCAGCAGGAGTTTACGATCCCGGCATTGAAGTCATTGCTCAAACAGATCCCGTTTGTGGTCAAAGGCTTTCATTCAGACAACGGCAGCGAATACATCAACCGCTACGTCGCTGAACTGCTCAATAAACAGGTCATACACATGACCAAATCACGTTCACGGCACTGCAACGACAATGCGCTGGCTGAAAGCAAAAACGGTTCAGTCGTGCGCAAGGCATTCGGGCGGGTACATATCCCGCAACTCCATGCTGAACTGATCGACAGCTTCAACCGGCAACACCTCAATCCCTGCCTGAATTACCATCGTCCCTGTCACTTCCCGAGCATCGAGACTGATGCCAGAGGAAAACAGAAAAAACGCTATCGCGTCGCGGACATGATGACGCCTTATGACAAGCTAAAATCACTCAATAATGCTGAGCAGTATCTCAAGCCGAACCTCTCATTCCAGTGGCTCGACACTATCGCAAACAGACACTCCGACCTTGACGCATGGAAGCATTTACGAAACGCTCGCAAAATCTTGTTCAAAACAATCTTTGGGCAGAACAACGAAGCAGCATGAACTACAAAACATGCGCTCAGCTTTCAGACTCATTTATGGATTGGAAAATACTCTTGTACCTAAGCCCTGCTCACGGTCAGCATAAATCCGAGCCCCATGACAGCCGCTGAAAGCACCAGCATGCCCATACCGGCATCATGCACTGTGTTCCAGACCAGCAAACCTCCGCCAGCAGCCGCAAGCATGGCACCCGTTGCAGACGAGAGGCGCGATGGCTCGCTGCTGAAGGTCATGTCACCCTGCTCAATGCGCGAGAGCACACCGTCAATCTTGGTCGGCAGTTGCATCCAGTTATAGAGCTGGTCGCGAATCTCTTCGCCCACTGCTTCGACTTTGCCGATCGGGCCCATATGGCGGGTGACCCACTCGGTAATCATAGGACGCGCCAGCATCCAGATATTTGCCTGGTCGGCCAGCTCACGGGCAACGCCTTCGATCACCACCATCGTCTTCTGCAACAGCAGCAACTGCGGTTGCGTTTCCATCTTGAAGCGTTCGGTTACCGCAAACATGGAGAGCAGCAGTTCAGCAATGGATATATCCGCCAGCGGCCGGTTGAAGATCGGCACGGCGATCTCGCGCAGTGCATCCTCGAACGCGGAAATATCGGTATTGGCAGGCACATAACCGGCTTCGACATGCACCTCTGCTGCACGATGGTAATCCTCCTGCAGAAAAGCCAGCAGCATGGAGGCGATATAACGCCGCGATTTGATATCCAGCCTGCCGACAATACCGAAATCGATAAAAATGATATCACCGTTATCGGCCACGAAAATATTGCCCGGATGCATGTCGGCGTGGAAATAGCCATCGACGAACACCATACGGAAAAACTGGGTGGCGGCGCGCTCGCACAGCTTCAGGCAGTCGTGACCGGCAGCCTCCAGCTTTTTCCGCTCATCTATCGGGGTACCGTAAATGCGTTCGGTGGTCAGCACTTCGGTCTGGGTGTAGTCCCACATCACCTCAGGCACCCGCACCCCTTCAACCTCGGAAAAATTCTCGGCAAAGCGGCTGGCATGTGCCGCCTCGGCGCGCAGGTTCAACTCACCACGGATGGTAGTCGCGAACTCTTCAATGACCTCTGGCGCCTTCAGACGGTGGTATTCCGGGAAATAGCGATGAAAAAGGCTGGCCAGCAACTTCAGAATGGCCAGATCGGACTCGATCGTACGACTGATATGATCACGACGCACCTTCACCGCAACCTTGCGTCCGTCTTTCAGTTCGGCAAAATGAACCTGGGCGATAGAGGCTGCAGCAACCGGCTTTTCATCGAAAACGGCATACACGCCGTTCTCGCCCGTTACAGGCCGTTTGAAACTCTGCTCGATGACGCGTCGCACCTTCTCGAAAGGTTCCGGCGGCACATCGTCCTGCAGCTTTTTCAGCTCCAGCGCCACATCCAGCGGCAACAGATCGACACGCGTGGAGAGCATCTGACCGAATTTGATAAAGGTCGGACCCAACTGCTCCAGCACCAGCCGGATCTGGGTACCGAGATCCTTGGGCAGATCGTCACCACGGAACAACTGCACAACCCAGACATAGGGGTAAAACAGACGCAACCGCACAGCCAGTGCAGCCATGCCGTGCGTGGCCAGAATATGGCCGATACGCATCAGCCGAATATTGCGGCGGATATTGGCGGGAAGTCTCATGACCGGCTCAGGATCACTGTTTTTCGACAGCTTCTGTCAGATGTTCCAGTTTATGCTCCACTCTGGTCAGGCGCCCTTTTGTGCGCGAAACCTGATGGGCGAAATGCTCAACACCGGCCTGCCACTCCTGCAAACGCGTACTGTCGGGCAGATCCATGCTGCGCAGACTGCTGCTCAGCATCTTTTTCGACCCTTCGGCCAGCTTCTGCTCGACTGCGACCAGTGCATGCGCAGCCCTGGCCACACGTGTACCGAAGAAATCGCCGAAGGCCGCGCGCAGTTCGCGCTCCCAATCGAGGTCGGCAGCGGCAAACAGTTTTTTGAAACGCAACATGACATCGGAATCGCCGGAAAGTTTTAACACCTGCTGGAAGACCAGATCATCCGGATCTTCATGACCGAAACACATGCGGGCAAAACCGGCTGTGGTGGCATTCAGGCGCACATCCACTTCACCGCTATAGGTGGAGTGCACCCAGGCTTTGCCGCGCGTGAAACCGAGAAACATGATCGCATCGGTATCGCGCACATGGATGCGGAACACACGCCCTTCCATATCAGCCAGATAAGGCTTCAGTAATTCATCACGCGAAAACACCAGCTCCAGCACCGTGGTCATCACCACGCACTGCACAGGTACAGGGATCAGCCGTAACGGCAAAAACATCACACTCATCGGACACTTCCTGTGAACGGAATTCTATTCACCGCAAAGGTACGCAAAGGGGAAAGATAGAAAGCGGAACCTGAATATGAGCCATCATCCGACAAAGAGAATTTCGAAAGCAGGCGTTGATCGTTGCTGAAAAGCGTTTTCCCGCACGTCAATAGCTCCCTGCTGTATATATACCCTTGCGTTCCTTTGCGGTGAAAATGTTGCATCATCAGATCTTATAACCGCGATGCAGGGCAACGATACCGCCGGTCAGGTTATCGTATTTCACCAGATCAAAACCGACACCGCGAATCAGTTTGGCAAAACGTTCCTGATCGGGAAAACGGCGAATCGATTCAACCAGATACTGGTAGGAGTCGCGGTCGCCGGTAATCTTTTCACCCATAAACGGAATCACATTGAACGAATAGGCATCATACAGAACATCGAGACCGGGAAATGTCGGGCGCGAGAATTCCAGACACATGAACTGCCCACCCGGCTTCAGAATGCGGTAGAACTCGGACAAACCCGCTTCAATATCGAGGAAGTTACGGATACCGAAAGCGATCGTTACACAATCAAAACTGTTATCGGCAAAGGCCAGGCGCGTCCCGTCGGACTGGATACAGTCGGCCCGACCCGGCAGCAATCCTTCATCAATCACGCGGCGCGCACCTTCAGCCAGCATCGGGCCATTCAGATCGGTCAGCACAACGCGTCCGGAGGGGCCCATCTTTTTGGCAAGCCCTATGGCGATATCGCCGGAACCGGCTGCCACATCGAGCACACGCGAACCCGCACCGATAGCGGCCGTGGCGATCATCTTGCGCTTCCACAAGCGGTGCATGCCGCCACTCATGGCATCATTCATAATATCATACTGACTGGCCACTGACGAAAATACGCCCATCACGCGGTTGACCTTCTCGGTTCCGCTGACGGTTTCAAAACCGAAATGGGTCGAACTTTCAGCGGCGCTGTTCTGCTCGGGATTATGGTTCATATCACTCATGGGATGCGCATCGTATCAGGCTAACCGCCACACTCCAACCGAAAGCCGCACTTATATAACGCATACCCGAACAGAAACCTGTTCATGCAGACCCGGAAAAAACTCCGGGTGGGCCGAAATGCATCAGAATCAGCCCGCAAATCCACAGGATTTCACGCCGGGCGGTGCATAAGCTGTGGATAAACGGTGCATAGTTTGTGTGTGACAAAGCACTACAGTTAGTGCAATCCGATTGCTTGACACCCTAGATATAGTACTTACACTCCCCACCACAATTTACAATTCAAGTGTAAGACACAGTGAACAACGGGGAGGCCGCGTGAGTATCAAATCAAATGCTTTAAGCATTGCATCGGTTCAGCAGGATCATGAGAACAAGACTGCCGAGATCGGTTTTCAGCCGGCTTCGCTGGATATCTGGGACAAAAAATATCGCCTGAAAGACAAATCAAACAACGATGTTGATGCCGATATCGAAGCCACCTACGAGCGCGTTGCCAGAGCACTGTCTGCCGTCGAAGACGAAGATAAACGCGACGAATGGTTCACCAAATTCACATGGGCGCTGGCCAACGGCGCGATTCCTGCCGGCCGCATCATGTCCAATGCCGGTGCCGAAGCACACAAGCCGGCCACCTCCACCATCAACTGTACCGTTTCCGGCACCATCCCCGACTCCATGGACGGCATTCTCTCCATGGTACATGAAGCAGGCCTGACCCTGAAAGCAGGTTGCGGCATCGGCTACGAATTCTCCACACTGCGTCCGAAAGGCGCTTATGTATCCGGTGCAGGCGCCTACACGTCCGGTCCGCTCTCGTTCATGGATATCTACGACAAGATGTGTTTCACCGTCTCTTCAGCCGGTGGTCGTCGCGGCGCGCAGATGGGCACCTTCGACATCTCACACCCTGATGTGACCGACTTCATCCGCGCCAAGCGTGAAGACGGCCGCCTGCGCCAGTTCAATCTCTCCTGCCTGATCACCCGCGATTTCATGGAAGCGGTGAAAAACGATGCCGACTGGGATCTGGTATTCCCGGCCACGCGCACCGAGATTGATGATCCGGAAACACGTATCGTATTCAGGACCGTGGCCAATCCACCCAAGGATGCTACCCATGACGATCGCGGCCATGTGGCCTGCAAGGTCTACAAAACCATCAAGGCGCAGCGCTTGTGGGACGTCATCATGGCATCGACCTACGATTATGCCGAACCCGGTTTTATCCTGATTGATGAAGTCAACGAGATGAACAACAACTGGTTCTGTGAAGATGTGCGCGCCACCAACCCGTGCGGTGAGCAGCCGCTGCCGCCATACGGCGCCTGCCTGCTCGGCTCGGTCAACCTGACCAAGTTCGTACGTGAGCCATTCACGGAAAATGCATACTTCGACTGGGATGCCTACCGCGAAGTGGTCGCCATCTTTACCCGTATGCTCGATAATGTGGTTGATATCAACGGCCTGCCACTGGAAAAACAGCGCGAGGAGATTCTCTCCAAACGCCGCCACGGCATGGGCTTCCTGGGGCTGGGCTCCGCCCTGACCATGCTGCGCACACCGTACGGCACGGCCGGCTCTCTCGAATTCACCGAACAGATCGCCTATGAAATGGCCCGCACAGGTTTCCAGGCAGGACTGCAGCTCGCAGAAGAGAAGGGAGTCGCACCGGCGCTGCTGAAAGCCTACGAAGTCACCGCAGAAATGATGGCCAAACGCCCTGAAATGGCTGATGACGGCATCAGGATCGGCGACCGCATCAGCGGCAAAATCCTCTGGGGTAAATACTCCAGATATATGCAGAAGTTTCTTGCCACAGGTTCCGATGAGGACAAGTCGATGATTGAGGCGCTGATCGAGAAGGGCTGCCGCTTCACCCACCACTCCTCCATTGCACCGACCGGCACCATCTCACTTTCTCTGGCCAACAATGCCTCCAACGGCATTGAGCCGAGCTTTGCCCACCACTATGCGCGCAACATCATCCGCGAGGGCAAGAAATCAAAAGAGAAGGTGGATGTATTCTCCTATGAGCTGCTGGCCTATCGCGAACTGATCAATGCCGACGCCATGCCGTTCGCCACTGAAGGCACAACAAAATTGCCGGACTACTTTATCTCCGCCGATGAAGTGACCCCGAAACAGCACGTCGATATTCAGGCTGCAGCGCAGCGCTGGGTGGACTCATCCATCTCCAAGACTGCCAACGTTCCTACCGATTTCCCTTACGAGGATTTCAAGGATATCTACCTCTACGCCTATGAGCAGGGCTTGAAAGGCTGCACCACGTTCCGCTTCAATCCCGAAGCGTTCCAGGGGGTACTGGTCAAAGAGCAGGATCTGGAAAACACCGTGTACAAATTCACCCTCGAAGACGGCACAGTAGTCGAAGCCAAGGGTAACGAAGAGATCGAATATGACGGTGAAATGCACAGTGCAGCCAACCTGTTCGATGCCTTGAAAGAAGGTTATTACGGCAAGTTTTAAGCATGCACCACGAAGAACAGAGAGGACACGAAGGATGAACTATAAAATACCCACTGTTTTATTCCTTCGTGCTCTTCGAGGACTTCGTGGTGAGTAACATTGAATGGCCGGAGCTCAGGTTCCCGCCGATAAACCTGTGGGTATTGACTGGTTCCTGCGTGTTTCATTCACGTGAACGCAAGAACACCCGCAATCACCGGCCGCAGCGTCCGGGCATGAGAGAAATCCATGCGAATTCGCTGAAACATTTTCGGCATGAGCGGATGAACGAGATCCTGTCCATGCGTGGAGGCAAGCCATGAGCATCAAAATCGACAGCAAAATCACCGGTTACGAAGTAAAGAAACCGGGTGAAGAAGGCAAAAAAGAAGAGAAAGCAACGGTTCATCATATCGCGCCGCTGCTTGAGCGTGACGATATCCTTGAAGGCAGCACCTACAAGATCAAAACGCCGAACTCCGATCACGCCATGTATATCACCATCAATGATGTGATCGTCAATCAGGGCACGCCGGATGAACACCGCCGTCCGTTTGAGGTGTTCATCAACTCCAAGAACATGGAACATTTCATGTGGATTGTGGCACTGACCCGCATTACTTCGGCAATCTTCCGCAAGGGCGGCGACATCACCTTCCTGGTGGAAGAGCTGAAAGCCGTATTCGACCCGCGCGGCGGTTACTACAAACGCGGCGGCAAATATATGCCGTCGATCGTTGCCGAGATCGGTGAAGTGATCCAGCAGCATCTGATCTCCATCGGCATGATGGAAGGCCAGCTCAACAATGCCGAACTGCAGGCCAAACGCCAGGAAGCCGAAGAGAAGCTGGGCAGTGACGCGATTGCCAAGGGCAACCAGTGCGACAAGTGCGGTGCCATGGCTGTGGTACGTCTCGATAACTGTAACTGCTGCCTGGAATGCGGCGACAGCAAATGCGGATGAGCATTTAAAATCATCCTGAACAACTAAAAAAAAGGCTGTTATTCATTGAATAGCAGCCTTTTTTTCTGCCGTGGCAGCAGGGCAGCATATTGCCGACAGCCGGGAACTTCTTGCCGGTTTGCAGAATCGGCCGGCTTCCAAGTTGTTGAAACAGAAGGGGTTTGCTTCTGGCTTGCCATATGCTCTGACCGGGTATGCAAGCCGTATCACGCCTATCCTTCCCGCATCCAGTGGCAACCACGCCTCTGAAGAGGCCGGTTCGCCTGCCGGAAAGCGAACAGATGCCGCCGCTTGCCGCGCCGAAAGCGGCCGCTAAAGCTAATGGATTATGGAAAAAGAAGAGCTTCGGCTTTGGCGACTTCATCGACATGATCAATCCGCTGCAGCATCTGCCGGTGATCTCGACGCTGTACCGCAAACTGACCGGTGATGCGATGGGCGATGCTGCACGTCTGGTTGGCGGCGCCATCTTCGGGGGCCTGCTTGGCAGCTGGATCTCCGGTCTGGCATCGGCTGTGGCCAATGTCTTTGCCAGCCGCGCCACTGGCAAGGATGTCGGCGAACACATGCTGAGCATGGCACAACCGGCAACAGCCTCACGGTCTGCAGCAGCGCCGATTGCTGCAAAAGCTGCGCCACTACCTCCGACACAGACATTTAACATCCAGCCCCGGATAAGTGAACAATGCCAGGGCGTGCAGAGAACCGCGCAGTTCCCGCAACTGCAGGAAACAGCCGGTTCGCCTCATCATCTGCAACGGCCGTCGCCTGCTACAGAAGCAAGCAGTCAGATCACACCGCGCGAACAGGGGCAGATTGAAACCGCCATGGCTCAGTACAGGCAGCAGATCACGATCGATGAGATCAGAAAGGAGACCCACTACTGGGTCTGAAGCAGACATCAACGGGCTTGCTTCAATATCGATTACAAGTTTGCCAGTGCAAAAACAGGCCAAGTCGATAGCGTGCCGCTTTTTTCTGACTCCATACCCACAAAGAGAGCGCTATGACACCTGATGATTTAACGATTGATTTTGAAGAAGGCGGCATCCTGACCACCAAGCAGCTGGATAAAGTGATCCTCAGCAAAGGTGCATGGACCACCATCATGTTCCGTTATGTGAACTGGGAGTCTGCAACCGAGTCCTACGGTGAGGACAAGTTTACCATCCGCCGCTTCCAGAAGCGCAATGGCGAGTACACACCGCGTTCGAAGTTCAATATCACCAATGCCAAACAGGCCAAGCAGATTGTAGATGCGCTGCAAGGCTGGATTGAAGAGAAGTAAGGCTGCTTTAAACCGTGTGCTGAGAGCACTACACCATTCGCCGCTTCCAGAAGCGCAATGGCGAGTACACACCGCGTTCGACTACAACATTACCAATGCCAGGCAGGCCAAGCAGATTGTAGATGCGCTGCAGGGGTGGATTGAAGAGAAATAATCACCCTGCATCTGCAGGCCGTTGAATTCAAAGAGGGAGCCATTCGGGCTCCCTTTTTTTGTGCTATATTACAGCTACGCGACAGCTTTTTATTGGAGGTGCAGCGTGAACAACTATCATAACTATTTCCCCGTCCTGCTGCTTCTCATCTGCTCCGCCTGCTCACAGGATCAGGTCCAGAAGCCCATTGCAGAGGGTGAATGGGAGGTGACCACCCGGATTGAGATCGCTGGTATGTCCATACCCCCGGTGAAACACCGGCAGTGCCTCACCGGCGAGATGATGATCCCGGCGCAGCAGGCCAATCAGGATTGTGAAATCATTCAGCAATCCGTGTCAGGCAACACGGTGAGCTGGAAGATGCGCTGCAGCACCCATGGGATGGCCACCGGGATAGATGGAAGCAGCACCTACACAGGCGATACGATGCAAGGCTCGATGCATATGAATGCGAAGCATATGAAAATGGTCAGCCATCTCACCGGCCGACGTCTTGGCCCGTGCAGTTAATCCGGGCCTGTTTTCTGCAGGCACAAAAAAAGGGAGCCGATCGGCTCCCTTTTTCATGTGCTGCGATGTGTGAAACTGGAGCCGGCAACAGGAGTCGAACCCGTGGCCTGCTGATTACAAATCAGCTGCTCTACCAGCTGAGCTATGCCGGCCAATGACAACGGCGGCAGTATACCCAAGCCAAAGCCCGACTCAAGCGGGAGATGAAAGTCGGTGCATAAAACCCGCATAGGGGCCGGATGTGTTATACTGGTAACATGATGATGGTATCCGGAATTACACTGTATCATGAGCAGCCGCCTGCGGTTGCGCTGTCTCCGATGCTGTTTCCTCAAACAACCCGGACAGCAACTGTCGCAACCGGAACACAGCGTATTTCCGGTGAAGCGGCCATGCAGTGGCAACAGCATCCGAATCCGTTTGACCGCAGCCGCCAGGACGCCTACGACCTGCACGGCAAGGTGGTACACCGCTGGCAACCCATCGGCACCCGCCTCGACAGGCTCATCTGAGATAAACCGGCACCCCGGCCAGGCACAAACGCTTTTCACCGCAGAGGACGCAGAGAAAAAACGAAATATATGAATATGGTCTCCGGCACGACTCCAATGACCCCGGATCTTCATTCGCAATTGTGTGTCAGGGGAGCCACTTGCAAAAGTCTGAGATAGATTGAAGGGCAACATCTCAGCAGTTGGATTTACTGTTTCAACTTTTGTTTCACCCGCATATTTCTTTCAGGAGTAGTCGTTTCCCAGCGTTTTTCGGTTTTCAGGGCGAGCAATGCGATGGCATTCATATCATGATGCCTTTTGACGCTTCGGGTTTGGTGTATAGGCAGGTCATTGAATCATGCGCATAAACTGATCTGCCGTAAGAGCCAGAATGCCGAACATCAAATGACACATCGCCT
>MNWZ01000127.1 GCA_001871925.1 Zetaproteobacteria bacterium CG1_02_53_45
AAAAAAGATGTCCTTGAGCTCGTGTCGTTTCCGTCTTTCAATGCGTGGGTCTTCAATAGATGAGAAATGTGAGATGATGGATGTGGTTGGAATAGTGAGTGTTTTCATGTTGTCAGGTTACCACAAAATGATGTATAAAGCATTGTTTTATAATGATAATTGTTATATTCGTGAAGACAAATTTCGACTAAGAAACACTCACTCCGTCTTAACCAAATTTAATCTGTTATTGTCGAAACAACCATTTTTGCAACCAATGGCTGCTCATGATTTTAATGCGATTGCCCTGGCAGTCAGCGGCAGTTAACTTGCCGCAGCACCGAAAGCGAGTAAATTCGCCCGTCTGTATGCAATCATCTGAATCCGCCCAGCCGCTGATATGGCATGACCACATTTACCGCGGCGAAAATCGCCTGCGCGTGGCACTGGTCGGCCAGCACAACAGCGGCAAGAGCACCATCTTCCATGCCGTAGCCAGCACCAGCTACCGCACCGGCAAGCTGACCGGCACGCATAAACCTTATGCCGAATGCCCGGTTCAGATCGGGGTGGATGAAGTACATCTGGTTGATCTGCCTGACCTGCACTCCCTGCGCAATCTCTCAGGCGATGATCTGGAGGCGTTGAAATACCTGCTCTGGGGAGACTCCCGGCCGCTGATTTCGCGGCATGAGCAGCGCGAGCCTCCTGCTCCGTTTTCGCGACCGGATGTGCTGGTTTATGTGATTGATGCCAGCGCCCTGCAGCAGAGCCTGGAGCTGGCCCTGGAACTTTCAGAGCTGGGGCTACCGATAGTGGTGGCTTTGAACATGATGGATGAAGCGCACCGCAAGGGTGTTGAGATTGATATCAAGCTGCTTTCAGAAAAGCTCGGGGCACCTGTCATTCCTACCGTGGCTTTGAAAGGCCACGGACTGACCGATCTGTTTACACAGGTATTAAAAATTGGTCGCAAACCGGTATGCCCAATACCTCAATCGCCCAGCCTGCATATTCAGGAGTGGGGCATTAAACTGCACAGACTGGTGGACAGGCCGGAGATCACGACTGCCTTTGCCATGCCCAGTAATATGTTGACCATGAACCTGCTGGAAGAGGATGCCTATTTTCTCTCTGAGCTGCAGAGCCATTTCCCTGAAACGGTGCCGGCGATCCATGCCCTGCATGAGCAGGCCGGTCGGGAATTGCCACGCAACCTGGCCGAAGAGATCAGGGCCGACCGCCATCACCGGGCTGCAAGCATGTTTGAAGATGTCGCCAGACTGGTGCATAAACCGAAAGTCAGCTGGGAAGAGCGGCTGGATATGCTGTTTCTGGATCCGCACTGGGGACTGGTCGGCTCACTGAGCGTATTCGCAGCAGTGCTGTTTATGGTATTTGAAGTCAGCACGGCACTCGATGCCATGTCCGCCGCACGCCTTGCCGATATGGTTTCCGGCTGGCAACCGCAAACAATCACAGGCGTGGTTGGCCGCGCCGTAATCGATGGCCTGATCGGGCTCATCGGCATTGTTGTGCCCTATATGCTGCCTCTGGTGCTGATACTGGTGGGGCTGGAAGAGAGCGGCATCATGCACCGCATCGCGTTTGTCGTGGACCGCTTTTTCCACGCCATCGGCCTGCACGGCAAGGTTGCCGTCCCCTTCCTGCTGGGGCTGGGCTGCAATGTGCCGGCGATTGCTGCCACCAAAGGTTTATCCAGTGGACGCGACCGCGTGGTGTCATCCCTGCTGATCACCTTTGTCCCCTGCTCTGCACGCTCGGCCATTGTGCTCGCACTTGGTGCCAAATATCTCGGCGCCATGGGTGTGTTGCTGCTGTTTCTGCTCAGCCTGCTGGTGATTGCCGTGCTAGGTCGCCTGCTCTCCCGCCGTTACCCGGAGATCAGCCCCGGTCTGATTCAGGAGATCCCGCCTTACGCCTGGCCGAAAATGAAACCGCTTTTAGCCTCCACCTGGAACCGCACCAGCGACATCCTCACCATTGTTACTCCGCTGCTGGTTGGCGGCAGTATCATCCTCGCGCTGCTGCAATTCATGGGGGAGGACACGATCGTCAATGCCGCCCTTGCCCCGATCACGGTCTGGGCGCTGGGACTGCCGGTCGTACTCGGTGTGCCGATCCTGTTCGGTGTATTGCGCAAAGAACTGTCGCTGGTGATGATCTATCAGGCACTGGGTACGTTCGAAGTCGGTCAGCTGCTCAGTACCACCCAGATCAGCACCTTCCTCGTTTTTCTGCTGTTTTATATTCCCTGCGTTTCCACCTTCGCCGTAATGCTGCGCGTCATCGGCCGCAAGGAAGCCTTCTTCTCCATCGCCCTCTCCATCGGCGTCGCCCTCATCGTCGCCCTCATCGTCCGCTTCTCCATGACCGGCATCGAAAGCCTGCTTTGAAACCAGAATTTCCATGCAAAGCCCCCTGATGAACGACCACTTTAGTCTGTACTCTTTTCCACCTGGTTATGGCTCCGGATTTTGTAATCACTGATTCAGAAAAAGGGGTCGGAGCTCTTAGGCCCTCTTTTAACAAGAGTGTTTGCCCACCGCCACCTCGCAAAACCCGATGTGGGACACCCCGCCTTTTTTCGATTTGAGAACAGTGGATTTTAATTCAGATGCGTAGCAACCGCTCCATGAGAAATGCAACCATATCCCGGCGGCTATCCACAACAGCCACGACATATACAGACTCCCCCAGTATTCGATACAGAATTCGCCATGGTCGTTCAGTCAACTGGCGATATTGAAGCACGCCAATATCAAGCAATTCAGGAACGATGACCCCGCGCTTTGGCAGGCTAACCAGTTTTTCAGCCCTGCGCTCCAGTCGACAGACAACTTCCAGGGCGGCATCAACACCATCTTCTTCGGCTATATAGTTTGCAACATCATCAAGATCATTACGGGCAACATCCGCCCACAGAACATCGTAACTAATCATTTTCTTTTTCGGCATTCAGCCGTTTTTTAAGATGATCAAACACTTTTGACTGCGGTGTTAATCGGCCATGTTGAATATCATTTTCACCTTGCACCATCAACCGCAACAGGGCGAGAGATTTCTGCTGCCGCTGGTACTGCGCATAGTCTTCCACCACAGCAGTCGCCCGGCCATTCTGAGTCAAAACCAGTGGCTCAGCATGATCCTTCAACGTCCTGATTTGCTGACTTGCACTGGACTTGAACTCTGTAAGACTGACAATTGATTCACGCATAATCGGCTCCGTATTCGGACTTTATTCAGGCACATTAGCGAATTCCGTTCTGATTAACCATCATTGTTTCAGCGCCGCCTCCTTCCGCCTGTTTTTTCAGGTCAAAAGAAGCCCCCCTTTCCTTATCATCCTTCACCCGCATCGTCAATCACTGTCTGATCCGCCGATGTGACCGGAAACACTGACGTTCAGTTCCTACGGCCTTACAAATCGCCTTATGAATCCGTTTGGAGGTCTGATATGAAAAAACTGATGATTCTTCCCGTAGTGCTCTTTGCCCTGATGCAGTCGCCACAGATAGCCTCGGCAGAAGAGGACCTGTGGGAGCAGACAAAGGTTCACACAAGTTCTGCCTGGCAGAACACCAAAGTGTTCGCATCTGAAGCCACAGACTGGACCGTAGAACACTCACGCTCCGCATGGCATGCAACCAGCAAGGCGGCAGGCCATGCAGCAGAATGGACCGGTGAAAAAGCCAGGCAAGGGTGGCACGCCACCCGCGAGATGGCTGAAGACCTTAAAAGCTAAAGGTAGCGATGGGGCCTAAAATTTAAGCCAACTCCCCTGCAATTTTCAGTTCCTGCTCACTGTTGATTACTTCCGATGAACGATCCTTGGCTACCAGCATGTAAACAGCCGGCACCACGAAGAGGGTGAACAGCGTACCGATGGAGAGGCCGGTGCAAATCACCAGACCCATCGAGTAGCGCCCGGCAGCGCCCGCACCACTGGCCAGCACCAGCGGAATCACGCCCAGCACCATGGCAGCCGTGGTCATCAGGATCGGACGCAGGCGCACAGCCGAGGCTTCGATAATCGCATCGCGCTTCGAGCGACCGGCCAGCTGCAGTTCGTTGGCGAACTGCACCATCAGGATGCCGTGTTTACTGATCAAGCCCATCAGGGTGACCAGTCCCACCTGCGTATAGATATTGATCGAGGCCAGCCCCAGATTGATAAACAGCAGCGCGCCGAGCAGTGCCAGCGGTACGGAGACCAGAATCACCAGCGGATCACGGAAACTGTTGAACTGGATGGAGAGCGCCAGAAACACAATCACGATGGCAAACAGCATGGTGAGCACGAAGCCGCCGGACTCCTGCATATACTGACGTGACGGGCCGGCATAATCAGGCGTATATCCGCTCGGAGCCTCTTCATTGAGTGCATTGGCCATAAACTCGAGCACCTGTTGCTGCGATACACCCGGTGCATAGACACCCATGATCGTGGCTGAATTCAGCTGCTGGAAACGGTTGATCGATTCCGGCACCACCTCATGGGAAATCGAAGCAATCGTAGAAGCGGGAATCATCGCCCCTGTCGGCGTGCGGATATAATAATCGAGCACCTGCTCCGGATTCAGACGGAACTCCTGCCCGACCTGCGGCATGACGCGATAGGAGCGTCCGCCGATGGAGAAGTAGTTCACATAACCGCCACCGAGTGCGGCACCGAGTGCCGCACCGATATCCTGCTGACTTAAGCCCAGACTGGTGGCCATATCGCGATCCACCACCAACGTGCTCTGCGGCTTGTCGATCTTCAGATCGGAATCGATATAAAAGAACATGCCGCTGGCCTGTGCTCTGGCCAGCACACGCCCGACAATCTCGTTAAGATTTTCAAACGACTCCGTGGTTTTGATAATAAACTGCAGCGGCAGGCCGCCGGAACCGGGCAGAGCGGGAAACTGGAAGGCCGCAACATGGGCTCCGGCAATCGTGTTCCACTTCTGCTGCAGTATCATTTGCAATTCGGCGGCACTGCGCGTGCGCTCTTCCCACGGCTTGAACAGTACGCCGCCAATGCCCTGATTGGTTGTCGGCATACCGGTTAACTGGAACATCTGATCGTATTCGGGCAGCTCATGCGCCAGCTGGAATGCCTGATCGGCATAGACGCCCATCTGCTGCGCCGTGGCGTTGGGAGCGCCCGCGACATGGGCCAGCACAATGCCCTGATCCTCCTGCGGCGCCAGCTCCGCTTTGGAAGTGGCAAACAGGTAAACCACGCCGACCAGCAGCAAGCCCCCCATCACCACCATCACCGGCCAGGTGGTCAACGTACCGGTCAGCCTGCGCTGATAGGATTTGTGCAGCCTCGAAAACTGGCGGTCGATAAAGGCCACCAGCCGGCTCTCCTCATGCTTGGGCTTGAACATTTTCGAGGTCATCATCGGCGACAGCGTCAGTGCCACAATACCTGAGATAGTGACAGCACCGGCCAGGGTAAAGGCAAACTCGCTGAACAGCGCACCGGTGAGCCCGCCCTGAAAGCCGATCGGCACATAGGCAGCGATCAGCACAACCGTCATGGCAATGATCGGTCCGCCCAGTTCGCGCGCCGCCATAATGGCCGCCTCAAACGGACTCTTGCCTTCATGGTGCATATGGCGATCGACATTCTCCACCACGATAATCGCATCATCGACCACCAGCCCGATGGCCAGCACCAGGGAGAGCAGCGTGAGCAGATTGATGGTGTAATCGAGCGACTGCATAATGAAAAAGGCACCGACCAGCGAGAGCGGAATCGCTATCAGCGGCACAACCACTGCACGCCAGTTGCCCAGAAAGATGAAGACCACAAAGGCGACAATCAGCAGCGCCTCGACCAGGGTTTTGACCACCTCATCAATCGAGCTCTGGATAAATTTGGTGCCGTCATACACGACCTTGCCGGTCAGGCCATTGGGCATCTGCGCCTGAATGGCGGGGAATGCATCACGCACACGCTGGATCACCTCCAGCACATTGGCATCGGGTGCCACCTTGATACCGATAAATACCGATTTTTTGCCGTCAAAGGCCGTAGCCAGATTATAATTCTCAGCCCCCAGCACCACGTTGGCGACATCTTCCAGGCGCACGATGGCACCATTCTTCTCGAACACCGCCAGCTGTTTGAACTCATCCACCGAATGCAGATTGGTCGCGGCATTGAGCTCCACGCTGACCATCTGCCCCTTGCTGCTGCCCAGTGCGGCCAGATAGTTGTTGGCGGCCAGCGCCGCATAAACATCGCTGGCTGAAATGCCGTAAGCCGCCATACGTGCCGGATCCAGCCATGCACGCAGGGCAAACTGGCGCGCACCGATAATTTCGGCGCGTTGCACACCCTCGATACCATCGAGTTGCGGTTTCACCACACGCAGCAGGTAATCGGTGACATTGTTGCTGGCCAGCACATCGCTGAAGAAACCCATATACATGGAGGCGATGGTTTCACCGACCTGCACCGTGATCACAGGCTGCTGCGCCTGTGCCGGCAACTGGTTGAGCACGGCATTCACTTTGGCATTGATGTCGGTCAGCGCCCGATTGGAATCATGGTTCAGGCGCAGCGTCGCGGTAATGGTGGAGGCGCCACTGACACTGACCGAGGAGAGATAATCGATACCTTCGGCCTGAGCTACGGCCGTTTCAAGCGGCTGGGTAATAAAGCCGGAGATGGTTTCGGCATCCGCGCCATAATAGACCGTACTCACCGTCACCACGGCATTCTGCGTTTCCGGATACTGGCGGATCGGCATGGACATAATCGCCTGCAGGCCAAGCACGAGCAGCAGCAGGCTGATCGTGGTGGCCAGCACCGGCTTGCGGATAAAGATATCGGTGTAGCGCATCACTGTTCCTGCGGCTTGGGTGCAGCCTCATTGGCCGGTAGCACCGTATTATTGATGATCAACGGCGTACCGTTTTTCAGCTTCAGCTGACCACTGGTCACCACGGTATCGCCCTCTTTCAAACCTTCCAGAATTGCCACCTGATCACCGCGCTTGTCTCCGGTTTTCACAAACAACTGCTGCGCTACCAGTTTGGCAGGAGCTTCAGCCTGCGCGGGGTCTTTCTCTTCTCTGGCAACAAACAGGGTGGAGCCATAGGCGTTATAACTGATGGCGGTCTGCGGCAGGGTCAGCAGCATCTTCGGCGCACCGGTATCGATGTTCACATGCACAAACATGCCCGGCAGCAGTGCCCCGTCAGCATTATCGACTTCGCCTTCAACCTGCACATTACGCGTCGCAGGATCGACCACACTGTTGATCGTGGTGATCTTGCCGCTGATCGCCCGATCTCCCGCTTTACTGCCGGATAGACTGATGTTCTGCCCCGGTTTGATGGCTCCGACAAACTTCTGCGGCAGATTGAAATCGATATACAGCGCACGGTTGTTCTGCAGCGATACAATCGGTTCGGCCATATTCAGATACTGGCCGGGATTGATGCGGGTGATACCGAGGCGACCGGCAAAGGGCGCACGAATCTGCTTTTTATCAATGATCGCCTGCTGTTGCGCCTCCAGTGCCTTTTTGCCTGTGAGACCTGCTTGTGAAGCATCCAGCTGCGCCTGGCTGATGGCATGAATGGCGAACTGCTGCTGATCACGCTTGAAGTTGATTTCCGCCAGCTTGCGACTGGCCTGCAGTGACTGCAATACGGCTGCCTCTTCCGCGCTGTTGATCTCCAGCAACAAATCACCCTGCCTGACTTCATCGCCTGACTTGAAGTGGATTTTCTTCACAATGCCGGATGTTTCGCTGGTGATCTGCACGCCCTGCACTGCACGCAGCGTACCTACGGCAGACAACTGCGGCTGCCAAGACTGCTGTGTAACCTGCATCGCGGTGACTGTGGCCGGAGGTTGTGCATTGGAGGCCAGATATTTTTTCATCATGCTGGCGACAAACATCTGATAGCCGATGATGGCCGCAAACAGCGAACCAACACTGACCAGCATGATAATCATGCGCTTACTCATGGATTTTTTCATAACTGTTTCTCCATCGTTTCTGCAACTTCGTTTCCATGCTGCCAGCCGCCTCCGAGTACAAACATCAGCGCCGCGCTATCGTTAAACAGGGCAGTACGTGCCTTAACCAGATCAATGCGCGCCTGCTGATAACGACGCTGCGCGTCGAGCAGCATGAGATAACTGATTGCTCCCTGTCTGTGTTGCTGACGAATGATATCAAGTGTTTCAACCGCCATAGCCTCGGCCTGCGTTTGCAACGCCAACTGCCTGCCATCCATCTCAATCGCCAGCATGACATCGGCAACATCGGTGAAGGCTGCAAGTACGCTCTGGCGATAGAGCGCTGCGGCCTGGTCAAAGTCGGCAAGTGCGGCGCGTTTTCTGGCGTGCAGCTCCCCGGCGCGGAATACCGGCTGCGTTAATCCTGCTGCAAGTCCCCAGATCACGGATCCGGCGTTAAACAGATCGGCAAATTTGGTCACCTCGGAGGCATAGCTGGCTGACAGTGCGAGCTTGGGATACAGATTGGCCGTAGCGATACCGACCTGCGCATTAGCCTGATGCAGAAGCTCTTCGGCCGCACGCACATCAGGGCGCCGCTGCGTTAAGCTCGAAGGCAGTGTCAAAGGCATCTCTGCCGGTAGTGCAAGCCCGTTCATCTCAATGTTCGGCAGCGTGTTGTCGCCGGGCAGCGTGCCGGTCAATCGGGCAAGCTGATGACGCATTTGTGCCAGTGCCTTCTGCAGGGCCGGCAGCAACGTGCGCGTTTGCGCCAGCGCTGTCCTTTGCGCCAGCAGTTCCACCTTGGCCAGCACACCTATTTCATACTGCTGCTCGCTCAATGCCAGCAGACTGGTTTCATCGGCAATCATCGCTTGCGTTGCCGCAATCTGTTCACGCAATGAAGCCTCGGCGATGGCTGCGGTGACGATATTGGCAATCAAGATCTGCCTTGAGGCTTCAAGCTGGAAGCGCTCAAATGCCACGTTTGATTCACCCAGCTCCAGGTAACGCTGACCGCCGCCAAAGGCATCAATTGTATAACTCACATCAACCCCGGCATTGTGTACGGTAAAGATGCGCGGGGTGCCGCCAAAGGCCGCGCCCGAAATCTTCTGGCGTGAACTGTTCAGTGCTGCATCCACCCTGGGAAACAGGATCCATGCGGTATCGGCATTGAGCGTTTCCTGTACGGATTCGAGTCTGGCTTTTGCCGCTGCAAATGTCGGGCTATTGCTCAATCCCTGTTCCACAAGCTGCGATAACTCAGGTGAAGCAAACATCTGCCACCACTGCTCCGGTATCTCATCACCGGCAACCAGCGCTGGTGTTTCCGGCATCGGTTGGGCATCGGCCGGTAATTCAGAGCTATAACGCGACAGTTGAGGTGATTCCGGCGTTTTAAAATCAGGGCCGACGGCACAGCCGGCCAGAGTCAGGGCGATCAGTATTCCAAGCTGTTGTAGTGGCAGGTAGTATTGTTTCATCAGTTTGTAACCGCCTGATCGATGCCATACCAGTGCGTATGTTCGATGCACTGAGCCTCTTGCAAAAGTCTTCAAACCTGCTGAATTCAGCCTTTGAGAAGAGGCGAAAAAACTCCCTTCTGGTAGGGTAAGTCATCGACGACAACCAAACCAGAAAGGAGATCAAAGATGAATCATCTTCGAGAGGGATTATCACAGAGCTGGCTAATAATTCAAGGATCGCTGTTTCCATGGCTAGAGGAAGAGCTTGGACCGCTGACTGAGAAGCAGCAGCAATTTGTGACCATCCTTGAACTTATCCGGATTGAAGAGCATCTGAATGATTACTCTGGCGGCATGGGTCGCCCA
>MNWZ01000116.1 GCA_001871925.1 Zetaproteobacteria bacterium CG1_02_53_45
TTTCGCACTCGATAGTCGCCATGATTGAGCCTGACCACAGCCTCAAATCGACTGCGAGGGATAACCTTTAGAAGTTGGTAAAATACCGTGTTAGTGTGCTTCATGGACTGAGTTCTCCGTTCGGTAAATTTGCTGTCTGATTAACTACAAATATACCATAAACGTTGGGAATTCAGGCCTCCTTTCTTACTGCAAAATCCTTAACCGGACAGCAGTGAAAACCACAGCTAAAACCCTGGCAACTGCCGCCATACTGGCATTTGCAACCCCGGCTATCGCCGGCGGTGTAACCGTTGCAGAGAACGGCGACAGTAAAATGAAAATCGGCATGAAGTCCTACATCAATGCCACCAGCAGCAAAACTACAATTAATGGCGTAAAATCAGCACAGGATACCGGCTTTGCCGTTGACCGCTTTTACCTGTGGACCAGCTACGATATTGATGAGACCTGGAGCGCCAAGATCGTTCTCGACGTTAACAATGAGCAACCGAACAATACCGGCCTGAAACGCAACATGAATGTGTTCGTAAAAAATGCTTTTATTCAGGGTAAGTTTGCCCCTGAAGCGACAGTATGGCTTGGCCTTGGCGGCACGCCCTGGATCCCTTATGAAGAGAGTCTCTGGGGCCATCGCTTCATCACCAACACCTACGTTGATGGCTATGCATTTGATGACTCGGCCGACTTCGGTGCTGGTCTGAATGGTAAAATTGCCGACGGCATGCTTGAGTATAATGTTGCCGCAGTTAACGGTGGCGGTTATTCCAAACCAAATAAATCCCAGGCTATCGACGTTAACGGTCGCCTGACTGTTCACCCTGTAGAAGGCATGGACATCTCCGGCGGTTACCGCCAGGGCGACCGTGGCACCAATACCTTTGGCCCTGCGGGCAACAAGAGCAAACTGGCGCAGGGCTTGATCTCCTATGGTATTGATCAGGGCCGCCTGACTGCCGGCTACATCAAGAACAGCGTTAAAACAGGCGCCAATGAAACCGTCAACAAAGGCTTCGACGTCTACGGTTGGGCTAAAATGACTAACGCAATGGGCCTGTTCGCCCGTTATGACAGTGCCAAACAGACTGTGACAGGCAATGCAGTCCAGCAGAAGATGACCCGCTACATCGGCGGTGTGGATTACATCTATAACAAGAACCTTCGCTTCTCACTTGCCTATGACCAGAAGAAAACCAAAAACAATACTTATACGCCTGGCCAGACCAGGAAAGACACCAAATACGGTCCTTACTCTGAAATGGCATTTTAAGCCTGAGTTACAACTGACACTCGAAAGGCCGGGACTTGTTCCCGGCCTTTTTTCCATCTGACAGACAAGCCTGTAAAATATCGAGCTCAACAATGTCACAATAGTGTCACAAAGCTCTCCTAGTGTGCGCCGCAACCCAGATATAGGGACTCGCTTGAAACACAACAGGAGAACACATTGAAAGCTACAATCAAAATCATTTCAGCTCTCGCCATGATGGCATTTGCAGCGCCGGCCTTCGCTGGCGGCGTTAGCGTATATGACGACGGCGAAAGCAAACTGAAAATCGGCGGCAAAGTATTTGCTGATATCACTTCTTTCAAATCTACCAATGGCGCCGGCGCCACAACCAATAAAGTCAATGCAGCACGCATTGAACGCGCTTACCTGACTGCCAAGTACAGCTTCGATAAAAACTGGATGATGCGCATCACTACCGACGTTACCCTTGCCAAGGACCTCAATGCAGGCGGCAAGAACAACAACATCTTCCTGAAGTATGCATACCTGGAAGGCAAGCTGGCTGGTAAAGCTGCAGTCCTGCGTCTGGGCCAGTCCCACACACCTTGGATCGACTACGAACAGGGACTTTGGGGCCACCGTTACATGTCCAAAGTTATGATTGACACCAACGGTTACGATGCATCTTCTGATGTTGGTATCGGCCTGAAAGGCGAACTGGCTGACGGCATGGTAGGCTACTGGGCAACTCTGACCAATGGTGCCGGCTACAGCCACATTGACCGTACCGGCAAGACCATGGATTTTGATGCCCGCTTCGGCATCTATCCTGTAGAAGGCCTGACCTTCGACGTACAGTTCCGCAACGGTTACAAGGGAACCAAAACTTTTGTTGCTAACGCCAACGGTGCAGAAACGAAAAACACTTTGATGCAGGTTATGGCTACATACGGCATGGGTAAAGACTTCCGCGTTGGCGCAAACTATGCCACAAACAAAAAAACCCCAACTGCCACAGCTACTTCTGTGAAAGAAAAGGCCATGGCCGTCTGGGCATGGGGTAAGTTCAACGAAAGCTTCGGCGCTTTCGGTCGCTTTGAGTCTACCAAGAATGATGCAGTTACCGTTGCCAAGATGACTCATTACGCAGTTGGCGTAGAGTACTTCCCGGTTAAACATGTATCACTGGCTCTGGGTCTGGACAATACCAAGGCTACTCTGGGTGGCGCTGCCAACGGCAAAACTTCACGTATCGGCCTGTGGTCTGAAACGAAGTTCTAAATCGGAATCGTCCGGGCTCGCCCCGGCCTTTTTTCCACTCGCTTAACAAGCATACCCCCTTCTCAATTAACAAACACCTCATGAAAAACAGGAGTACAAGCATGAAAAAGATTATTATGTCTATCGCTGCACTGCTCGTTGCTGCCAATGCTGCACAGGCTGGCGATCAGATCCATATCGTAGGTTCTTCCACCGTTTATCCATTCTCCAGCTATGTGGCTGAAGAACTGGGCGCAACCACCAAGTTCAAGACTCCGGTCGTTGAATCCACAGGTTCCGGCGGCGGCATGAAACTGTTCTGTGCCGGCAATGGCGCGGACACCCCGGACATCACCAACGCATCACGTCGCATGAAAGACAAGGAATATGCGAATTGCCAGAAGAACGGCGTAAAATATATCACTGAAGTAGTTATCGGTTATGACGGAATTGCACTGGCACAGAGCAAGGATGCAGCACCGATGAACCTGACTCTTGCGGAAATCCTGCTGGCTGTTGCTGCAGAAGTTCCTAACAAGGCAGGCACTGCACTGATTGCCAACCCATACCATTTCTGGAATGAAATCAATGCTGATCTGCCACACCGCAAGATCACTTTCTACGGCCCTCCAACATCATCCGGCACCCGCGATGCATTTGAAGACCTGACCATGAAAGCTGTAGCCAAGAAAATGGATGTTTACACCAAGCTGTACAAGGCGGACAAAAAAGCCAACAAGAAGTACAAGAAGTATCATGAAGTGCGTCAGGACGGCGTTTTTGTTCCATCCGGCGAAAATGACAACCTGATTGTACAGAAACTGACCAAAGACTCGGAAGCACTCGGCATCTTCGGCTACTCATACCTGGCTGAAAACTCTGATCGCATCGCGGCTGCTACCGTTGACGGCATTGCACCATCGCCTGCAGCCGTTCAGGACGGTTCATACAAACTGTCCCGTTCACTCTACTTCTACATCAAGAAGTCTCACTTCGACAAAGTACCGGGCATGAAAGCGTACGTTGATCTGTTCACTTCTGAGCAGATGATCGGCGATAGCGGTGCATGCGCCGATATCGGTCTGATCGCACTGCCTAAAGAGATGCGTGAACACTATCGTGAGCAGGCAAAAAACCTGACCAACATGAAACCTGAAGATCTGAAAAAGAAATAATCTTCACCCACTGAGAGAAAAGCTGGCCGGATCACTCCGGCCAGCTTTTCTCTTTCAAAAAACATCTGCATCACTATCGAAATGGCAGCATCCCTGCCATTTCCATATTGAGGCAGCTTCGCATATAGTTGCGGCGCTTCGGAGGCGAGATTGTTCACTCTAGATAATCATTCAACAGGTGCCTGATGTTATATTCTGATCTGTTTTTCTGGCTTTTTGGCGGTCTTATTCCGCTTGCGATCACCGCCTTTATGGTGGCGCGCAGCAAAGCGCTTTCAACTGAACAGGATGGTGCACGTCTGCATTCGCGTACAGGCTATTATGGCTGGTATGCAGTTATCTGGCTGGCTACTCCGGCAGTAGTCTCAGGCCTGGTTTTCAGCATCACCCACATGTTAGGCCTGTTTACCGTCCCTGCCCCGATGCTGCTGGCAACCATGTTCACGCTTGGCTGCGCCGGTCTGGTTTATTCGCTGGGACACATCAAGGTGGAGTTCAGGGCACGGGAAAAGGTTGAAACGTTTGCCCGCGCCATGTTTATTCTCGCCGCCAGCATCTCCATTCTGACCACGCTCGGTATTGTGTTATCGGTTGTATTTGAGTCGGTAGCCTTCTTCAGGGTTATCTCTTTCTGGGACTTCATTACCGGCACCAAATGGGAACCTGATACGGCCTTTTTGATCGGTGCAGGTCGCGACACCGCCGGTATGACACCACCTGCCTTCGGCTCCGTACCGATTTTTGCCGGCACCTTTATGATTACCGGCATTGCCATGCTGGTGGCCGTGCCTATCGGCCTGTTCTCCGCCATCTATATGTCGGAATATGCCTCACACACTGCACGCGGCCGGCTCAAGCCGATGCTGGAAATTCTCGCCGGTATCCCGACCGTGGTTTACGGCTTCTTTGCCGCCATCACCATCAGCCCGCTGATTGTTAAAGCCGCCACCCTGTTCGGTCTTGAGGCTGACTACACCAATGCGCTGGCACCGGGCCTGATCATGGGCATCATGATTATCCCGTTTATGTCCTCGCTCTCTGATGATGTGATTAATGCGGTGCCACAAGCCCTGCGTGACGGCTCCCTAGCACTGGGCACCACCAAATCGGAAACCATCCGCCATATTGTATTGCCAGCCGCATTTCCGGGCATCGTATCAGCCTTTCTGCTGGCCATATCGCGTGCCATCGGTGAAACCATGATCGTGGTCATGGCTGCCGGTTTGAGGCCCAACCTGACCGCCAACCCGCTTGAAGGTGTGACTACCGTGACTGTAAAAATTGTCGAAGCCCTGACCGGTGATCAGGAATTTGACTCGGCCTTTACACAGTCCGCTTTTGCGCTGGGTTTTGTACTGCTGTTCATTACACTGATTCTGAACATCGTTTCAACCATAGTCGTACGCAAGTTCAAACAGAGGTATGAGTAAGATGGATCAGTTGGATATGCATACCAATGCCAGTATGCGCAAACGTCTGCGGGCAGACAAACGTTTCAAACTCTATGGTTTGGCTGCCATCTCTTTTGCTCTGGCCTTCCTTGTTTTCTTTTTTGTCGATATTATCGGTAAAGGGGCACCGGCATTCCAGCAGGCGGAAATACAGGTCACCGTTCACTACAGCGAAGCTGCCATCAATAACTACAACAAGGCTGTCGACAAGGAATATAAACATCTGGTCAGTAAAGCCTGGCTCAGGTTGGTTCCCAACCAGATAGCTGGCAAACCTGAACTGCTGGGACAGGATTATGAGGAGTGGGTGCTGGCAGAAAACAGCGTGGATCAGTACCTCAAAGGTCATGAAGGGCATCGTCTGAAAGAAAAAAATCAGCGTCTGGTCGATCAAATGAAGACTGATGGCAAAGTCCGTCTCGTTTTCAACAGTGGCTTCTTTAACAGCGGCGATTCAAAATTGCCGGAAAATGCCGGCATACTCGCCGCAGCCATCGGCTCTGTTATGGTACTGTTGCTGACCATGCTGTTTGCCGTTCCGGTTGGCGTCATGACTGCCATTTATCTGGAAGAGTTCGCCCCGGATAACCGGCTCACGCAGGTTATTGAGGTCAACATCAACAATCTGGCTGCCATTCCATCCATTCTGTATGGCCTGCTCGGCCTGGCGATCTTTATCAATGTGATGGGTGCACCGCGATCATCGGCACTGGTTGGCGGCCTGACGCTGGCGCTGATGACACTGCCGGTGATTATTATCGCCACTCGTGCTGCCCTGCGCTCTGTGCCCGAGCCCATCCGCGAAGCGGCCTATGGTCTTGGTGCATCCAGCCTGCAGGTGGTCTGGCATCATGTGCTGCCGCTGGCTATGCCGGGCATTCTGACCGGTTCAATTATCGGTCTGGCTCAGGCCATGGGTGAAACCGCACCACTGCTGATTGTCGGCATGATGGCCTATATCCCGGATGCTCCCGGCTCTATCTTTGAAGCCACGACCGTTCTGCCGGCTCAGATTTATACCTGGTCCTCCGAATCGGTTCGCGCCTTTGAAGAAAGAACCGCCGCAGGTATCATGGTACTGCTGACTGTGCTGCTGACCATGAATGCCATTGCTGTGAAATTTAGAAATCGCTCCGAAAACACCTGGTAAGGATATTATGACTAGCAATTTGATCGAAAACACCCTGACCGTTCGCGACCTGAAACTGTGGTATGGTAACTTTGAAGCCCTGCACGGCATCAACCTGGATATCCAGAAAGGTAAAGTAACAGCCTTTATCGGCCCCTCCGGCTGTGGCAAATCCACTTTCCTGCGCTGCATTAACCGCATGAATGACAGAATCGCCGGCTGCCGGGTTGAAGGTGCGCTGCTGCTCAACGGGCAGGATATCTATGACCCGTCCGTAGATGTCGTACAGCTGCGCTCCTATATCGGCATGGTGTTCCAGAAACCCAACCCGTTCCCCAAGAGCATCTATGAAAATGTCGCTTATGCCCCGCGTATTCACGGCATGGTCAAAGACGGCCCTGAGATGGATGAACTGGTCGAGACTGCGCTCAAACGCGCAGGCATCTGGGAAGAGGTGAAAGACAAGCTGCAACAGCCGGGCACGGCCCTCTCCGGAGGCCAGCAACAGAGACTCTGCATTGCGCGCACCATTGCCGTGAAGCCGAAGGTCATTCTGATGGATGAGCCCTGCTCAGCCCTTGATCCGATTGCCACCGCCAAGATTGAAGAGTTGATGGACGAGCTGAAAGAGGAATACACCATTGTCATCGTTACGCACAATATGCAGCAGGCTGCACGCGTGTCCGATTACACAGCCTACTTCTATCTCGGCGACCTGATCGAATTCAGCGATACGCACACCATTTTTACAGCTCCTGCCAACCAGAAGACTGAAGATTATATTACCGGCCGTTTCGGATAAGGAGCCTGTTATGACTGAACATACTTTTAAACGCTTTGAAGATGAACTGAACACACTGAAAGAAAAAGTTCTTTCCATGGGCGGACTGGTTGAAAAAGCCGTCAAACGTTCGATGAACTCATTGATCAAACAGGACGCTGTACGGGCGCACAAGGTGATTGAACGTGATCATGCGATCAATGCACTGGAAGTCGAGATTGACGATATGACACGCACCCTGCTTGCCCTGCGCCAGCCTGCTGCCAGCGACCTGCGTTTCATCATGACCACCATCAAGGTCGTTACCGATCTGGAGCGCATGGGCGACCTGGCAGAGAGTATTGCCAACCACATGCTGAAAACCCAGGAGGCGCCCCTGACCCAGGTTGCCTCATTGCAGACACTCTCGGATCTGGTGCTGGCCCAAACAGCACTGGCCCTCGATGCTTTTGCCAGATCTGATCTGGATGCGGCCATGACCTGCATCGAAAGCGATAATAAAATAGATGAACTGTACAGAACCATGCAGCGCGAATACCTGACCTACATGATGGAAGACCCCCGCCAGATCACGGCAGGTTTGATCGCCACCAATATCGGCAGGAATCTCGAGCGCATCGGCGACCACGCCGTCAATGTTGCAAAAATGGTGATCTATATGGTCAAGGGCAAAGACATTCGCCACACCGATCCACAAACAGCTGCAGCCCTGATCAGCGGAACAGCGCAGAAATAGTAGCAATAATAACAGCTACACAAAAAAGGCAGGGGCAAAACCCCTGCCTTTTTTCATGGGTCATCAGCAGCTTAGCTGAATGCGCCTTTAAAGAAGAAGAAGAACAGAATCGACAGTATTGCACCTGCCGGTAGCGTGATAATCCATGACAGGAAGATGGTCTGGATCACACCGATGTTCAATGCGCCGATACCACGGGCAAGCCCGACACCGATCACTGCACCCACCAGCGTATGGGTGGTAGAGATCGGCATGCCAGTGCCGGAAGCCACAACAACCGTAGCCGCAGCAGCAAGTGTGGCTGCAAAGCCGCGACTCGGTGTCAGTTCGCTAATACCGGAACCGACCGTTGCGATCACTTTGTGGCCGTAGGTCGCCACACCGACGACGATACCAACACCACCCAGCATCAGAATCCAGATTGGTGTGGCCGACTTGGCAGCAATCTCACCGGCAGCACCCACAATAGAGACAACCGCAGCAACCGGACCGATCGCATTGGCCACATCGTTGGAGCCGTGTGCGAAGGCCATGGCAATAGCTGTAAAGATCATCAATACACCGAAGATCTTCTCCATATTGGCATAATGGAATTTTTTGTCCGCTTTTGGCGTGAATTTGAGGCGCTTGATCATCACCGTACCGATCAGTGCAACGATGATTCCGACGATCGCGGCATAGAGAAGGTCCTGTTCAAACGGCAGCTTCACGCCGACATGTGACAACCCCTTGAGCAGCGTCACCATGGCGATGGTAAAACCAACGAGGAATATGTAATAGGGTACATACTTCTTCGCTCTGGCAAGCGGGTCCTCAGTATCGATGATCAGCTTCTGAAGGCTTCTGAACAGGGCAAAAGCGATCGCGCCGGCCATCAGCGGTGAGGTCATCCAGCTCAGTGCAATGGTGCCGACCTTACCCCACTGTACTGCCTCCATGCCGATACCGACAGCGCCGAAGCCGACGATAGCGCCGACAATGGAGTGGGTGGTGGAAACAGGCCAGCCCATACGGGTAGCAACCAGCAGCCAGATACCGGCAGCCAGCAGAGATGCCAGCATGCCGTAGACCAGCAGTTCAGGCGTGCTACCCAGCGAAGAAACATCAATAATGCCCTTGCGAATGGTTGCGGTCACTTCACCGCCTGCAAGAACAGCACCGGCAAGCTCGAAAACACCGGCAATGATCACGGCCTGCTTAAAGGTCAGTGCTCCGGAGCCGACCGATGTGCCCATGGCATTGGCAACGTCATTCGCACCGATACCCCAGGCCATAAAGATGCCGAACACAACGGCCATGCCAATTAACAGCGTTGAATTTGATACAAGAATATCCACGATTTACTCCCGATTGCCTTGATTATCGTGCCAGTAACAGTTCGAGGCGGGCGCCAACACGCTGGGCAATATCTGCCACATCGCCGACACCCTGAATCACGCGATACAGGAACATGACTTCAATGGGATCCATACTCTTTTCAATCACAAACAGTGCGTTATTGATCTGCTGACCGAGTTTGTCGGCCTCGTATTCGATCTTGTCCAGGTCATCGATCATCGTCTCGACACTGGTGACCTCACGACCGCGGAAACCGACCTCAACCAGTTCATCAAGTTCGTTAAGGAGATGCTGATTAATTGCCAAACTCCTCTGCAATCACCTTTTGAAAGGCAAGCAAAGGTCCATCAATTGAAACCCGATTCGGTTCCAATCCTTTTTTGCCATTTATCTAACCCATCCGTCCGTATTGGCAAAATACGGACGGAGTTGTCCCTCAAGAAGCCAACTTTCTTCGCAACATATAGATGTTCGCCAGGCCCATCAGCATGTTCACCTGAGACCTATTCTTGGCCAATCCACGATAACGGGTTTTCACGAAACCAAAC
>MNWZ01000160.1 GCA_001871925.1 Zetaproteobacteria bacterium CG1_02_53_45
TGGCTCTGCCTTATCAGCAAAGTCCGGTAAGGATAATCCACGCTACTCAAGGATGGTGAGTTATCCCTTTCCAAGGGGGAGCCATGATGTCTAGCGGGGGATCAATACCCGAACAGAAGATTCACTCTTAATATTTCATGCAGAAAGCTTCCGAAAAGCCGCGATGAACCAAAAAAAAAGGCGGACCCGAAGGCCCGCCTTTTTTGCGAAGATTTGCTTCTTACTTGTAGTAACCGATCATGCTTTCCAGAGAACGTGGTTTGATCTTGGAAGCGTTACCGGCAGAACCGAACTGCTCGAAACGTGCTTTACAGATGCCCTGCATAGCCGCGGTAGAAGCTTTCAGGAACTTGCGTGGATCGAAGTTCGATGGGTTTTCAGCCAGGAACTTACGAACAGCACCGGTAGAAGCCATACGCAGGTCAGTATCGATGTTTACTTTACGTACGCCGGACTTGATACCTTCAACGATCTCTTCAACAGGAACGCCATAAGTCTCGCCCATGTCTCCGCCGTATTCGTTGATGATAGCCAACCACTCCTGAGGAACGGAAGAAGAACCGTGCATGACCAGATGGGTGTTTGGCAGTTTTGCATGGATTTCCTGGATGCGGTCGATACGCAGAACAGCACCTGTTGGTGGCTTGGTGAACTTGTATGCGCCATGAGAAGTACCGATTGCGATAGCCAGCGCATCAACGCCGGTTTTCTCCACGAAGTCAGCAGCTTCATCAACACCGGTCAGCAGCTGTTCAATGTCCAGCTTGCCTTCTGCGCCGTGGCCGTCTTCCTCGCCCATCATGCCGGTTTCCAGAGAACCCAGGCAGCCGAGCTCGCCTTCAACAGATACGCCGCCGGCGTGAGCCATTTCAACCACTTTTTTGGTTGTTTCAACGTTGTACTCGTAAGAAGAAGGGGTCTTGGCATCAGCCATCAGAGAACCATCCATCATGACAGATGAGAAACCTGACTGGATAGAGCGCAGACATACTGCAGGCTCGGAACCGTGATCCTGATGCATGACTACAGGAATGTGTGGATACTGCTCAACAGCAGCAGAGATCAGGTGGCGCAGGAATGCTTCGCCAGCGTAACCGCGCGCTCCGGCAGAACCCTGCATGATAACCGGAGAATCGGTTTCATTAGCAGCCTGCATGATTGCATGAACCTGTTCCATATTGTTTACATTGAATGCCGGCATGCCGTAGCTGTTTTCAGCTGCATGATCCAGTAGTTGTCGCAATGAAATGAGTGCCATTTCTTCCTCCTTAAGTTTTAGCGGGGTTTGCTTCCCCGATAATAGTTCATCAATGATTAAGCCTCAATGAGCCTTAATCCTTCCCCGCTTATACGAGGTGATCGCCTGCCCGAATGATCTTCATGGCATTGGTGCCACCGGATTCACCCATGGGTGTACCGAAGGTCATGATGATCAGGTCATCTTCTCCAACAATATCGTCTTCGAGCATTTTGTTCTTGATATCAATGGTGGCCTGTGGGGCATCACTCGGACCGTAATTGGCAGGCATACAGTACGGAATCACATTGCGGAACAGTGTGACCCGGCCAAGCGTTTCCTTGCTTGCAGTCACTGCATAAATCGGCACATCACCGAGGTGACGTGACATATACAGCGTGGTGTTACCTGTAGCTGTGAACGCAGCAATGGCCTTGATTGGCATGCTGTGCGCGGTTTCCATGGCCTGACGGGCAATACATTCGTCGACAGTCATCGGCGGGAAGCGAGGATCACGTGTTGCCGATGATGGCATCACCTTCTGTTTCTCGGTTTCCAGACATGTGCGGTGCATGGCCAGTACAGCTTCCAGCGGGTATTTACCTGCTGCAGACTCACCGGAGAGCATCACTGCATCGGTGCCGTCGAGCACTGCATTGGCACAGTCATTCACTTCTGCACGGGTCGGAATCGGATTTTCACACATCGATTCCATCATCTGTGTCGCCACAATGACCGGGCAGTTGTATTTCGGTGCCATACGCAGCATTTTCTTCTGAATCGGTGGAACTGCAGCATCGCCGACTTCCACACCCAGATCACCACGGGCAACCATGACAGCATCCGAAGTTTCCATGATGGACTTGAGGTTTTCATCTTCAACCGCTTCAGCACGTTCAACCTTGGCTACCAGACCGGCATTGCTGCCTTCTGCACGCACCAGTGAACGGGCATATTCCATGTCAGCACCGTTACGCGGGAAGGAGATGGCAATATAGTCTACGCCTATTGCACAAGCCGTTTTAATATCTTCCTTGTCCTTCTCGGTCAATGCAGCAGCCGAGAGGCCGCCACCGGCACGATTGATGCCCTTGTTATTCGAAAGCACGCCACCGATGACTACAGTACAGTGAATTTCCTGACCGATCACTTCATCAACGTCCATGACGATCAGTCCGTCATTGAGCAGCAGACGGGCTCCCGGTTCAACATCACCGACCAGTTCCTTGTAGGTAAGGCCTACGCGTTCATCATCACCATCATTGAGGTCAAGAGCACCGTCGATGATGTATTTTTGACCGGGTTTGAGGAATGTTTTACCGGTTTTGTATTTGCCGATACGGATTTTAGGGCCCTGCATATCTGCCAGAATGCCGACATAAACACCATGCTTGGCTGCCGCAGCGCGTACATTTTCAGCACGCATCCGGTGTTCTTCAGGTGAACCATGTGAAAAGTTCAGACGCACGACATTGACGCCGGCGCCGATAAGCTGGTCCAATACCTCCGGAGATTCAGAGGCGGGACCGATTGTTGCTACAATTTTGGTTCTACGGATTTGATGAGTCACTTAAGCTGCACGCTCCTCGAGCATAGTTACGGCTGGCAGTTTCTTGCCCTCGAGGAACTCAAGGAAAGCACCGCCGCCGGTTGAAATATAGGAAACTTTGTCTGCAATACCGTATTTATCCACTGCTGCCAGCGTGTCGCCGCCACCTGCAATAGAGAATGCGGAAGATTCAGCAATGGCCAGGGAGATGGCTTTGGTGCCTTCACCGAACTGGTCGAATTCGAATACGCCTACCGGACCGTTCCAGACGATGGTGCCGGCATTCATGATGATTTCAGCCAGAGCCGCTGCGGAATCAGGACCGATATCGAAAATCATGTCATCATCAAGGGCGTCTTCAGCGCGTTTCAGCGTTGCTTCAGCAGTAGGAGAGAACTCTTTGGCACAAACGATATCTGTTGGTACTGGGATGCTGCCACCACGTGCTTCTGCATCAGCAGTCAATTTTTTGCAGGTGTCAATCAGATCCGGTTCATACAGCGATTTGCCTACAGGGTAGCCTGCTGCTGCAATGAAGGTGTTGGCAATACCGCCACCTACAACCAGCTGATCCACGATGGTGGAAAGAGATTCAAGTACGGTCAGCTTGGTGGAAACCTTGGAGCCGCCTACGATGGCAACCATCGGGCGAGCCGGGTTGTGCAGAGCTTTGCCGAGTGCTTCCAGTTCGCCTGCCAGCAGCGGGCCTGCACATGCAACCGGTGCGTAAACGCCGGCGCCGTGGGTAGAGGCCTGGGCGCGGTGCGCAGTGCCGAATGCATCCATGACATAGATGTCGCAGAGGGCGGCATACTTTTTGGAGAGTGCTTCGTTATTCTTGCCTTCACCTGCGTTGAAACGCACGTTTTCCAGCAGTACAACTTCGCCGTCAGCAACATCGAAGCCGCCATCGAGGTAGTCACGGATCAGACGAACAGGTTTGCCCAGCAGGGAGGCGAGGTGGTCTGCAACAGGTTTAAGGGAGTTCTCTTCGCTGAATTCACCTTCAACAGGGCGACCGACATGAGACATCAGCATCACTTTGGCGCCGGCATTCATGGCGTGCTCAATCGTTGGCATGCTGGCACGGATACGGGCATCAGAAGTTACTTTTCCATCTTTGATCGGCACATTCAGGTCTTCGCGGATCAGTACGCGCTTGCCAGCCAGATCAAGGTCGGTCATTTTGATTACAGACATTCTCTTACTCCTTGGATAACACTGCGTGACTTGCGAGCGGGGCAGGTCTGCAGCATGTTTGGATCACCAACGTCGGTTAAACGTTTGTCGCTGCCGGCTTGCTGATGAAATCGCAAACGGGCAATGACAAACGTGGGAGCCGAAGCTCCCACGTTGTGTTATTGACTTACTTGGCTACGTGACGAACCAGATTCATCATGTTGCAGGTATAACCGTATTCATTGTCATACCAGGCAACCAGCTTAACGAAAGTGCTGTCCAGTGCGATACCGGCACCTGCATCAAAGATAGATGAGTTGCTGATGCCACGGAAGTCGGTAGAAACAACTTTCTCGTCGGTATAACCGAGAGTGCCTTTCATTTCGCCTTCAGAAGCTGCCTTCATGGCTGCGCAGATCTCTTCATATGTAGCCGGTTTCTCAAGTTCAGCAGTCAGGTCAACGACAGATACGTCTGAAGTTGGTACGCGGAATGCCATGCCTGTCAGTTTACCGTTGAGCTCAGGAAGCACCACGCCTACCGCTTTAGCAGCACCGGTAGAAGACGGGATGATGTTTTCCAGAATGCCACGGCCACCGCGCCAGTCTTTCTGGGAAGGACCGTCAACAGTTTTCTGCGTAGCAGTAGCAGCATGAACCGTAGTCATCAGACCACGTTTGATGCCGAAATTGTCGTTAAGAACCTTGGCCATTGGAGCCAGGCAGTTGGTGGTGCAGGAAGCCGCAGAAACGATGGTCTGACCTGCGTACTCATTGTGGTTAACACCGTAAACGAACATAGGTGTCTTGTCCTTGGCAGGAGCAGACTGAACAACTTTCTTGGCGCCGGCGTCGAGGTGAGCCAGGCACGATTCAGTTGTCAGGAAGAAACCGGTACAATCAATAACGATTTCAGCGCCGACTTCATCCCATTTCAGGTCAGCCGGATTACGCTCTGCAGTCAGGCGGATAGTCTTGCCGTTTACAACCAGATTGTTGCCTTCAACTTTAACATCACCGTCAAAACGGCCATGTACGGAGTCGTACTTCAGCATGTATGCCAGGTATTCCGCATCCAGCAGATCGTTAATGCCTACGATTTCCATGTCTGCGTAATTTTTTGCTACAGCACGGAAAACCATGCGTCCAATGCGGCCGAAGCCATTAATACCGATTTTTGTTGTCATTATTATTCTCTCCTCTCCGTATTTACTTAAGCAATTTCGTTTACTGCCGCGACAACCGCGTCAGTGGTGATACCGAACAGTTTGAACAGTTCACCGGCAGGTGCTGATTCACCAAAGGTATCGATACCGATGGTTTTGCCGCCCAGACCGACATATTTTGCCCAGAAGCCGGTAACGCCCGCTTCAACAGCAACGCGAGCACTGACAGCAGCCGGCAATACAGACTCTTTATATGCTGCATCCTGCTTGTCGTAGGTGTTGGTTGATGGCATGGATACCACGCGAATCTTCTTGCCTGTCAGTTTGGCTGCAGCTTCCATAGCCAGAGACACTTCAGAACCAGTTGCAATGATGATCGCATCCGGTGTGCCATCGCAGTCTTTCAGGATGTAACCACCACGTTCGATCAGCTTGATCTGCTCAGCAGTACGAGCCTGATGTGGCAGGTTCTGGCGAGAGAAGATCAATGAACTCGGACCGGTTACATTCATGATTGCAGACTTCCAGGACACGGCAGATTCAACCGCATCGCAAGGGCGCCATACATCCATATTCGGAATCATACGCAGGGTTGCAGTCTGCTCAACCGGCTGATGCGTCGGTCCATCTTCACCAAGACCGATAGAGTCATGGGTGAATACTTCGATATGACGGATTTTCATCAGGGCAGCCATACGCAGAGCATTACGTGCATACTCGGAGAACATCAGGAAGGTCGCGCCGTAAGGAACGAAACCGCCGTGCAGGGAAATACCGTTGATCATTGCAGCCATGCCGAACTCACGTACGCCATAGTTTACATAATTACCGGCAGGATCTTTGATCACCGGTTTTGCACCGGACCACAGGGTCAGGTTGGAGCCGGCAAGGTCAGCAGAGCCGCCGAGGAATTCAGGCGTGATCCTGGCCAGTCCTTCAATGGCATTCTGTGAAGCTTTGCGGGATGCGATGGTTTCGCCTTTGGCATCAACCGCTGCAATAAATGCATCAGCGTCAGCTTCCCAGTTTGCAGACAATTCGCTGGTGATACGACGAGTGAATTCTGCGGCTTCTGCAGGGAACTCGGCAGTGTAGGCTGCGAAACGTGCATCCCATTCTGCTTCTGCGGCAGCGCCGGCATCTTTGGCATCCCAGCCGGCATACACATCGGCAGGAATTTCAAATGGTGCAGCATCCCAACCCAGTTCCTTACGAACCAGAGCGATCTCATCGTGGCCGAGAGCAGCACCATGACAGTCGTGGGTACCGGCCAGATTCGGAGAACCGAAGCCGATAACAGTTTTGCAGCAGATCATGGTTGGTTTGCCGGATTCTGCCTTGGCAGTTTCGATGGCCTGTCTGATCTCTTCAGCATCATGACCGTCTACGCCGCGAATGACCTGCCAGCCGTATGCTTCAAAACGACCTGGGGTGTCATCAGTGAACCAGCCTTCAACATGACCGTCAATGGAGATGCCGTTGTCATCCCAGAATGCGATCAGTTTGCCCAGCCCCAGAGTGCCGGCCAGTGAACATGCTTCGTGAGAGATGCCTTCCATCAGGCAGCCATCGCCGAGGAATACATAGGTGTTGTGGTCAACAATGGTGTGGCCCGGCTTGTTGAACTGGGCTGCCAGTGTTTTTTCAGCCAGTGCCATACCGACACCGTTGGTAATGCCCTGACCCAATGGGCCGGTTGTGGTTTCAACGCCGGGAGCGTAACCGTATTCAGGGTGACCCGGTGTACGTGAGTGGAGCTGACGGAACTGCTTGAGATCTTCGATACCCAGATCGTAACCGGTCAGGTGCAGCAGGGAGTAAATCAGCATGGAGCCGTGACCATTGGACAGAATGAAACGGTCGCGATCAGCCCATTTCGGGTTGGTCGGGTTGTGTTTCATGTAGTCGTTCCAAAGAACTTCGGCGATATCCGCCATGCCCATTGGAGCGCCCGGATGTCCGGAATTTGCTTTCTGAACGCCATCCATCGCGAGTGCGCGAACGGCATTGGCCAGGTGTCTACGGCTGCTATTACTCATATGCTGATATTCCCCTTATCGATAGGTATGTAAAAATTTTTAGAGGCGGAACAGTAACTATATATCTGTCCATGCCCAATCAGTTCTTATTATTTTTTTCATAAGTTAAACTTATGGAAAGTGTTTAGTCTCTAAATCCTGCTTAGTGATTAAACGTGAAGAGTGGTCTGCACCCGGCGAATATTGCCAACTGAGCCAGACAAAACAACGGTGTCGGTGGTCATGTAGCGGCCATCGGCATCAATCCCGGTTTTGACGTGATGACAATAAGCGCCGCTGGTTAAACCGGTGGCAATAAACATACAGTCATCCGAGGTGACGAGCTCATCGCGGGTAATGATGCGCTTGGTGTCGATGCCCTCTTCTTCACAAAGCTTGATCTCAAAATCTTTCTGAGGAGCCATGCGGCCGAACATTTCTGCACCCATCGCACGTGCCGCACAGGCCGTGACGATACCTTCAGGCGTGCCGCCGATGCCGAACAGTGCATCTGAACCCATGTTCAGTACGGCCTGAATGGCACCGTTTACATCACCGTCAGTCGCCAGACGAACCTTGGCGCCGCAGGCATAAACTTCCTGGATTATGGTTTTGTGGCGAGGTTTATCGAGAATGAACACGCGGATTTCCTTAATGTCTTTGCCGAGTGCTTTGGCAAGCGCGTGCAGGCGGTCTGCAACCGGTGCTTCAGGATCAATCTTGCCGCGTGCAGCTTTCGGATAAACCTGTTTGTCCATATAGAAGCATGAACCCGGGCGATACATTGAGCCTGCAGGTGCAGCAGCCAGCGTTACAATCGAACCGGGCATGTCTTTGGCAAACAGGTTGGTGCCTTCGATCGGATCAACGGCGATATCAACGCCAATGCCTTCACCGGTGCCGACTGGTTCGTCGTCATACAGGGCAGGAGCTTCATCCTTGGCACCTTCACCAATGACAACCACACCTTTCATTTTTACCTGATTGATACGTTCACGCATGGCATCTACAGCCAGGCCGTCGCCTTCGTCTTTCTGGCCGGAGCCGACATACGGTGCGCATGCGCGGGCAGCTGCCTCACATACTTCCACCAGGTCAATCTTTAGATCGCAAACGGTACTCATGCGTATTCCCCCCCTCAGGTCTTGGTGCGCCAAGCTAAAATTTTCGCAGCCGCAGTCTAGATGATTTCTGGGTAAATTGCGACCCCGAGTAGAAGGTGTGAAAAAACAGACTGTTTTGCCACCTGTTCAATCGCCAAGTTGCTCTTTAAGAGCGTCGTGAATGGTTCGGCTGCAGGCTGCCAGTACAGGCGAGCTTAGCTTTGCGTCGGGAAAGAGCGGTTTGCCGTCAAAGTTTCCGACAATACAACCGGCTTCTGCGGCGATCAGGCTGCCGGCAGAAAAGTCCCACACTTTTTCACCGCCGTGAATGATGAACTGGCCGCGCCCTGCGCCCAGCCATGCCCACTCCAGCGCACAGCTGCCGAGGTTGCGCTGGCTGCGGTAGTTTCTGTTGCAGGCAAACGCGATCGCACTGTCGCGCTGTAGTCGTTTGAAATCGATATACCCCACGGCATTGGCCAGTACGGTTTCAGCGGATGCTGTGATGGGGGTGCCGTTGAGTCGTGCCCCTGTCCCGCGCCTGGCTGTGAACAGTTCATCACGCACCGGATCGAAAATACAGGCCAGTTCGACCAGGCCGTTTTCGATCAGGGCGAGCGAGAGGGCGAAACCGGGCAGGTTGGTGGCGAAGTTGGTGGTGCCGTCGAGCGGATCCAGACACCAGTAACTGCCATTGCTGTTATGCAGGCAGGCCAGCTGCTCAGCTTCGGTCATCTCTTCACCGAGAAAAGCGATGCCGTCATCCAGCCAGGCCAGTTCAGCCTGAATATAGGACTGGCAGGAAAGATCTGTTTCAGTGACGATGGAGCCATCTGACTTACCTGACGACACCACTACCGAAGCGGCGTAGGCGGGCAGCACAATTTCTTTGCCTGCACGCTTGAGGATGTCAGCCAGCATACCGACTGTAATACGATTGGACCTGCTCATCATTTGACTCCGTCGACTGCATATATTAGAGATCATTTCACTGCTGTCCGGTTAAAGATTTCGCAGTCATAAAGTAGGCCTGAATTCCCAACGTTTATGGTAGATTTGTAGTTGTCGAGACAGCAAATTCACATAAAGGAGAACTCAGGCCATGCAGCACACTAACACGATTTTTCACCAGATAATAAGAGCAGTCCCTCGCCATCTTTTCGACCATGTCGCAGAGCGTTACAAGGGAGATCATCGCGTACGGAGTCTCTCCTGCTGGACGCAGTTTTGCG
>MNWZ01000061.1 GCA_001871925.1 Zetaproteobacteria bacterium CG1_02_53_45
CATCGGGACATCTGAAAATGCAGTCAAAATTCAGATCATTATCGCCATGATTGCATACCTGTTATTGCATCTGGCGAACAAAGCAGTCGACTCAAGCTTAACACTTCAACAGCTCGCAAGATTGGTCGCAGTTAATCTCATGCAGCGAAGAAACATCCTCGAATTAGTGATGAAACTTTCGCCCATACCAAAACGACAACAAACCCGGAACTTAAACCAACTGAGCCTGATCAATGCTTAACCGGACAGTAGTGGCGAAAAAACTCCCTTCTGGTAGGGTAAGTCATCGACGATATAGGACAACAATGGACAAAGGAAAAATAAAAAAAGCCAGCAAACACAAGGCTTGCTGGCTTTCTTGTTGCATCCTGAGATGCTTTTGTGGTGGGCAGGGAGGGAATCGAACCCCCGACACGTGGATTTTCAGTCCACTGCTCTACCGACTGAGCTACCTGCCCTCAGTCACCCCTTTCGGGAGGCCGGATTATGGGAGAAAAGTTGCCAGATGCAAGCTCAAATTATTAGTTTGTTAAGCGAGGCATTATGCAGCCCTGTTTACATACCATTGCCAGCAGAGAAAGCCTAAATAAGCGAGGGTGATGACCCATATCAGCGTTATGATGATCACCACCTGAGCGCGATAGGGTGTTTGCATAGTCAGCTCTTTTGAAGCCTGTTGCTGGCAGGATTGCCATACCTCATGCGGAATCATCCGGATCACCAGAGCAATGCCCAGCGGTAACAGCAGCAGGTCATCGAGATAACCGATCACCGGAATAAAGTCGGGGATCAGGTCAATCGGGCTGAGAATATAGGCGACAATGATGGCAATCAGGAACTTTGCCAGCGGGGAAACGCGCGGATCACGGGCAGCCAGATAGAGCGCATAGGTGTTACGCTTTAAAGATGCAGCCCGGACTTTAAGACGATGCATACAATAATCGCCTCAATGTTGCGTTACAGGGTAAACACGCCTTCGAACGTCTGGGATACAGGACCTTCTAGGTGGATGTTTTTCGGACAACCTGAAACGGTGACAGTACCGCCGGGCATCTCAATGGTCAGCGGGCGCACCTCGCCCTCATGGAACCAGATGGCGGCAGCTGTGGCGCAGGCACCGCTGCCACAGGACAGCGTACGACCGGCACCGCGTTCAATGATATCAATATAGACATGGCTGGCGATCTGCCCGGTGACAATTTCGACATTGCGCTCAGGCGGGAAATCTTCTGTCGCTTCAAAGAAAACAGTGTGTTCATTGCCGATATTGATATCGACGTGCGCTGCGGTGGAGTCGGTGACAGTAGCCGCGCCCATCTCAACGCAGATGCCATTGATCGTGGCCTCGGCATGTACAATACGGTCGGCTAAAGCAATGGATACATATTCCTTGCCCAGCTGCTGCATGAGCAGGTGGCCCACACAGCGCAGACCGTTACCACAGTTGGCGGCCTGAGAGCCGTCGCTGTTAAAGATACGCATGCCTGCATCGGCAGTGTCGGACTTTTCCAGTACCAGCAGCTGATCGCAGCCGATGCCGTAGCGGCGCTCTGTAATGCGGCGTATAAACGTTTGCGACAGTATTGGCAGTTCCGAGGTCAGGCCGTTGATGATAACAAAATCGTTGCCCTGGGCCTGCATTTTGGTGAATGCTAGTTTGCTCATTTGCTATGCTCCACTTCAACCGTGGTATAGACACCGCCGCGTACATTGAAAACGGCCGTGACCTTGATCCGGCGCGGGTCCAGCAGCTTGATCAGATCATTGGCGATCATGTTGGTGACCTGCTCATGAAAGTGACCCTCATCGCGGAAGCTCCAGTAATAGAGTTTCAGCGATTTCAGTTCGACGCAGCGTGCATCCGGGATGTAATCGATTTTAATTTCGGCGAAATCCGGCTGACCGGTTTTCGGGCACAGGCAGGTAAACTCAGGCGAGTCGATGCGGATATGGTAATCGCGTTCCGGATTCGGATTTTCAAATGTCTCCAGATAACGCGTTGGCTTGTTGATAACAGCACCCAGTTTTTCACTCATCGCTTAAACCTCAAAGTTCTCAATAATATCAATATAGATTTTTGTCAGCATGACCAGCTCACGTACCGCCACACATTCACCTATCTGATGGATAGTGCTGTTGGTCAGCCCCAGTTCCGCGACAGGCACGCCGGCTGCTGCAAGGAAGCGGCCATCAGACGTGCCGCCACCGGTGTCGCGCACGGTGTTGATGCCGGTGACCCGTTTGATGCCGGCAGAGACCAGATCCAGAAACGGTCCGTCAGGTGTAGAAAAGGCTATGGCCGAGTGGTCGAATTCCAGCGTGACATCACAATCGGCACAGACGGTTTCAATGGCGGATTTGATGCCGTTAAAATTGTTGCCCGGATTATAGCGGATATCAATCAGTGCCTCGCAGGAGCCGGGGATGACATTGGTGGCGCCGGTGCCGCCATTGACGTTGGTGATCTGGCAGCTTGTCGGCGGGAATCCGTCAATCGGGATGCCCCAGTCGATCGCAGCAATGCTAGCCAGTGCCGGGGCGGCATGATGAATGGCATTGTCGGCATCCTGCGGATAAGCCGAGTGGCCCTGTTTGCCATGGAAGCTGGCTTTCACCTGCACCACCCCGCGGCGACCGCGACGGATGGTATCCCCTACATGTTTAAAACTGGATGGTTCACCGACAATCACGGCATCGGGCAGGTTATCGTTTTCCTGCAGCTGTTCGACGATGCGGATGGTGCCGTCAATGGAATCACCCTCCTCATCGGAGGTGATCAGCAACTGAATGGTCGGCAGCGGCGTGTACTCCCCACACAGATCAGCCACGGCGGCAATCCAGCAGGCGATACCGGCTTTCATGTCCTGAGCGCCGCGACCATGCAGCAGACCGTTTTCAATGGTGCCTGCGAAAGGCGGATGCGGCCACTGCTCGACAGGGCCGGTGGGCACGACATCGGTATGTCCGGCATAGGCCAGCGTGCCCTTGAGTTCCCCGGGTCGTACGTAAATGCTGTTGGTAACGCCACCGGCATCGACAGATGTGCGCACAAAACCCAGTGGTGCAAGCAGCGATTCGATGTAATTCTGGCAGCCGCCATCTTCAGGGGTGACAGAGGCGCGCTGGATAAGCTTTACAGCAATGTTGGTGGCAATTTCAGACATGTCGGAACACTAATCAAAAGCTGCTGGGAGGGGTACTCCTATCGTGCGACGGTGGAATCATATATCAAATTCCGCCCAAAGTGGGCGGTGGTCGGCGATATGGAATTTAACAGCAGCGTTGAAAAAGTCCTTGTTGTCGGGATCCCATATGGCGGCGAAGAAAGGGGCGTGGTCAAAATCAAAGACACCGGATTTGCCTGTGTAGGCCTGTTGCATGCCGCCGGAGTGAAAGGCCACCTGATCGTAAGCCTTGTCACCCGCCAGGTTGCTGCCCATGGATGTGGAGTGTTTGGGTAGCAGCAGGCCTCTCTTTTTCAGGGCTTTATAGACGTTACTCGAGCTTTCGCACTTGGGCAGGTTCATGTCACCCATCACGAGGATGTTCTGCGAGTAGGAGCCTGCAGCTTTATGACGCTGATCCGCCCAGCGCGCCAGCGCATAAGCCTCCAGCGCCCGCCGGTCTTCATCAAAATAGCTGTGGCTGCCGAAATAGAGGTGAACTGAAACAGCCGTGAAGGCAAGATTGCCGGCCTGAAATGCCACGGCATAAGGGTTGCGGTCAAAGCCATCGAATGCGCCGGATACACCCTTCATGCGGATAAAGCGGTGATCGCTCGGCGGCACGGCCACCTCGGCGGCAAGCTCCAGTCGTGTCACCTTGTCGGAATCATAGAGAAATCCGGCCCGCTCATCGTTGCCGCCGATATCGGATAGGATGACATGGTAGCTGGCCGGCAGATGCTGCATCAGTGCGCGCAGGTGCTCGAGTGAGTCAGCTATCTCCTGAATGGCCACCAGATCAAACCAGTTGATGATTTCAGCCATCAGCGCCAGATCGTCACTGCTGCGCTGCTGCAGTCCGAAATTGGTCAGGTTCCAGGTTGCGCTCAACAATGTGTTGGAAGATTTATCGGGGATGGATCTGAGGACTTTGGTGGACAGTAAGGCCTGCCGCTCTGTTGCCAGTGTATATGAAAATGGCGGGCTTTCCTGCTCATGCGGCACCATGGCATCTCTCCGGTTGAAGTGTTGAGAGAGGCTCAAGCCGCCACCGGGCTGGAATCCATTCCATCATCGATCAATACTGACTATAGATGGTGGTTTGCCTGATCGCAAAGAGGGCTTATGGGGTTATTTCAAAAAAACTTTCGCAACGGCGGCTGATATTGGCAAACAGCGGCGTTTCTGCGGCCAGTTTTTCAATACGCTCTATCGTTGCGCTGGTGACATCACTATAGGTTTCCATAAAGGTGGTTTGTTCATTTTCCTTGCGGATAAATAGCTTGCCGCGCACGCCGGCTTTCGCTTCGGCTTCGTCCAGCCAGGCCATAAGTTCAGCCTCCAGTTTATCGTCGGCATGGTACCAGATGAATGCATCAGGCATGACAGGCCTCCTGAATTTCGATGGCTGCGCCATTCTCCAGTGTCAGTTGTGAATCTGAGCCGGTCACTTCAATCGGCAGCAGGGCGATGCCGACACAATGGCCTTCGTGATCGATAGCGGCGGATTTTAATTCGCCGATTTTCACGCTGGTCAGAATCGGGCAGGGGATGGTTTCGGGACTTCCGTCAACAGCGACGCGATAGAGTTTCTTTTTGATGCCACCGCGCCAGTTCATGCGTGCGGTAACTTCCTGGCCGACGTAGCAGCCTTTCTCAAACGAAACGCCGTCAAATTCAATCAGGTTGGCATTGAGCGGGTGCATGCTCTCATCCCACTCCACACCGAAATCGGGGAAGCCGCGAATGATGCGCATGGCTTCCATCTCATGTTCGGCTATCGGCTGCTGTTGTTGCATGGCGGCATCGATATTGGCCGGGCTGCTGATGATCCAGTAGCCGCGCGGTCTGTTCGGCATCACAACGGCAAAGCTCTCTTCGCCAGGCTTGCGGCTGCTTGCAAGCCAGCTGTCTCCCGGTTCATCCAGACTGAAATCTTTCAATAATACATATGCATGGGTGCCCTGTACCGAGCAGACGGCCAGCGAATCGACCACGCCGATACGCAGCTGATGGCCGAGCGCAAACTGGCGCAGGCGGGAGACGGTGGCCACGGCATGCGAGGCGGGGGTGAGCAGGATCAGTTCATTATCGTGCCCCTCGATGATATACAGCTCGGAAACCGCTTTGCCCTGCGGTGATAACAGACAGGCATGAATGCCCTGGCTGGCAGTCAGCTTTTTTATATCCTGTGTAATCTGGCCCTGCAGATATTCGCGCAGTGTTGCGCCGGAGGCCTTTAATACGGCCCAGCGGCTGCGTGTGGAGACGACATGGTCCTGTATCAGACGTTCTGCAGTATGCATCGATAATTCGGGAAGCTTGATACTCATAATGCCCATTCTACCACGGTTGGGGGAAAGTCCACCACAGTCTTGCAATGGTTTTCAGGATAGCTGCTATGCCCTACGCTGTCCCTTCGATATAGTTGCGCCCCCGAAAACAGTGGCGCAAGCTTGGTATCGGAGAGTGGAGGCAAAATGACAACGCAGGTAAACAGCACGGATACTGCAAACAACAGCGATGCTGCTCAGCAGCCGTTCCCTAATTCCCGCAAGGTATTTATTGAGGGTTCACGACCTGATATTCAGGTGCCGATGCGTGAAATTACACTTTCTCCAACTCAGACCAGTGACGGTTTTGAAGAGAATCCGCCGATTCTGGTTTATGATACTTCCGGTCCTTATACCGATCCGACTGTCGAGATTGATCTGGAGAAAGGCCTGCAGCCTGTTCGTGCAACCTGGATTGCCGAGCGCAACGACACCGAAGAGTTGGCCGGTCTGACCTCTGTTTATGGCCGCGAACGCCGTGATAACGAAGCACTCGATGTGTTGCGCTTTGCGCATGTGCGCAAACCGCGTTGTGCCAAAGCCGGTAAAAACGTTTCCCAGATGCACTATGCACGCCAGGGCATTATTACGCCCGAGATGGAATTTGTGGCGATTCGTGAGAATCAGCGCCGCGAACACCTGCGCGAGATCACCAAACAGCATCCGGGGCAGAGCTGGGGCGCTGCGATTCCGCAGGTAATCACACCTGAATTCGTACGTTCCGAGATCGCCCGTGGTCGCGCCATTATTCCGGCCAATATCAATCATCCCGAGCTGGAGCCGATGATTATCGGCCGTAACTTCCTGGTGAAGATCAATGGTAATATCGGCAACTCCGCTGTCTCATCGTCCATTGAGGAAGAGGTTGAGAAGATGACCTGGGCCACCCGTTGGGGTTCAGATACGATCATGGATCTCTCTACCGGCAAGAATATTCATGAAACGCGCGAATGGATTATCCGCAACGCTGCCGTGCCGATCGGTACCGTGCCGATTTATCAGGCGCTGGAGAAGGTGGATGGTGTTGCCGAAAATCTGACCTGGGAAATTTTCCGCGATACGCTGATTGAGCAGGCCGAGCAGGGTGTGGATTATTTCACCATCCATTCCGGTGTGCTGTTGCGTTATGTGCCGCTGACTGCAAAAAGGCTGGCCGGTATTGTTTCACGCGGCGGCTCGATCATGGCCAAGTGGTGCCTGTCTCACCATAAGGAAAACTTCCTCTACACCCATTTCGAAGATATTTGCGAGATCATGAAGAAGTACGATGTATCCTTCTCACTCGGTGACGGCCTGCGCCCCGGTGCGATTGCCGATGCCAATGATGAGGCGCAGTTCGGTGAGCTTCGCACACTCGGTGAACTGACCAAAATCGCCTGGAAACACGATGTGCAGGTGATGATCGAAGGGCCGGGTCATGTGCCGATGCATATGATCAAGGCGAATATGGACGAGCAGCTCAAGCATTGCGATGAAGCGCCGTTTTATACGCTCGGGCCCCTGACGACGGATATTGCACCGGGTTACGACCACATTACTTCCGGTATCGGTGCGGCCCAGATCGGCTGGTATGGCTGTGCCATGCTCTGTTATGTGACGCCGAAAGAGCATCTGGGATTGCCCAATCGTGATGACGTAAAAGCCGGTGTCATTACCTACAAGATTGCTGCGCATGCAGCCGACCTGGCCAAGGGACATCCGGGTGCACAGCAGCGTGATGATGCGCTTTCCAAGTCGCGTTTTGAATTCCGTTGGGATGATCAGTTCAATCTTTCGCTCGATCCGGATACGGCGCGTTCCTACCACGATGAAACGCTGCCTAAGGATAGTGCCAAGGTGGCGCACTTCTGTTCAATGTGCGGACCGAAATTCTGCTCCATGAAGATCACCCAGGATGTGCGCGATTACGCCAAGGCGCACGGTATGGAGACACGCGAGGCCATTGAAGCCGGCATGAACGAGCAGTCGGAAGAATTTGTGCGCACCGGTTCGGAAATCTACCACAAAGCGTAAGTTGAAGGGCCACTATCATCTGTGTGCCCTGTAACACTGCAGTCAAAATATCCGGACATTCCTGTAATTCGGGGGTGTTTCAAACAGCCAGCCAGAGCGATGCATGTTGCTCTGGCTGGCTTGCTTGCTGCATTGTGTAGGCTATGATCGCTTTATGTGGCGGATGGTTGTTTAATCCCGGCATGATACGGTCTATAATCAGGCTATCGGGAGAATGCTATGTCTTATTCAAAAGTTCTGGCGCGTGATATTATGGATACACATCCGGCTTACTGTCATCCGGAAACACTGCTTTCCGAAGTGGCCAAACGATTTGCCGAGGAAGACCTGAGCGGTATGCTGATGGTCGATGAAGACAAACGCCTGCTGGGTGTGATCAGCGAAACCGACCTGATCGGCCAGCAGAAAAAGCTGCATCTGCCGACCGCCATTGCCCTGTTTGATATGGTGATTCCGATGGGCGAGTCGCAGTTTGAAGAGGAACTTGCCCGTCAGCAGGCGATGAGGGTTGAAGATCTTGCCAGTACCAATGTGGTGACGGTCAGTGCAGATGCTGATCTGAGCGAAATCGCCACGATTATGAGCGACAGCAATATACACAACCTGCCGGTACTTGATGGTGAATCAGTGGTAGGCATGATCTGTAACCATGATGTGATCAAGGCCCTGGTGCATATCTGAGCACGTGTTAACAACCCCTGAAGATTTGAAGTTCAGCAGTCACAACGAATCGGAAACGGTAGCGATTGCCCGCAAGCTGGCGGTTGCACTGAAGCCGGGTGATGTGGTTGCCCTTTACGGTGAACTCGGAGCAGGCAAAAGCGTGTTCTGTCGTGCCATCCTGCGCGCGCTCGGTGTGACCGATGAAGCGCTGCCCAGCCCCACCTTTGCTATTATTCAGGAGTATCAGGGTGAGAACTGCCAGGTCGCACATATGGACTGGTATCGTCTTGGTGATGCCGATGAAATCGAAATGCTTGGCGTGCGCGACTTTTTTCAGCCACCATGGATTGCGCTGATCGAATGGCCGGAGCGCGCTGCGTTTATGCTGCAGGATCACGTTATCAGGGTGCGGATTTCACCCGATCTGAAAGATCCTGACTTGAGAAATATTGAGGTGGAGCGGGCCTGAGTTTTTAGACCTTCTGCGCTTGCCGAACAGGCCACACGAAACAGTGTGCAATGAACGGAGAATATTATATGTCCGAAGACAGTTCAGCAGTCGTTGCCGAGGTAACATACTCTTCCAGGCTTAAGCTCCGTTACGCTATTCCGGCAGTGATTGTCGGCCTGATTCTGTTGTGCATCGCGCTGCTGCCGGTCGCTATGGAGTATGGCGCGGAGTCCTGGCTGAAAGATCATGGTGTCAAACAGACTGAGATTGAAAACATCGATCTGAACCTGTTCAGTGGCGAGGTGGTGTTGCAGGGGTTAAAGGCCGGCGATGGTTTGAATATCGGTCAACTGGCTGTGTATATCGATTGGCTTCCCCTGTTTAAACATATCGTTCATATACGTTCATTTGAGTTGAAAGCAGCGAATGTTGATGTGCATCAGAATGAACATGAGCAGTGGCGGTTAGCCGACATTCAGCTTGAACCTGCTGCAGTCGAAGCCAAGGCAGAATCTGCACAGGGTGAAGTCTGGTTGGCCGTGGTGGATGATCTGGATGTTGAAGCGCTGCAGTTGAATGTGAATGGTAAAGATATACAGCTCAAACTGCCTGTGGATTCGCTGCAGCTTAGCCTGGCTGGCTTGCTCAACAAAGAGCAGGCAATGACTGCCGATCTGAAACTGGGCCAAACAGATTTCAGCGGTTTTGGGTATCAGGTCACTGCTGTCCGGTTAAGCATTGATCAGGCTCAGTTGGTTTAAATTTCGGGTTCGTTGCCGTTTTGGCAGGGGCGAAAGTTTCATCACTAATTCGAGGATGTTTCTTCGCTGCATGAGATTAACTGCGACCAATCTTGCGAGCTGTTGAAGTGTTAAGCTTGAGTCGACTGCTTTGTTCGCCAGATGCAATAACAGGTATGCAATCATGGCGATAATGATCTGGATTTTAACTG
>MNWZ01000154.1 GCA_001871925.1 Zetaproteobacteria bacterium CG1_02_53_45
CATGTCGGGATTCGGAGGGGCTCATAGTACTGTTTGAGGCATCGGGACAACATAACCCGCAGCTGAGGGAAGGAGCCCTACTTTGTTACACACTTTTGAAGGATGGAGGATCAGGGGATTGCAGATATGCTAGTAACTCCGCTGAAGATCAGGACATTACAGAGAAAGCTATATGCCAAGGCCAAGCAGGAACCAGGCTATCGTTTTTATGCTTTGTACGACAAGGTTTATAGGGCTGATATATTGCATCATGCCTATCGCCTTGTTCGGTCGAACAAGGGTGCGCCGGGAATAGACGGTGTGAGCTTTGCAGCCATCGAGGCAGAAGAAGGGGTGGAGACGTTTCTTGAAGGGCTGGCAGAGGAAGTGAAGAGCAGGACGTATCGGCCTATGCCAGTACGCCGTGTGATGATCCCGAAAGCAGACGGGAGCCAGAGGTCACTGGGCATTCCCACGATTCGTGATCGTGTGGTGCAGATGGCTGTGAAGCTCATGATAGAACCGATCTTTGAAGCGGACTTTTGTGATTCTTCGTATGGTTTTCGTCCAAAGCGCTCAGCTCATGACGCCATGGGTGATATTTCCAGTGCGCTACGAAAAGGGCATTGTGAAGTGATTGATGCCGACCTTTCCAAATACTTTGACACCATACCACATGCCAAATTGATGGCTGTGGTTGCAGAACGCATAGCTGATAGTGGGATATTGCATCTCATCAAGCAATGGCTGAAAGCACCTGTGGTAGAAAAAGGGAAAGATGGCAAAGATTCAACCAGTGGCGGCAAGGGTAATCGACGCGGGACACCGCAGGGTGGTGTGATCTCTCCATTATTGGCAAACCTTTACCTGCATCTTTTGGACAGGATATGGGAACGCCATGGTCTGGAGAGGAAATATTCTGCCCGTTTGGTACGCTACGCTGACGATATGGTGTTGCTATGTGCCAAGGGAACAGCCAAACCGCTGGGCATGCTTATGCTTAGATACATTCTTGATCGTCTTGAACTCACATTGAACGAGACGAAAACGAAGGTGGTCAACGCATGGGATGAGAGCTTCGGCTTTCTTGGCTTTGAGGTTCGTATGAACCTAGGCCGCAGTGGTAAAGCTTATCCGCACATACAACCCAGTAAATCGGCAGTAAAACGTATCAATGCGAAAGTAACCGCATTGACGCAAAGAAACCTGACACCAATTCCACTCCCAATCATAGTTCAGCGACTGAATCAGTCTCTACGTGGCTGGGCATGTTATTTTGATTACGCTAACAGCACGCAAATATTTGGTGATGTTAAACGACATGCAGAAGAGCGGATGCGGACACACTTACGCAGACGGCATAAAGTGAAAGCCCGAAGGGTTGGTCAGGGCAGGTTTCCAAATCGAGTGCTGTATGATCATCATGGACTGTTTAAACTTCCAACAACAGCTCCTTGGAAGAGGGCGCATGCGTTGGCATGAAAAACATCGGAAAGCCGTGTACGGGAAAACCGTATGCACGGTTTGATGAGGGAGGGCAGGGAGATCTGCTCTCTACTCTACCATTTGCTCTCCAGGAGGAATCCCGCTATGCCAAACAAGTTGAATACGGTACATCACCAAGAAATTGGTAACCAAAAACGAAGTATGGAAATGCAAAACAAAACTGCGTGGGCAACCCCCACCATAATTTGCGTAGCCTCGGAGAGACCGGAGGGTACCGCTAGAGCGGCCTCCCGCGGATGGCTGAACCCAACTATGACATGGACCGTCCTAACGGCGCGCAGCGTCGCAGCGCCCGCAATTCCGCGTCGTTTTTGCACCGGGTAGTAGTCTCCACCTCGACGGCCTGCGGCCGTCAGGTAGGGGCGATCCATCCACCAGTGTGTTTGATATGCGTTAAGACAGCTATCCATATTCGGGTGAATCGCCCGTAGGTGCTAACCCGGCCGCGCAAGCCCCCGTGCAGCCAGGCGTACCAACGCTGAACGTACTGCCGGAGCCGATCACGGTCGGCTCCTTGCTCATAAAGCCGGCGAGCACGTTGCAACAGTCGGTCCAGGCAAAGCTTGGAAGGTCGCAGTTTACGGCCGGGGTGCAGGCGATACCCCAAAAAATCAAACCCTCCGCTGGTTCTTCCAATATAGCGTTTGTCCGGGTGGAGGGTGAGTTTCAGCGCATCGAGAACCCTGTACATGCCGCGCAGGACCGCCCGTAGCTTGTGGCGGATCGGTGCGAAGATCACGAAGTCATCTATGAAACGCTCATAGTATATACCGTATCGCTCCCGATAGTGCCCCATCAGCCGATCCAGTGGTGTCAGATAGAGCGCAGCCAGCAGTGGAGAGATGGCGCCACCTGCTACCATGCCTCGGCCGCTTCGATGCGTATCGGGAAGGCTCAGATAGTCCCGGACTATCGCCTGAAGCGACGGGCCCACTTTGGCTGTTTGTAACTGATCCAGCAGGATGGTGTGATCGATGCTCTCGTAGTAGCTCCGGATATCAAAGCGGGCCACAAACGGGAATTGCCCGTTTGCCCTGTTTGCCCGGCGGATGGCCCCCTTGGCACCGCCTCGCCCCTTCAGGTGGGCACAGCTGCTACTGAGATGTGGTCTGAGTTCCACGCCCAGTCGATCTTTTACCCTGTGCAACAGCGCCTGAGTTTGGGGAGCCCAGCGAACGAAACACCGCCCTTCGGCAAGCCAGCTATTAGCCAGCGTCAGTAATGACGGCATCACCGCTGCCGAATTGTTGCTCAATATCGAGCAATAACTGGTAACTACTCAGTAAAAAGAGGGCCGATTCGTGGCTGGCCAACTGTTGCAGGCGGTCAGGGTCACAGTAGGTTTGCGCAAGCCTGCTGTCGCGAAGCTGTTGAACCAGATTGTCTGACAGATCCTTTTTATTGTGATCGATTTGAGGATGAGATACATCCGCTTTCACACGCCATTGAATGCGCTCGGTGGTTACGCCCTCAAGTATACGGCGGAACATATAGCGTTCGATACCGTTGTAGACCTTCAGATGCGAAGGCATGTTGTAGGCCAGCTCCACCAGCGGTACATCGAGCATCGGGTAGCGGTATTCGATGCGGAACATGCGTGCAGCCAGCTCCGAGCCGACCAGCCGATTTTCCACGCCGACATCGAAGAGCTCGCGGCGATGGTGCGCCTTGACCGAGTAGCGCTGGTAGTTGTCGGTGAACTGCCGGAGTTTATGGCGCAGCCGGTAGCGCGCGATGAACGCCTCTTTCAGCGGATGCATGGCGGCGCGCTCATGCTGCGCCCGCTCCAGCCCGCCGCGCCTGCGCAGCCGGCGACGATAGAGCGGCGGAGCCGCATGCTTGAGCAGCAGGTGAGCCCACGCTTTGGCCGGCCTGCCGCAGCGCTCGCGTGCGTACTTCTGCTTAAGTAATCGGTGCAGGGTAACGAGCCGGCCGGCTTTCAGCAGTTCGCTTTCGTAGAAGTCACCGTAGGTGGAGACGCAGTGGTCGCCACCCCAGCCGGAGAGCAGCACGCGGGCACCGGTTGCCGAGGCCAGGCGGCAGTGGTGGGTATTGCCGCCGATTCCCACCGGCAGGCCACCCATGGCGTGGCGCTGGAGATTCTCCTGATCCTGCTGCTGTTGTCGACACTCCTCCTCGGTGGCGGTTCGCCATACCGGACGGATATTGTCGTGCATCGCATGCATCCCGAAGATGTCCTCGTAGGTCTTCTCCCAGATGTGGCGATTGTCGTCGGTGAGTTTATCGCAGCCGTAAGAGAGGGTGTGGAGCGGCTGCTCGCCCAGCATGCGGGCGGCGAAACCGGCGATACCGTTGGAGTCGAGCCCCTCGCTGAGTTCAGCGGCCAGCGGATATTCGCTCTCCAGCCGTACCCGAACCGCCTGTTCGAAGCGCAATTTCAACGCCTCGATCAGCGCCTCGTCATCCACGCCATCCCAGTCTGATTTATCTTCCAGCGACCAGTAGCGGGATGGATTCGAGCCGCTTGCATCGATGATCATGCTATGGGCCGGCGCCAGCACCTCGATACCGACAAAGGGCGAGGTGAAGGCGGATGGTCCCACGCCCCACAGCTCTTCGGCCAGCCACGCCTCGTCAACCCGCTTCTCCATGGCCTGTTCGGCAAACAGGGCATTGTGCTCGTTGGTGACCATCCAGCCGAAACGGGTGCGGGCATAAAAGAGCACCTTCACACCGAAGTGGTCGCGGGCGCAGAAGAGGCGGCGCTTCGCCGCATCCCAAATGATAAAGGCGAAATCGCCGAGCAGGTGCGCCGGGCACGCTTCTCCCCACTGCCGGTAGGCGGCTAGGATCAATGCTCCATCCGACATTGCAGCAAGCGTGTCCACGTCAATACCGAGTGCCTCGGCCAGTTCGGCTCGATTATCCAGCCGCGCGTTGGCGCTGATCATGTTGCTCGCATCGTCGCTATGCACCGCCTCCAGTTTCGATTGGGCGGTGTTGAACAGGGCGGCGCGGGCCATGCGGCAGTGGCCGTCGGGGCTGGCGGCAAAGCTCCCGGCATCGGGTCGCCAGTAGTCGGAGGCGGTCAGCATGGCGGCAATCGTCGATTCGGCGACCGGCGTATCGGGATCGAAGCAGGCGAATATCGTGCTCATGGGCGATCCTTTTTCCTGTTTCGAGGGCCGATGATTTCGAGGATCAGCGGAAACAGCCTGATCCCGGTCAGCAGCAGCGGGGCATGCTTCTTGCGCATCTCAATCTGCTGCTCCTGTGGCATTTCATTGAAGTTCAGTGCATTGCGGATTTGAAGGATGCTCATATCGGCAAATTCCGGAAAGTTCGCGCGGGCACGATTGAACTGCCGATTGAGTTTAACGGCTCTGACGATCATCTCGCTCGCTTGCTGTAGTGAAATCCGTTGCTGTTTCACTTCACGAACAGGGTTGCAGAAGTATGCGCCGCAGACGTGCGGCCGCTCGCTGTCATAGATCGTGCATTGTTGATGGAAATGCTGCTGCTCTTTCTTCATCCCGGTTGTCAGTCCCAGCGTTTCGGCCAGAGCCTTGTCATCGTCATGCTTGATGTTGGCATGGCGAAACAGCGTGCCGTCGCAACACATGCCGCAACTGGTGCATATCCCGGAGATCTGTTCGATTGAGGCGCTCATGCGGCGATCTGCTCCAGCGGCAGCGCGGGAACCGGATTGCCATCTGCATCGAGATAACCGAATCGCTGCATCACCGCATGGTGATCATTGATAATGCGATCAATCTGTTCGGGCGAGAGCGTTTCCTGCCAGTCGCCGACTTTACCCTTGCGAAAGAATGCCTCGTGCTTCGGCGACTTTTCGCAGAAGCCCTTCTCCTGTTCCTGAGCCTGCAACTTCTCGAAGGCGCATTTGTCCAGTGCCGCCTGCACCGAAGCAGCATCATCGGGCAGTTGCAGAAAACTGCAGATGCGGGTGAAGGTGGCAAGCGAATCGTGGCGCATATCCTCGTAGCGTACGACGAGTCGGTCGATCTCATCGGCATCGGCCCAGCTCTCCACGTGAGCGGACCAGGAGAGCAGCTTCTGGCGCAGCTGGTTGTCCATTCGTTTGGTGGCTCGAGAGAAGGCGAAGTCGGGATTGCCCATGTTCGCGATCGACTGATCGATTGTGCAGTGGTTGTGGTGAGCGAAGGAGATCGCCACGTCGAGCGGATTGCGGATGATACAGAGGGCACCGGCGGTGCACGCAGCCGGGAATAGCGGTTCGCCGTTGGCGAGATATGTGTAGGCGTCGTGCACCTTGTGATAGCCGTGCTCCTCTGCCTCATCGGCATGCCAGCGATAGACGGCCGGGCGCAGCAGGTCGATCTCGTCGTGATCGAGATCGGCGGAGTCGAAGCCGAGAACCTCATCGATCCAGCCACGGTCGCTGGCGATGGCGCCGGTGTGCAGGGCGTTGATATCGACCTCCTCCGGCTCCTCGTGACGCAGACTGGCAATAAAGGCGCGTGTCCAGGTGTTGCCCGATTTCGGATAGGAGGCGAGCCAGAAGATGCCGGCGCTCATGCCGCCACGATCCCCTTGTTGCGCAGGTCGCCCATGATCATCTCCACCAGCTCGTCCAGCTTGAAGCCGTGGTTGGGGCGGGTGATGCGCGAGAGGTGGATACGGCCGGCGAGTTTACTGCATAGCCCCAGATGCTCCGCCTTCAGCCCCAGACCGTCGAGGTAGCCGACGCGGTAGGTGTTGTTCTTCAGCGGATTGAACTTCTGCATGCCTCTGATCGATTCGATCTCGAACTCATCGCGATTGTGGCTGTTGAGAATATAGATCGCAGCGACGGGCAGATGCTCCATGGCCGGATTATCGAGCGGATAGGCGTACTTCTCCACCTGCAGCCGGATGCGGTTGAGCTCGTCGGTATCGATCGAAAGCCGTTTTGCGGCATCCTGCCAGAGCTTGAGCTGTGGAAAGCTCGGTGCCACATGCCCCTCGGCATCAATGGCGCAGACATCATCGGCCAGAATCTCGTGGCCGCGTTTATGAAAGGCGGCGGCGAGTGTCGATTTGCCCGCCCCCGAGTGGCCGGCGAACACCACGCAGCGATCGCCGAAGCGCACGGCATTGCCGTGCATCACCAGCACGCCGCGCTGATGCAGGATCGCCCCCATGCAGGAGCCGAGCAGATAGAGCCGGATGCTCTGCTCATCGCTGCCGGAGTATGGATCGACAACAATGCTGTTGCCGTCCCGGACCAGAAAGCGGGCAATATCGGGCACATTCAGCCACAGGATGTTTTCAGCGCTCTGGTAGAACGGGGTTGCCTTGTTTGGTTTTTCCAGGCCGCTGGCCGATACCGGGCCGATGCTGATAAAGACATCTGCAGTGACTTCGCCGATTGCCGGAGGTAGTGCAGGCAACTCGATATGACTGTGAATATTCAGGCCGAAGGCGTTATATCGATAGGCGGGGCTATTCATGACGATGCTTTCCTTTGTGTCGGAGTCAGGCGCCGGAGCAGGAACGAGAAGGGGCGCATCAGGTAATATGCAAAAAAGAGCGAGTCGGGCAATGGGAATCGCTTGAAATCGTTGATGGCAATCGGCGCATGGACAAGAAAATATTTGATCAGGCTGGTCCGTGGCGCCCAGAAGCCTATACGGCGGATATAGGCCATGCCGCTCACCGATTGCATATTGAGCAAGCGGGCAGCTGACCAGTTTATCTGGCGCTGAATGGTGAAATGATTGTCGATATGAGGCTGAACGGCTCTACCGGCACGGGCATACGATAAAACGCGCATGCCAGACCGACCGCTTCCAGCAGGCTGTTGCGGCAGTGGTATTTTTTCGCCTGTTGCAGCAGCGCATGCCACGCGGGCGGGTGGTCGTGCATCAGCAGCGCGATATCGCAGAGCCAGCGCAGGCGATACCAGCCGGAGACCGAACCGTGCAGACACTGGTAGAGCCAGAGCAGCGGGCCAGAGAGTGTCGGGATCGATTCGCCGTGGATGCTTACCCACTCGGCATCAGCCAGCAGCTCTTTCAGCGACGGGTTGAACGGGTGGGCCACATCGATCAGGCGCCAGTGCAACTCCACCCGCGTTCGATCCCGGCCATGAATATATTCGCGATCCTTCTTGTGGCGATCGAGAAAACGCAACTGTTTCGGCGTCGCCTCCGCATGCGGCATGGTGCGCATGAATCCGGCCGCGAACAGGATGGCCTCGACCCGGTCGACGTTTTCGGCATCCACCATGATATCGATATCCCGGCACTGCCTGTAGCCCTGGTTGCCATAGAGCCGCTGCGATAGTGCCGCTCCCTTGGGAACAATGAATGCGACCCTGTCGGTGCGCAGGGCTCGCGCAATACCAGCCAGCCATGTCGCCTGCCGCAGGTGCTGCTGACGGCAGTGCATGTTTTCCGCTTGCAGGCGTTGAAAAAAATCGGCGGGCAGATCGCTTCCGGCAGCGGCAAGCCGCTGATAGACCTGCGGCGTGACCCGGTGCCACCGCACCATCTGCAGGAATGTATGCTGATTAAAATGCGGATCATTCACTGCCGCTACCATCTCCGGAGCCTGCATGGCGCCATTCGGATGGGTCAGTTCAAGCAGCAGGTTGAAGGCGGCGGCATCAGGAGCCGCAGGCAGTGTCGTTTGCAAGTTCCCCTCCTGGCCATTTCACCTTATCGCGTTTGAAATCTAATATACTCGTCCTGTAGAAGACGATCATTTTTGGCCAAGCGACACTAGTCTATGGGCCTTTTAACTGCCACCTATCTTTGCTGACAGCTTCTGCTTATGTTTGACCATTCTCTCTGCGCATATCGATCGTCAGACCGGCCAGCAGTCAGAAGCGGGTGAATCCCGGCGGGTACACATAAGGAGCGCAAGCGCATGTTAAAAAAAACAGCCCTGGTATTTGTTGCCGTAGTGATTGCGCTTGCGGCTGCGGAGATCGCTCTGCGCGCCTGGTTTCCACTCTACCTGACCGGAGCGGTTGATTCCTATCGCTATGATGCGGAGACAGGTATCACGCTGAAGAGCGATCTCAACAGCCTGAAGATGACAGACTACCTGCAGGAGATTGTCACCAATAGACTGGGTACGGTGAATTATCAGCAGAGCTTTGATCACTACGCCAGGCTGGTCTTTGCCGCAGGTGACTCCTATACGCAGGGCAGCGGCCTGCCGGCCGATGCTGCCTATCCGTTTCAACTGGATCTGCTGCTGAATAACGAACATGGCCATTATCAACCGGCGTACGGGGTTGTGAATCTCGGCGTGGCATCTTATGGCGGCAGGCAATCGCTTTTGCGGCTGCAACATTTTATCCACGCTGTCGGCAGGCCGGATTACATCCTCTATCTGGTCAGCAGCAACGATGCCATGGATGACCGGCTGTTTGAGCAGGGCTACCGGCATCGCCATCTGGTTGATGGCAACCCCTATTGGGGTGTCTGGTTGAAACCGTTGCAGTGGCTGGGGCACGAGTGTGAAATCGGCAAGCGCGTCCGTTTGGCCTGGACCATGTTCAAACGCCGCGCTGCCACAAATCACAAGCCAGCTACCGGCAAGCCGCGCATCAGTGTCGCCGAACAAGAGCTGCCGGTGCTCAGGCAATTGCAGCAGATCGCTACGCATAACCATGCCCGCCTGATTATCGGCTGGTCAGGTCCACCCATGCATGATGACGGCTCCTATGGCTGGATGAAGCAGTGGGCGGCCGAAAACGGCACAGGCTTTGCCGACTGGCAACCGGCAGTAGCGGCAGATCAACAGGCCATGCCCTCCCTCGCCATGGCCAATCCGCACTCAGGCGGACATTATCGTAGCTGGGTACAGCGCCGGATTGCAATGGCGTACGCTGAAGCTATGCGCCGTTAGCAGGCGGGGCTTGCTGCACTGCTGCTTTTATCTGCTTCAGAGACAGGCATCAGGAACAGACTGCGCGCCAGCACTAGCCCCAGTATCACATTCACTGGAAACAGTTCGGTGACGATCGTCGTCAGGCTGGCAATGGCAATGGCCAGATAGAGTGGTGCGGCTGTTTCATCCCGCCATGCCGCATAGGCCAGCAGCAGATAGAAGGCGAGCAGGCCTGTTATGCCAAGCTGTGCCAGCAGTGCCAGCGGGGTAGAGTCTGCAGTAAACAGCCTGCTGCTTATCTTGACCTCCTGAAAACCACCTTGCCAATTCATCATTATATTCAGTGCAGCATTGGTGCCTGCACCCAGTCCCTGGCCAAAGAGAAGTGTATACACATCAGGCAGGCCAGACACATAGCCTTCAAATGTATAAAGTCGTCCCCAGAGTGAGTCATATACATCCGGCCGCTGCACGATGCTGGGCAGCATGGTGACCAGCAGAATAAAGGCGGTTCCACCCCATAACAGAAGTCCTACTCGGTATCGCACGGCCAATAGCAAGTATACTTTTGCAGAGAGCAGAATCAGTAACAGCAACAAGGCAGCTGCCGATTGTGAATATACAACGAGTATGGCCGTGGCAATAAAGGCAGGAACAGCCAACATTCGGTGACTGGAAAATTGCAGGTAGAATACAAAGCCGATCACGGCCATCAGGCCAAGGCTGCTTGGCTGTAGCATGGTGCCTGCAGCCCTGGCACCGAAATAGGTACCAAACAAATGCACGCCATGGTGTATTTCTGTCGGCACAAGCAACACCTGCAGCAGTAGAAACAGCAGCAGACACTGAGCCAAGAAATGCAGGCTCTTCTGTTGTACAGCCCAGTAACCAAGCGTGGCAATGATCAGGAATGAGAAGAAACGTATGCCGCCGAGCAGCATGGCCGGCCCGAACTGGATTAGTGAAACCACACTGCCGATCGCGGTCACAGCGATCATCACAGTCAGTGGCCATGGCGGTTTGCGCACAGGCAGATCCGGTGAGCGCCACAGCAGTAGCAGTGAAATGATCAGAAAGGCTCCGATCCACAGCACTTTGCCCAGTTTGAGCAGACGCTCATTGCCAACAGACTGGTAAACATTATGGGTAAAATCACCCAGCTGCTTCCGCTCTTCATCGGTCCACTGGTGGCCGAGACCCACAGAAAAGTTGTTCATATAATACTGATGCAGTTGTGGTTCATACCAGCCGACACGCTTGAGCCAGAAGGAGGCGCCATTGAATATGGCTGCCATCATCAGCATGACAAACAGGAAACGGACAAGCGATGTTGCGGAATGATTCAAAGGTACCTCTCGTGTTGCACAACCTAATGCAACAGAGCAGTGGCGAACAGGGAATCGTCTGTGCACTGGCAATGGTGAGCGGTGTCGCAGGCGATAGGTGGCTGTAGTATTCACGACCGCCGTTGCGGTTTCACATTCGCTTTAACATGTTTGATGCATGCTTCCGTCTGCTACGGCTGTTATCATGCCGCGCCGGTGGCCCCTCTTCCCACCATGAATTCACCCTGGAGGTCCATATGAATACGCTGGAGCGCAAGGCGGTTTTTCCGCTCGCCGGTATTTATGGTCTGCGTATGCTCGGCCTGTTTCTTATTCTGCCTGTGTTTGCCCTGTATGCCGATGGTCTCGAAGGCGTGACGCCGGCGCTGATGGGACTGGCACTCGGTGCCTACGGTTTTACCATGGCCATGCTACAGATTCCATTCGGCTGGTTATCCGATCGTATCGGGCGAAAACCGGTGATTGCCGCCGGTCTGCTGATCTTTTTTGCCGGTAGTATTGTTGCGGCGATGGCTGATTCGATCTGGGGCGTGATTCTCGGGCGTGCCATCCAGGGGGCCGGCGCTATTGCCGCGGCCATGATGGCATTGCTGGCCGATCTGACGCGTGAAGAGGTGCGCAGCAAGGCCATGGCTGTTGTTGGTATGACCATCGGCCTCTCTTTTACCGTGGCGCTGATTGCAGGCCCATTGCTGGACACATGGATAGGTGTGCAGGGCATCTTCTGGCTGACTGCAGTACTGGCGTTGCTCAGTATTGTGGTGCTCTATGTCATGGTGCCCAACCCGGGGCGTATCGGCATGCATCGCGATGTGGAATCCAGACCGGGCGAATTCGGCCGTATTTTGTCCAACCCGCAGCTGCTGCGTCTGGATATGGGTATATTGATACTCAATGCGATCATGACCTCGCTGTTTATTGCCTTGCCGTTTGTGCTGCGCGATCACCTGCATATTGTTGCCAATCACCACCCATGGGTTTATCTGCCCGTACTGCTGGTGGCAATGGCGGTGATGATACCGCTGATTATCATGGCCGAGAGCAAGGGCAAGATGAAACAGGTATTCCTGATCAGTATCAGTATGATCGCGATTGCCTGTGCGCTGCTGGGTGGTTTGCACGATTCGCTGACCAGTGTGATCATCGGTCTGTTTCTCTTCTTTGTTGCCTATAATGTGCTGGAAGCCACGTTACCCTCGCTGATCTCCCGTATGGCTCCGATCGATGCCAAGGGTACAGCGATGGGGGTCTACTCCTCATCGCAGTTTTTCGGCGCTTTTCTGGGTGGCGCCGTGGGCGGCTGGTGCTACGGCCATTATGATGTGCAGGGCGTCTTTTTTGGAGCCGCTACACTGGCCCTGCTCTGGTTACTGGTGGCATCGGGCATGCGCATGCCCGCCATGCGCTCGGCGATTATGCGTTATGTGAAATCCGATGCGGATGCAGCCGCGCTGGAAGCAGAGCTGCTGCAGCTTGCCGGTATCCATGAAGCTAAAGTCGTACCGGAAGAGAATACCGCTTTTTTGCGTGTAGATAAAAAAATACTGGATCTTGCCGCCCTGGATGCCCTGCTGGGTAGTTCGGCCGAGGAAACCCTATGAGTGCAACACCGAATACCAAACAGGTTATATTAAGCCCGGCCGAAGGCCCGGTACTGCTGCTGATTATGGATGGCTGGGGCATTGGCACCGGTGGCCCTGAAGATGCCATTGCGCAGGCCAACACACCGGTTTTTGACCGGCTCTGGTCCGGCTATGCGCATACCGAGCTGATGACGCACGGTCACTTTGTCGGCCTGCCTTCCGGTAAAGATATGGGGGGCTCGGAAGTGGGGCACCTGACCATGGGGGCAGGTCTGATTCTTGATCAGGGCCCAACCCGTATCAACAAGGCCATCGAGGATGGTTCGTTCTACGCCTCCGATGCGCTGGAGCAGGTGCTGTCGATTGAGCCGGGCAAGGCGCTGCATCTGGTCGGTCTGCTCTCCGATGGCAACATCCACTCCCATCTGACGCATTTTCGCGCGCTGATCAATGCGGCCTTCGAGCGCGGTATTCATCACCTTTATGTGCATGCATTGCTGGACGGGCGTGATGTCGGTATCCAGACCGCTCAGCAGTATGTGGGTGAACTGGAAGCAGATTTTACCCGCATCAACGATCATCAGGGCTTCCATTACGCCTTTGCCTCTGGCGGCGGTCGTGAGCGCATTATTATGGATCGGGATGGTGACTGGGCGAAGGTGGAAGCCGGCTGGAACCTGATGGGGCATGGTGCGGGCGAATACCACTTTCCATCAATGATGGCGGCCATTACCCATTTTCGTCAGCAGGATGCGGATCTGGTGGATCAGGATATGCCCGGCTTTGTCATTGTCGATGGTCAGGATGCGCCGATTGGCAAAATCAGCGACGGTGATGCGGTTGTTATGGTTAATTTCCGTGGTGACCGCGCCATTGAGATCACCGAGGCATTCGAACTAGATGATTTTTCCGGTTTTGATCGCGGTGTGCGCCCCGATATCATCTATGCCGGCATGATGGTCTATGATGAGGATCGCAATCTGCCGGCCCTGCAGTTGATGGGGCCGACCAAGGTGGATGAGCCGTTCGGTAAGCGCATACTGGAGCTGGGCATCAAGCAGTTCCGCCTGACCGAAACACAGAAGTATCCGCATGTGACCTTCTTCTTTAATGGTGGTTATCGCCAGCCGCTGGATGCCAGCATGGAAGACTATATCCTGATCCCCTCGGACAAGAGGGTATCGTTTGCCGACGAGCCGCAGATGAAATCTGCCGAAATTGCCGCCAGGGCGGTTGAGTTGATTCAATCCGGTGAATATGGTTTCGGCCTGATTAACTTTGCCAATGCCGATATGGTGGGCCATTGCGGCAAGATCAAACCGGCGATCATCGCTGTTGAGGCAGTGGATGCGGCGGTTGGCAAGATCATTGATGCGCTGCAGGCCTGTGGTGGTCGCGCCCTGATTACGGCCGATCACGGCAATGCCGAAGAGATGCAGGTGTATGACAAGTCGGGTCGTGCCGAAGCCTGTACCAAGCATTCAACCAACCCCGTTCCCTGTATCCTGTTCGATCCCTCTTATGATGGCAGCTATCGTCTGCATCAACCGCGCAGCGGTGATGACAAGGCATTGATGCCGGGTCTGTCGCATCTGGCAGCGACCTTGTATGCGATGATGGGTAAGGAGCCGCCGGCCGATCTCAATAGCTCACTGATCGAGGCGATCTGATAGCGGAAAAATCGCCCCGGCTGTTGTCATGATCACGAGAATTTGCCATTGCGTCGATACATGGCCGGTGTGAGATTGGCAGGGTGTCATCACGACAGGAGTGAGCCATGGAACAGTTAGACCAGATTTCACAGACCCTTGCCCTGGCAATGGGGGCGGCATGGGGTAGCGGCATCAACCTCTATGCCACGATTCTGATGCTCGGCCTGTTGGCTACGACCGGTAATATCCAGCTGCCGCCGGGTCTGGATATCCTGACCGATCCGGTGGTGCTGTTTGCCGCCGGCGCCATGTATATCACTGAATTTGTGGCTGACAAAATCCCCGGTGTCGATACCGGCTGGGATGCGCTGCATACCTTTATCCGTATTCCTGCCGGTGCGCTGCTGGCAGCAGGTGCGCTTGGTGATGTGACGCCGGCCCTGACTCTGGCGGCAGCACTGATGGGCGGTGGTCTGGCAGCCGGCACACATGCCACCAAGGCCGGCTCGCGCGTGCTGATCAATACCTCGCCCGAGCCGTTCAGCAACTGGACGGCATCGGTGAGTGAAGATATCGCTGTTGTTGCCGGCCTGTGGACGGCACTGAATCATCCGACCCTGTTTCTGGTGCTTTTGTTTGTATTTATCCTGCTGATGATCTGGTTGTTGCCGCGTTTGTGGCGTGGAATCAAGACCGTGTTCCGTAAGCTGGGCGAATGGTTCGGCGGCAAGAAAGGGACGCCTGCGGATGCACCACCATCGGTCCCGATCGCTGTAGCATCTGCAAGCGACACCGACGACATCAAACCGAAGCCGGATAACAGGGCACGCTAAGGCGCAGCTATTAACAATCCGGCCAATATACCCGGCAACTACGCAATCGGTCCCGGATGATTTAAGCGGTCTTTATAAGCTGGAATAACGTTGTGGCAGCGTGGCGGACTTGTTGGCCGGTTGCGGGCTGTCCGATCCCGTCACCTGTCGTATGCGCTTATCCAGCACTTCGGCAAGAAATGTATTGGGTACGTCCAGGTGATGCAGGCTGTCCAGCTGGCGGATTTTTTCCACCGCTGCCTGGGCCTGTTGAATGTCGCCTCTGTTCAACCATGTTTCGCCGGCACGGAAATACCAGTTGGCCGCATCGCTGCCGCTGGGTTTGATGCCTCTTGTTTCGCTGTAGATACGAGCCAGATTGAACTGGACTTCGGGATCGCCTTGCTCGGCCTCTCTGAGGAACCAGTTCAGGGCGGTCTCACTGTCGCTGTCGATGCCGCCGCCCTTGAGGTAGAGCACCGCGAGATTATGCTGGGCCTGAGCATGGCCCTGTTTGGCCGCCTTGCGCCACCATGCGGCGGCCTGCGCCATATCCTTGTGCTCACTACTCTCGGCATAGAGCAGGCCCAGACAATACTGTGCGTTGGCCTCACCGCGTTGTGCGGCTTTTTCCAGCCACTGTTTTGCCTTGTTTTCGTCGCGATCGATCCCGGTGCCCTGATAGTAGATCAGCCCGAGTGTATACTGGGCTTCGGTCAGCCCCTGACCGGCGGCCATGGTAAACATGTCTAATGCCTGCAGGTCATCTTTTTCGACACCTACCCCTTCATGAAACATCAGTCCGAGCAGGTAGCGGGCATGGCTGTCGCCGGCTTCGGCATCGGTCATATATTGGCGGAACAGCAGTTCATCGGCGCTATAATGGACAGGTAATACGGGCCTTGCGGGGGTGGCAGGGGGAGCAATGGCTTCTGCTGCCGGTGCGGCTGGTGTGCTGATTTTTTCTGCAACAGGAGGCATGCTTATCGCAGCTGGAGGCTCTGAGCGGGTGATCTCCTGCGCTGTTTTGCCGCTTGTCTGCTTCCGGCTTTCCAGATACTTCTGTTGCCAGTCATCAGTCGCTTCGTCCTGCAGGATTTGCAGTTTGTAGCTGGCTGCTGCATAACCTTGCTTTGCAGCCTTGCTGTACCACACTCTTGCCTGTTTACTATCTCTTTTTACGCCATGGCCTTTGTCAAACATCAGGCCCAATACATATTGAGCCTGGTTGTCACCTGCATCCGCCGCCTGGCGACAGGGCTCAACGGCATGCAGATAGTCTTTAATATAAAACAGTTTCAGACACTGACCTGCACTGTCGGCCACAGCCGGCGTAGCGGTCAGCAGGCAGGCCAGTGCCAGCAGCAGGCGAGCACTCATACGTCTGCCTGTTTAACGATGTTGATTGAGCAGATCAAAGGTGCCATTCGGTTGTTCGACAAGGTGGGATATGCTGGTGTTGGATAATTTGTAACGACCGACTGGCTCCATTCCCTGCAGGATTTCCAGCAGGCGTGATCCTGCATGATAATGACCGACAACCAGAATGGTTTTATCCGATTGACCAAAACGTTTTTTCAACCGGTCTGCAGCCATCAGGGTTTGCAGGATGCCTTCCGAATAGTTACGTGTGTCGTAGCTGTAATGTGAATCGCCAGCGGCAAATGAGAACCAGGGTGCCATCCCGGATGTCAGTTCGATTTTTTCTCCACGCTTCAGGTCGAAGGCGGATGATTGCCTGTGCTCTTTCTGCCAGCAGCACTCTGCCAGCTCCGGCCATATCTCTGCCGTGAGCCGGTGTTTCTTCAGGTAGGGGAGAATGGTTTTCAGGGCGCGCTGTTTGGGGCTGACTACGATGTAGTCAATGTTCAGTTGTTCCAGGCTGCGCGTGAGCTCCTCCACCTGTCTGATGCCTTCGGGGGAGAGTGTGCGGTCATCCTGTTTGCTGTGGCTATGGGTGAGGTTACCCATGGTTTCGGCGTGACGGACAAAATATACTTCGGTCTGGCCGGCGGTAGCACTCTGCGCCACGGCAATCAGCATGGATGGCAGGAGCAGTACAAGTGTAGTCATAAGCTTGATATGCATGGTATCCTCCGACCGGCTCGCTCCGGTATATGCGTCAACAATATGCGCATCACGGTGCGTTGGCAAAGGGGATCGTGTACGCCAGTCACGCTTCTGTACGCATTGATGGCTGGCAAAACAGGGCCAGCCAGACGGTATCCTGATCCGGGTCGGTCCATGCCACCCTGTGGCGTATCCCGGCCGGAATCATCAGGTGATCGCCGGCCCGCAGTGGCTGTGGTGGTTTCCCATCATCAAATGCCACGCTTGCAGCGCCTGCGAGCAGTATCACCCATTCATCCTCATGCTGATCATACCAGAAACCGGCCGGTGAGCACTGACCATGGGATACAATACGCTCAACGCGCATGCCGGCCGCGCGCAGCAGTGTGGTGATCTGTTCGGTATCATCCGCTGTGCCGGGCAGCGGGAAGATGTTCTCTATCTGACCATTAATCGGCATACGGTTCGATGTGACGGCAGTCGGGGTATTGTTCACATACCCAGAACAGTGTTCCCTTCTGTGTGCCGCTGTTGGCCCGTTTGATGTGCATGCGCGACTGGCAACGCTGGCACAGGTAGAGGGCCTCCATGGATATGGTTGCCACCATCTCATCCGGTGTGGGGAGCGGCTTTTTCAGCAGAGGTGCGAGCAACTGGCGCATCTCGAGAATACTATAGCTTGTTTTCCGTTGCAGGCGGAATACAGGGATGCCCGCCTGTTCGGCGCTTTTCTGAAGTTGCGCCTGCAGTTTATGCCCAGGCTGCTGCAACCAGATAGCAGCAGCTGTCTGATGTTGCACATCATCATAGAGAATGAAATCAACTATCTGATCGGCCTGCTTGCCATAGCCTGCTGTCAGCTCAGCTATGGGGGCTTTGCAGATGATGCGGTATTCACCGGCGACAACCGTCTGCAGCGTTTGCAGACAGGCTTGCTCCATCTCATTCAACGGGGGGGCGACGGCTGTAGCCGCTGTGGGTCGGTCATGCCGCAACATTCTGATGGTATAGAGCACAAGCAGCAGTACCGCGGTACTCAGTACAATAGCAATCCAGGCGGTTTGATCGGGCATGAAACCTCCTTCTTTCGGTTGAAGCCTGCGCGCAGGCGACCGGTTACTTCCTGTGCTTATAAACCGTGCGCATCATACCAGCTGTGGCCAGTGCCGATGTCCACGGTTAGTGGCACGCTTAGTGTGACTGCCTGTTCCATGGTCTGTCGCATTATAGCTGAAACGGCATCGATCTGGTCAGCAGGGGCTTCCACGATCAACTCATCATGCACCTGCAGGATAATGACAGCTGCCGGCGCCTCCTGTTGCAGGCGCCGGTGTAGATTGATCATGGCCACCTTGATGATATCTGCGGCAGAGCCCTGCAGCGGGGCATTGATCGCCGTGCGTTCGGCATAAGCGCGGCGCATACCGTTACTGCTGGTGATTTCCGGCACATAGACCCGGTGACCGAGCAGGGTTTCCACATAGCCCTGCTCACGCGCCAGAATCAGCGTCTCATCCATAAAGCCGCGCACCGACGGGTAGCGTTCAAAATAAGTGTCGATGAACTGCTGTGCTTCACCACGCGCCATGTTTAACTGCTTGGCCAGTCCGAAGGCGCTCATGCCGTAGAGAATGCCGAAATTGATGGCTTTGGCGCGCCTGCGCATTTCACCGCTGACATCGGCCAGTGCAATGCCGTTAACGGTGGCGGCAGTGGCGGCGTGAATATCCTCGCCATTGGCAAAGGCGGCACAAAGGGTGGCATCACCGGAGAAGTGCGCCATCAGCCTCAGCTCGATCTGCGAGTAGTCCGCCGCCAGCAGCATGCATCCATCTTCGGCAATAAAGGCCTTGCGTATCTCACGTCCTTCGACGCTGCGAATGGGAATGTTCTGCAGGTTCGGATCGGAGGAGGAGAGGCGGCCTGTGGTGGTGATTGCCTGATTGAATGAGGTGTGTACGCGGCTGGTTTTCGGATGGATCAGTTTGGGCAGAGCATCGCTATAGGTGGATTTCAGTTTGGCCAACTGGCGAACCTGCAGGATAAGACTGGGTACTTCATGCTCATCAGCCAGCTTTTCGAGCACCTCCTGACCGGTCGCCCACTGCCCGGATTTGGTTTTTTTGCCGCCGGGAATAGCCAGAGTTTCAAACAGCAGTACGCCAAGCTGTTTTGGCGACTGGATATTGAACACCTCGCCTGCGGCGGCATGGATCTGCGATTCCAGCTCGGCAATGCGCAAGCCGAAACGACTGGACAATTTTGCCAGCATCTCTGCATCGACACGTGCGCCGGTCCACTCCATATCGGCCAGCACCAGTGACAAAGGGAGTTCGATATCGTCATGACGCGGGAGACGATTCTCCTGTTGCAGCAGATCGCCGAGATGGCGGGTCAGGCGCAGGGATACTTCCGCATCCTCGCAGGCATAGGGGGCCGCGACGGACACAGGCACCTCATCAAAGCAGACCTGTTTCGCGCCTTTTCCTGCTACTTCCGCATAAGCCGTACAGTGATGGCTGAGATAATCCTCAGCCACGCTATCCAGCTTGGGTGGGTATTTGGCGGGATAGAGGCAGTAGGCCAGCAGCATGGAATCAGCGCTGATACCGGCAAGCACAATGCCTGCCCGGCGCAATACCTGTGCATCATATTTCAGATTATGGCCGCATTTTGGGCGGCTGCTCGCTTCCAGAATGGGTCGCAGGCTGTCGAGCACATGGGCAAGCGGCAGCTGTGTAGGCGCCGGTACAAGCAGATCGGTGCTGCGGTGGCCTACCGGGATATACCACGCCTCACCGGGCCGGGTGGCAAAGGAGAGGCCGACCAGCTCGGCATCATGGGTTTGCAGTGAGGTGGTTTCAGTGTCCAGTGCAATCATGTCGGCACCGGCCAGTACGGCCAGCAGTGCCTGCAGACTGCTTTCATTGTCGACAAGGTGATCGATGCGCGGGGCGTTATCGACTACGGCAGGAATCGTTTCAGGCGTAGAAACTGGCGCCTGTTTGACTGCCTCACCAGCCGCTTCGGCGGCGGCCGGCAGGTCGCTGAACTCGGCCAGCATGCGGCGGAACTCCAGCTGCGTGAATAACTCGGCCAGCCGTTCGCGATCCGGCGCCATGACGGCCAGATCATCCAGCGAAATGGCCAGTGGTACCTGTTCATCGAGAGCGACCAGTCGGTAGGAGAGGCGCGCATCTTCGGCAAATGCAATCAGATTCTCACGCCGCTTCTGCTGTTTTATCTCTGCGGCATGGTTTAGTACGCCTTCCAGGTCGCCGTAAGCCTCCAGCAGTGTTACGGCTGTTTTCGGGCCGATGCCCGGCACACCCGGGATGTTATCGGCACTGTCGCCGGCCAGAGCCAGCAGATCCTGAATACGATCAGGCCCGACACCCCAGCGCTCTTTCACCTCTTCCGGGCCGTAGTCTTTGCGCTTCATGGTATCGAGCATCCATACCCGCTCGCCAACGAGCTGCATCAGATCCTTGTCGGTTGACACGATGCTGACATCCCAGCCTCTGGCCTCAGCCTGACGGGCCAGTGTGGCAATCACATCATCGGCTTCATAGTCCTCAACACAGATGCGGTTCAGCCGGAAGGCATCGGTGATATCGAACACGGTCGGCCACTGTGCAGCCAGATCTTCGGGCATCGGCGGGCGGTGTGCCTTGTAGTCGGCATACATGCGATTGCGAAATGTGCCGCCCTTGGGATCAAAGGCTACAGCAACGTGGGTTGGTCCCAGCTCCTTGAGAATGCTGCGCAGCATCTGCACATAACCGAACACGGCATTGGTCGGCTCTCCTTTTGAGTTGGTGAGGTTATGGCGCACGGCATGAAAGGCGCGAAATACGTAATTGGGTCCGTCGATCAGAACAAGATGTGGCATCGGCGCAGCATGCCCGAGTCACGCTTCTTTGGGTAGCGCTAACGCTGTTGCAGGCTGCTTGTCGGAGGGCATGGCAAGCTGGTGGTAAATTTACTATCATCGCCCACTTGGGAAGCGTCCGGGCTATATGGGGCGTAGAAAAACTCAGCAAGGGGAGGCCCCGTGGCCCGCAAAGTTCAACGTAATGAATCATGCCCGTGTGGCAGTGGCAAGAAATATAAAAAATGCTGCATGATCAATGAGCGTGATCAGGCTGTAGCCAGCATGGGGCGGCGCGAAGGTGTGCAGCATGCCCTCTCATGGGTCAGCCAGCACTACAATGAAGAGATTACCCGTTGGGTGGAAGACGTCTGGCTGGCTGATATTTCGGATGAGGAGCGGCAGGGCATTGCCAGTGCTGATGCAAGAATCCGCAGTATCCATGATGTGAACCTGCTGGAATATCTTGTGGCCGAAGGGCGCTTTGCCGATATGGCAGGTGAAAACAGTCCGCTGCAGTTGATTCTGAACACGGATGAGCTGGAACTGAATCAGGCTCAGCGCGACTATCTGACACAATTGCCCACGCGCTCGCTGCGCCTCTTCACGGTGGATCACTGCCTGCCCGGTGTGAGTTTCAGTGTTCGCGATATTCTGGCAAGTGACAGTGAGGTGATTGATATTGCCGATGCATATGGCAGCCGCATGTTTGATGCCGGCGATACAGTCGGCCTGCGTCTGCTCGAAACACCGGCCGGTTGGGAGACCTCCGGCGCGATATATCACATTCCTGCAGAGTACCTCTCCGAGCTGGAGCAGCTGTTGCAGCAGACTGATGCGGATGAGCGAGCCGCCGTGTTGACTCACTACTGGTTGAAGCTGGTGGCTGCGCATGTGTAGTACAGCAGGAGATCGTTAATGGCACAGGTGACGAAGAAGGTCTCCAATAGTAAGAGGCGACAGATCGATGCACTGGTTGAGCAGTCGGCGAAAGCGCTGAATCAGGCCCGCCCTGATCTGTGTGAGCAGCTTTGTATGCGTATCGACCAGATACAGCCCGGCAATGCCGATGCTGCCAGTATGCGTGGCGTGATAGCCAGCCGCAGAGGGTATTTGCCACAGGCTGTGCAACTGTTTCGCCAGGCTGTTGCTGTGGCACCACGCCGCTGCGAGTTCCATGCAAACCTGGCCGCTATCCATCTGATGCAGGGCGAGGCTGTGGCTGCACTGGAGTCATATCGCCGTGCACTGGCGCTCAAGCCGTATCAACTGCAGATCCAGATGGGTTGTGCCAGTGCTCTGGTTGCGCTGTCCCGGTTTGATGAAGCCGTGTCGCTGATGCAGTCGGCCCACAAGCAGAAGCCGCGTGATACCGCTGTGCTGATGAAGCTGTTTCATATCTGCCATGCGGCTGATCGTATGCCAGATGCCGAGGCAGCGTTGCAGCAGCTATTAGCGATCGATCCTGCCCATGTTGAAGCGCACTGCCGTTATGGGGAGTTGTTGCTGGAGGCAGGGCGTAAGCCGGAGGGCGAGCGTGAAATCAGGGAAGTGTTGCGCCTGGATCCCGATTATGCCGATGCCGCACGCCCTCTGTCAGTGTTGAAGCGCTATAGCGAGTGTGATGCGGATGTGACGCTGCTTGCCGGTATGTATGAGCGCTCATCGGAGGGCTCGCCTGAGCAGCTCAAGCTGGCCTTCGCCTATGGCAAGGTGCTGGATGATCTGGGTGAATATGACGCCGCTTTCGATTGCTTTGCACAGGGTAATGCGATTCTCGCCGCTGAGCGTCATTACGATCAGGATCAGGAGTTGGCCCATCTGCAGATGGTGATGCAGACCTACACGCCGGCGGTAGTGCAGCAGCAGGCAGCTATTGATGATGCTTCGCCGCTGTTTATTGTCGGCATGCCGCACAGTGGCGGTGCGCTGGTTGAGCAGCTTTTAGGGGCGCATCCTGATGTGGCGGTGCGTGGCGAGTGCGGTTGTCTGGAAGAGGCGCTGCAGCGTTGCAGTTCACAGGATGCCCCGCTGTCGCTGGAAGCGATGGCTGACTGGCAACCGGAGCAGTGGCAGGCACTGGGCCAGCGCTACCTGGAGTTGCTGCATAGCGATTCTGCCACCTGTTATACAGACAGTACGCTGTCGAATATCCGCCTGATCGGCGCCATCCATTGCGCGCTGCCGAAGGCGCGGATTATTCATGTGCGTCGCGATCCATTGGATACCTGTCTCTCCATCTACCGCAATAGCCTGTTTGGCAGCGCATCCGGTTATGAGAATAACCTTGGCCAGTTGGGCTATTACTATCGGATGTACTTGCAGTTGATGCAGCACTGGCGTGATGTTTTGCCGACGGGCGCGATCTGCGAGGTGGAGTACGCGTTACTGGTCAGCGATCCGGAGACGGAGATGCGCAAGTTGCTGGACTACTGTGGCCTTGAGCCGAATGACGCATGCCTGCAGCCGGATCATGGCGACCTTGCTGATGCCGTGGCGGCATGGAAACATTATGAGAAGCAGCTACAGCCGCTGGTTAAAATTCTCGGCGTGACAGCATAAGGCCAAGGCCATCGCTGTTACCGGGGGTCATGCAATGTTTCCGGCGACAGCAATGGCGGCTGGCTCCTTTTCTTACGCATGGCATTTACCGCCTGCAGAATCAACGGGCGATGAATGAGCCAGCGCTCCAGCCGGTATTTGCCGGGATAGTTTATAATCATCAGGCCGACCAGCATGCAGATAAGCCCCGGTCCGGGTGTAAACAGCATGATAAAACCTGTCAGCAACAGAATTGAGCCCAGTATGTTTTTCAACACAACGATGGCCATTTCGATGACAGGATGGCGCCGGTCTCCCTTTATATGCTGGCGCCTGTCGTGGATAAAATAGTCGACCGGGATGCGAGCGACGATAAATGGCATCGATATCAGACCGATGATGAATATGGCGACGGACCCTATGGCCAGCCACAGTCCCCATGCATGCATGAGCGCTATCAGGTCTGTCCAGGCGGCTTGCATGACGCTCATTTGGGCAGATTCAGATGCAGGCGCCACGCCAACAGACGCGTGCCGGTGGTCACCAGCATCACCGACCAGATGATGACTGTATTTGAACTATCCAGTGCGTTCATGGCCAAATAGGTCAAGGCACCGAACAGGCTGGCAGAGGCGTAGATCTCTTTTTTCAGAATGAATGGTATTTCGGCAACCAGCATGGCCCGGAGCACGCCGCCGCCGGTGGCTGTCAGCATGGCGATAAACAGGATGCCGACACTGCCGAGTCCCGCCTGATCTGCTACCCATGCGCCGACCAGTGTGAACACACCAAGTCCTATGGCATCAAAGGCAATCAGCCAGCTCTCCTGTTCCCTGATGGTGCGGCCCCAGAAAAACACGGCAATACCAACGATGATGGCAATCAGCAGATAGGTCTGATCGGCAAATGCTGCAGGCGGGTGCCGGCCGAGCAGTGCATCGCGCATCATGCCACCGCCCATTGCTGCGACCACGGCCAGCACGACCGCGCCCATCAGATCGAGCTTGCGGGTCAGCGCTCTGAGTGCGCCGGTAAGGGCAAACACAGCCGTACCGAACAGATCGAGCGCGTGAACGACAGGCGGTAGTGTCATGGTTGAAATCAATGCAGGCCTCGCTGTTGCAGGTTTTATCAAGCACGGCACATTGTCATCAGCCGCTCTACTGTCAAGTAGTTGCCGAATCCTGATATGGGCCGTTGATTGGCAGTGTGGTGATTGGAAGTAAGTGCCCTGTCATGCTTTGCGGAGCGGAGAAGATCAAGCAGACGCTGGAATATGATGAAGTATAACGGTGCCGGTTTTGCTTTCTGCGCGATCTTAAGTTATTGCCGTTTGATGGCTTGAAGATTGATTGCAGTCTTGTCGAGTTCATGGATCAGGATAATGAACAGGTTGTGCTGGTGAAGGCGATGATAGCGCGGGCGCATAATCTGAAGGTGGCGGCCGAAGATGTGGCGCGTGCTCCTGTTGTGGATTAGTTCAGGGTAATCTGCCGGGCTGGCCACCAGCGCCCTGCTGAAGAGTAACCTGAGCAGCTGCAACAGCGACAGTATAAACGCTAAAAGCAAAAGCCGGGCTGAAGCCCTGCTTTTCAATCAGTCAGATCAGTTAAATCAGGCTGAAGCGGGAATTGCAGCGGCACCGCCTTCCAGACGCTCTTCCCTGTTTACCTGTACTTCTCGCGGCGCTTCAATGCCAATGCGAACCTGTCCGCCTTTTACATTCAGTACCTGAATCTGGATGTTATCCCCGATCGCGATGGATTCACCTTTTTTGCGTGTCAAAATAAGCATGAGATCTCCCGTTGCTACCAGTTAAAGACTATCTTCGAAGATAATGCAAGGAGGAGCGTTAGCTCTCCTCCGCTTCAGTATCCAGTCCGAAGGCTGTGTGCAGTGAGCGCACGGCCAGTTCGATATATTTCTCCTCTATGACGACGGTGATCTTGATTTCACTGGTGGTGATCATCTGGATGTTTACGCCCTCTTTGGCCAGCGCGTCGAACATCGTCTTGGCGACGCCCGCATGGGAGCGCATGCCCACACCAATGACCGATACCTTGGCCACACCATCATCTCCGCGCACATCTCGCCCGTGCAGGGATTCGCACAGCTCGCGCATCAACTGCATGGTTGCGCGGTAGTCGCTGCGCGGCACGGTAAAGGTGAGATCGGTGAATCCCTGTGCCGATACATTCTGCACGATAACATCGACATTGATGCCTGCATCAGCCACCGGCCCGAATACATTGGCGGCAATGCCCGGGTGATCGGGGATGCCCAGGATCGTTATTTTGGCCTCGTCACGGTTGTAGGCCACACCGGAAATAGCGGCTCTTTCCATTGTATCATCCTCTTTTACTACCATTGTGCCGACAACGTCCCTGAAACTGGAACGCAGGTGTATCGGCATATTATAACGCATTGCCATCTCCACCGAGCGTGTCTGCAAGACCTTGGCGCCCAATGAAGCGAACTCGAGCATCTCCTCATAGGCGATGCGGTCAATCTTGCGCGCGGACTTCACAATACGCGGGTCGGTGGTGTAGATGCCATCGACATCGGTATAGATATCGCAGACATCGGCCTTGACTGCTATGGCCAGTGCTACAGCCGAAGTATCCGAGCCGCCACGCCCCAGCGTGGTGATATTACCATTGTCATCCACACCCTGAAAGCCGGTCACTACCGGCACTTCACCGGCCTGCAGATGGCGCTGCAGATGCTCGCTGCGGATATCCCTGATGCGGGCGCGCTTGTGCTCGCTGCTGGTCATGACCCCGGCCTGAGCGCCGGTGTAGGAGTAGGCCTTGATGCCGCGGTGCTGCAACTCAATGGCCAACAGGGCCGCGCTGACCTGCTCACCGGTTGCCACCAGTGCATCCATCTCCCGTTCGCACGGGGATTCATCCATGTCCATGGCCATGGCAATCAGGCGGTTGGTCTCTCCGCTCATGGCGGAGACCACGACGGCAATCTGATTGCCGCGCGCCAGCTCTGCCTGTACCAGATCAGCTGTGGCGCGAATGCGCTCGATTGAGCCGACCGATGTGCCGCCGAACTTCTGTACAATGCGCATCACTGATTCTCCTGTGCGTCGGAAGAGATAGTGGCAATACCAATTTTACTCATGTTCAGTCCTTGCAGGGTATCGAGTACATAAACCACGCGCTTGTGGTGCGACTCTGAATCGGCACGCAACACCACGCGTATGTTCGGGTCGCCATGGGTGGCATTGAGGATGCGCGGACGCAGCTCTTCATCGGTCACCGCCTCATCCTGTACAAACAGCTTGCCATCAGCACTGATGGCGATCGTGACCTGCTTGATCTCCTTCTGCTGAGCGGTGGCATGGCTGGATGGCAGTTCCAGTTTGAGGCTGGATGTGACATTGAAGGTGGTGGAGACCATGAAGAAAATCAGCATCAGAAAAACGACATCGACCAGTGGGGTAATATCCACCAGAAAATCCGCACGCTTTTTCTGACGCAGTTTCACGTACGCTCTCCTTTGAGCAGCTCAACAAAGCGCAGCGCATGATGCTCGATCTCGAGCACGAAACTATCCACACGTGATTCATAATAACGGTAGGCCACAATGGAAGGGATGGCCACTGAGAGACCGAAGGCCGTGGTGTTCAGGGCCTTGGAGATGCCGCCGGCCAGTACATCGGCCTTGCCGACACCAACCAGTGAAATTTGCTGAAATACCTCAATCATACCGATGACTGTACCCAGCAGGCCAAGCAGCGGTGCAACGGCGGCGATGACGCCGAGTATGGCAACAAAACGCTCCAGATGAGCGACCTCCTGACGGCCGGACTCTTCCAGGATCTCTTTCATCACGGAGCGGTTTACGCCGCGGTTGGCCAGTGCGATCCACAGGATGCGGCTCATGGCGGTATTGTGATTCTGACAGAATGTCATGGCGGATTTAACATCGCCGTCGCGTACGGATGTCTCCACTTGCTGGACGACTTTCAGTGGAATGACTACGGAGCGACGCAGGCTCCAGGCTCGTTCGAAAATGATCGTTAACGACAGGACAGATGCTGCCAGCAGGAAGTACATCACCGTACCGCCCTGTTGAATAAATTCTATCACTTCTGCCTCCGTCCTGTTTCCGATGAAAATAATAAACTGTTGCGGCAATTATCATGATGAGCGGGCAAATGTCACCCGGCTACTTTTTTCAGCCATTGCCAGTAGTGCTGCGCCTGTTCGCGCCGGGAGGGGCTCGGCGCTGACCAGTAACGGGCCTGCGGCTGGCTGTCGCGCCATGTTACCATTACAGCACCCTCGGCCGTATTGCGGATCTCTGCACCGATGCTGCGATAACGGGCGACAACCTTTGCGGCCGGAAACCGGTAATGATTATGCGCACCCGTCTGTGCCACGGCCAATGCAGGCGCCAGCCGTCTGATAAAGCTGGCCGTGCTGGATGTGCGGCTGCCATGATGCGGCATCAGCATGGCACCTACAGCCTCTATGTCGCTGGCAAGCAGTGCCCGCTCACTTGCCGTTTCAATATCGCCCGGCCACAACAGATGTATCGCGTCGCTCAATGCCACGGATACCACCAGAGAGGTGTTGTTTTCATTGTTCGGGGCAAAACCGCGCGGCGGCCACAGGATGGTAAGCGCTGCGGCGGTTTTGCTACCGGGGTCTTCTAGCCGGTGACTGTCGCCTCTGGCCAGCCAGCGCACGCGCGTGCCCTGTGCTGCTGCCTGCGCGATGATACTGTGCACCTGTTGGTCTCTGCGCGCTGCCGGCGCATCCGGTAGCCAGATCTCATCAATGTGATTGACCGCTTGCAGCAGGGAGAGCGCACCGCCGAGATGATCGGCTTGCGCATGACTGAGAATCAGCAGATCCACATGGGTAAAGCCCAGGGTGCGCAGGCCGGCAGCTACCGTGGTGCCGCCGTTATAGCGGCTGCCGGCCCGACCCGGCACATCCACAACGATAACCCTGCCACCGGGCAGCAGCAGGGTGGAGGCTGCTGCCTGACCGACATCCCATGCCACCCAGAGCGGTGCATCCACATCGCGCTCGTGCAGTACTGCTGCCGTATAGAGGCCGACAACCAGAGAGGCCAGCAGTGCTGCGCGCGCATACGATCTGTGCAACAGCAGCCAGCCGGCGAACAGCATGCCGGCGAAATAGAGGCCGCCCAGCCATAACGGCGGATGCACGGCCCATACCACGCCGGCAGGCAGGGTCATCAGCCAGTGCAGCACGACCAGGCCGATCTCTACAGCGAAGCCTGCCGCCTGCATCAGCAGTGCCGCCAGCGTCGGCAGATTGAACAGGGCGGCCAGCTCCGCCAGCACGCCCATCGGCATGACCAGCAGCCCGTAGATCGGCACCAGCATCAGGTTGGCCAGCAGCGTATAGACGGGCAGCCGACCGAAAATCGCCAGTGTGATGGGCAGTGTCGCCAGCGTGGCAACCAGCGATACCCAGAGCAGTGTTCTGGCCGCCGGGATCAACTGCCGCACGGAGAGTGTGGCGCGGCTCTCTGTTTTCATATCTGTCGCCCAGAGCAGTAGTGCGGCGGTTGCGGTAAATGAGAGCCAGAGGGAGAGCGAGGCAACCGAGGCAGGATCAAACAGCAGGATCAGCCCGAGGGCCGCCAGCAGGATGTTCAGCGGTGCATGACGTGCCGACAGGCTTAATGCCAGCACGCCTGCTGCCAGCATGATGGCGGCACGCACGGCAGGCAGCGGCCAGCCGGCGATCAGCGCATAGGCCATGGCCGCCACGATCCCGCCCAGCATGGCCAGCGTACGCACAGGCAGCGTGACGATCCAGGCCTCCCTGCGCGTTAACAGCCACCAGAGCAGGGCCATGCCTGATGCCGCCACCATGCCGACATGCATGCCGGAGATAGCCAGCAGATGCGCGGTTCCTGTTGCCGCGAAGGCCGTGTTGACGCTATCAGCTACAAGTGAGCGCTCGCCGAGCAGTAGCGCCCGCAGCACGCCAGCCGGCGCTTGGATCACTCCTGTCAAAGCCTTGCTGATGCGCTCTCGCCCCTGTTGCAGTGCGGAGTTGCCGGGCGAGAGCAGCTGCAACGCTCCGCGTATGCTGCCGATCAGGGCAATATGGTGATCAAAACACCATGCGCGATAATCAAAAGCACCCGGATTGTACCTGTTTTCGGGTCGGTGCCAGCGGGCAGAGAAATGAATGCGGTCACCGGCATGCAGCTCTGTGTGGCCGGATGGATTGTGGTAGATATAGAGCAGCGCCTTGCCGGCGAGAGCCGCACCATCATCGCGAAGCATCTCATGCAGTTGCAGGCGGGTAAAAGCGGGGGTCTGTACTATCTGCTGAATACGGGCCGAGCTGCTTGCGGGGGTTGCCAGCCAGCTCTGATCCACGTTTACGCTGCCGGCATCCAGCAGCAGATCGCCCGTGCCCCAGAGGAAGGCCAGCAATAATAGCAGGGCAGGGGTGCGGCGGCGCAGGATCAACAGAGACAGTGCCAACAGAGGCAGCAGTAGAGCAGAGGAAAGCAGCGAAACAATATCGCTGCGTGCCAGAGCTACTCCGGCTGCCCATGCGCATACCGGCCATAGCATCGGCAGGCTGTCGGGTTGTATATACGCAGCAAACCGGCCGGTTTGTGTCATGGTTCAGCCGGTTGCACGGGATCAGTCCGGGTAGACTATCCGGCCACGAATCATCTGGTCCGAATCCAGCATCAGGCGCTCTACCTGCTCGAGGTGCGGTGCCTCCGCCATGGTATCCACCCCCCGGCCGGACCAGAGGGAAACGGCATCGCGCCCGCCGATCAGTATAGGTGCCTGATAGAGGACAAGCTCATCGGTGCAGTGTGCTTCAAGAAAAGAGGCGTGCAGCTCGCCGCCGCCCTCAAGCAGTAGCTGCAGTCGACCATCGCGGGCCAGATGTTTGAGCGCATCGCCCAGACTGCCGACCTGTTCGATTGCGACACCCGCCTGCCGCCATTGCTCCGTATGTGCATTGATGCTGCGCACATAAAATCGAGCCGGCGCCTCTGCTGACAGCAGCTTGCAGTCGGCAAAGAATTTAGGCGTTTCAAAGCACATGACGACGCGAAGCGGCACATCGCCGATGATAGGAACCCCGCGCACGGTCAACGATGGATTATCATGCTTCAAGGTGCCGGCGCCAACGATAATGGCATCGCTGGCGGCTCGCAGTCTCTGCGCATGCAGGCGTGATGCTTCACCGCTGATCCATTGTGACTGGTGGGTGCGCGTGGCCATTTTGCCATCCAGAGAGATGGCCGCTTTGGCGGTGACATAGGGTCTGCCTGTGCGTAGATAGTGGAAGAACGGCAGATTCAGCCCCTCGGCCTGCGCGCGTAGTACACCGGCAGTCACACTGATGCCTGCGGCTTCCAGTATTTTATGGCCGCCGGCCATTTTCGGGTTAGGGTCGGATGAAGCATAGACCACATGGCGAATGCCGGCGCGCCGGATGGCTTCGGTGCAGGCGGGTGTGCGTCCGTGCGAGGCACAGGGCTCAAGCGTGACGTAGAGTGTGCCGCCACGCGCTCTTTTGCCGGCCACCTGTAGTGCCACGGCTTCGGCATGCGGGCCGCCCGCGCGCTTGTGCCAGCCCAGCCCGACAACCTCCCCGTTGTTGACAACAATAGCGCCAACACGCGGGTTCGGATGCGTTGTACCGCCGCCTTTCTTGGCCAGCTCAATGGCCTGCTGCATCAATACTTCATGTGGGTTTGACATCTCTTCTGGCACCATCCCATTAAGCTGGCGTTTTCTTTTCCGCAAATCAAGCCATAGCATGCGGCTCATGCTGATGATGATCTCTCCCGCCAAGAAGCTCGATAGTGCTACCTGTGCCGAAACGACCCGTTTCAGCGAAGCGGAGTTGCTGGAGCACGCTGCCGAGCTGGCCACATTGATGCGCGATATGGACAGTTTTCAGGTGGCCGGCCTGATGAAGCTGTCGATGAATCTGGCCGACCTGAATGTGCAGCGCTTTCAACGCTGGCAACGCCCGTTTACCGCCGCCAATGCCAGAGAGGCGATCTTCAGCTTTCGCGGCGATGTCTATCAGGGCATGGATGCCGATTCGTTCAGCAGCGATGAGTTGAGCTTTGCCCAGTCTCACCTGCGTATCCTCTCCGGCCTCTATGGTTTGCTGCGCCCGCTGGATCTGATGCAGCACTACCGGCTGGAGATGGGCACGAAACTGGCCAATGCCCGCGGGCCTGATCTCTATGCCTTCTGGGGATCCATCATTACCGATGCAGTGAATCGGGCACTGGCGGGGCAGGGTGATGATATCCTGATTAATCTGGCTTCCGGCGAATATTTCAAGGCTGTGCAGCAGCAGGGTATTCGCGGACGTATCATAACGCCGGTGTTCAAGGAGTGCAGGAACGGGCAGTATAAAATTATCAGCTTCAACGCCAAGCGAGCACGCGGCCTGATGTGCCGGTATATCATTCAGCATGCGCTGAGTGAGCCAGAGCAGCTCAAGGATTTTGATTTGGCCGACTATCGCTATTCAGCTGAGCTGAGCGCAGGCGATCAGTGGGTTTTCATCCGCTGAGGCAGTGCCCGACCGGGATGCGTCTACTCTATTCCGCGGAAATATGGGCCGGGTAAGTGAGCCCTCGGCCGAGCGGGGAGCAGACGGGTGGTACGCACATCGCTTCGATGGGTTGATATATTTTAAATAATTGTAATAATCATTTGTTTGCTTCAGCACGGCAGGAGGGCAGCCAGCGTGGTTGATAAGTGGACCGACAGATTCAGCATAGAAGATAAAAGGCTCAGCGATCAGTTTCGTATTTTCGCTATCCTGCTGCTGCTTACCCCTACGGCTGTATTTCTCTATATCGCCAGTGACCTGGCCTCTTTGTCCGAACTGCTGCAGGCCCGGTATATTGTCCCTTACCTCTTCTCGTTTATCATCACGCTGGGTGTGCTGGCCCTGCTACAGAGCATGTTTTCGCAACTCTCCTCCATTTCGTCGGCGATGATGAGCCGGGTGGAACATCAGCCGGGCGCGCTCGAGGATGTGCAGGGTGCATATGAGCTGCGTGGTATTGTCGGCAGTTTCGGTACACTGCTCGAGCAGTACCAACGCGCCACCACCGACCTCCAGCGCAGGGCGCTTGAACTGCTGTTGATCAAGGAGCTGTCCAACGAAGCCAGTGCTAATCTGGATATGCTGACACTGCTCAATATCCTGCTCGACAAAATCATGCAGGTGAACAAGGTCAATATAGGTTCTGTTTTTCTCGTTGAGGAGGATGGTGAACATTTCCGTATTATTGGTTGCCGGGGCATTGAGGGTGACAACATCATTGGCAGCACCGTTGCGATCAAAGACTCCATAGCCCACTCGCTGGTTGAGCAGGGCAGCAAGTCATTGCTGGTGGATGATATCGAAACAGATCTGCGCTTCGGAAAAAAGAATGATCCGAAATATGGTTCGCCATCGTTTCTGTCACTGCCGGTGCGTTGTGGCGAGGATCTGGTTGCGGTTATTAACCTGGCTCACAAGGATAATGATGAGCTCTTTCAACAGGAAGATGTCGAACTGGCAACGATCATGATTCATGAGATCGGTTTTGCACTGGAGAATGCCCGTGCCCATTCCGAAATCAAACACCATGTCGAGCTTCTTGAGCAGCAGACCATTGTGCTGAAGGAGGAGATTCGTCGGCGCAAGCTGGCAGAGAAAGAGCTGGAAAGCCTTGCTCTCAAGGACACGCTGACGGGGATTTCCAACCGCTATATGTTTATTGATCGGCTGGAAGTGGCGGTAGCGCATGCGCAGCGGCGCAGGGCAAAGCTGGCCGTGATGTTTGTTGATCTGGATCGGTTCAAGTTTATCAATGATACATATGGCCATGCGGCCGGTGATGAGGTGTTGCGCAATGTTGCCACGCGCATGACATCCTGCCTGCGTGAGATTGACCTGATTGCCCGCTACGGCGGGGATGAGTTTACCGTTACGCTGATGGATGTGACCGATAGAGCCGGGATCATGCACGTTGCCAATAAGATTATTCAGGCCCTGCAGCAGCCGATCAGGCTCAATAGTGTTGAGCTTGCTGTAGGGTGCAGTATCGGCATCACTATTTATCCTGACGATTCGGAGAACTTTGAAGCGCTGATCCGCAATGCTGATGCGGCCATGTATGTTGCCAAGCAGGATCGCGATGCCAGTTTTCACTTTTATACACCGCCACTACCCGAGACTGAAGCCGGCTGACGCTGGCCGGGCTAGCGGTTCTTCTCTCCGCCGGTTCTGGCGCTGTTTTTCTCCAGTCCTGCAAGTACCATCTCCTTGAGTGTCTGGTGCTGCATGGCCTGATCCATTGCTTCATCCCGCGCCTGCAACAGCCGGTCAACCGCAGGCTCTGCCGGCAGTCGCCACAGCATCATGCCATCGCCTTCGTTGCCGGAGCGGATGGCTTCGAGGATATGTCGGGTTTGCAGGGTATCCATATCCCGGGCCGGCACATAAGGCGGCTTCCCCTCGCTGGTAAGAAGAATGAGCTCAGCGCTGTGCAGTTTATCCAGTATGGTCTCCGACACATTTAACGGCACGCCGAGCCAGCGCGCCATTTCGTCGAGTTGCCAGTCGCTCTGCTGCCGGTAGTAGTGGCGACCGATATAGAACATGGCCAGCAGGGCCAGCTTTTCTGTCATGCGGGCGCTCAGTTGCTGTGTGCCGTGCCGGACAGCCAGATGTTCGGGATGCTGGCAGTAGAAAGCGATGCTGGTGCCCAGCAGTAAAATCAGCCAGCTGACAAACAGCCAGATCATGAACATGATCAGGATGGCAAAGCCGGAATAGATGGCCGTGTAGTTGCCTGAATTGGCAACAAAGGTGCCGAATGCCCAGCCGGCGGTCTCCCAGGCAATGCCGGCGACAGTGCCACCGATCAGTGCCGGACCGATCTTCACACGGGTGTTCGGCATGAATATATAAACAAAGGTAAAGGCGATGATCACCAGCACATAGGGGATGATCTGGCCGATGGAGTGCACAAGCAGGCCGAGAACAGGCATGCCGGCCAGGGTGTCAACCACGGTCGAGTTCATCAGTGATGCTGTCATGCCGAGTGCGGAGAAAATCAGCAATGGTCCGACGAGAATCACGCTCAGGTACTCGCTGAAGCGTTGGCCCAGTGGTCTGGCCTGTTCGATGTGCCAGATATAATTGAAGGACTTCTCGATCTTGTGCAGCAGCGAGATGACCGTGTAGATCAACATGCCTAGTCCCAATGAGCCCAATACGCCGACCTTGATGTTATCGACAAAGCCGACAATCTGCCGGGCTATCTCTTCGCCCTTGTCGCCGAGCGCCGACAGGGTACTCACCAGCATCGGTTCAAGCTGGTTCTGGACGCCAAAGCCTTTGAGTACCGAGAAGGTGAGTGCCAGCAGTGGCACCAGCGACAGCAGCGTTGTGTAGACCAGGCTCATCGAACGCAGGGTGAGCTGGCCTTCGAGGAAATCGCGCACCACGGCAAAGCTTACCTGCAGCATGCGCGTAAGCAGCACCTTCCAGCTTGGAAATGATTCGATATCTTCCGGCCAGAGCATCTGCAGCAGGTCGGTTTTCCATTTCAATATCTGATTGTACATAGCACCTTCAGGCTGCCTGAGCAGCGGGTATCTCGCGTTATTGTAGCTTTTATATCACCCACGACAGCATGATGCAATCCGGTCTGCTCTGCAATCGCCGGGGCAAAGGCGGTGTTAGTGGTTTACCCGTCACTTTTGCATGGACGGATTTGAAGCCCCGCCTATAGTGTGACTATGAATAATACCATGTCACTGCTGTCCGGTTAAAGATTTCGCAGTAATAAAGTAGGCCTGAATTCCCAACGTTTATGGTATATTTGTAGTTATCTAGACAGCAAATTTACCCACTGGAGAATTCAGACCATGCAGCACACTAACACGATTTTTCACCAGATAATAAGAACTGTTCCTCGTCACCTTTTCGATCAGGTGGCACAGCGTTATAACGGGGATAAACGGACGCGCAGTCTCTCCTGCTGGACGCAGTTTTGTGTCATGGTT
>MNWZ01000021.1 GCA_001871925.1 Zetaproteobacteria bacterium CG1_02_53_45
AGTTTGGTTTCGTGAAAACCCGTTATCGTGGATTGGCCAAGAATAGGTCTCAGGTGAACATGCTGATGGGCCTGGCGAACATCTATATGTTGCGAAGAAAGTTGGCTTCTTGAGGGACAACTCCGTCCGTATTTTGCCAATACGGACGGATGGGTTAGATAAATGGCAAAAAAGGATTGGAACCGAATCGGGTTTCAATTGATGGACCTTTGCTTGCCTTTCAAAAGGTGATTGCAGAGGAGTTTGGCAATTAATCAGCATCTCCTTAGATGATGAATCCGATTCCTGCTATCGCAGTGCCGGTTTGAAGGGGCTGACTGCTACTTGTACATCGTGCCTGACAGTGAGCTGATGAAATAGCGGGATGAGCTTTTCAATAGCAGTGTTCGGGCAGGCCGTTACTACAACTGATCTTGCCTCCGGTTGCTTTACGTTTATTCTGTCGCACTGATTGATTTTCAGGTTCTTATTTCGATACAACAAGGAATACTTATGTTTAAAACCAATGAATACTTTGATGGTAAAGTGAAATCCATCGCATTTGAAACGGCTGAAGGTCCGGCAACTGTCGGCGTGATGGCTGTAGGTGAATACGAATTCGGCACCTCAATGAAAGAGATTATGTCGGTCACTTCCGGCGCTATGGAGATCAAATTGCCGGGTTCCGATGCCTGGATGAGCTTTGTGGCCGGCGATCAGTTTATGGTTGAAGCCGATCAGAAATTCGGTGTGCGCATCAAGGAACAGACCGCCTACCTCTGCCTGTATAAATAACAAACTCTTTTCACCGCAGAGGTACCCCAGGGTACTTTCTCTTGCGCAAGCGCAATTCACCTTGTCGCGAAGTTACGCAGAGTAAAAATCAGGAAATAGAAATGTATTGGGGAGTTGTGCCGCTAGCGCCAGCATCAGCTAAAGTACGATTAACTCAATCATTACATGTATTTGATTTTCCTCTGCGTCCTCTGTGTCCTCTGCGGTAAATTGCTTTTTTTATGAACGGACGCGGAACCAGCCGGTCAGGCTCATGCGGTCACGGCTGGCCGACAGCACTTCGTGCGGAAAGCGATCGCTGATAAAGGTGACCAGGCGTCCGCCCAGCGGCAAGACCTGCATGGGTAGCGGCAGGCTGGATGGTTCACTGCCTGCATGAATTTTCAATGCGCCGCCATCTTCGGGCTGCCAGTCGTGATTGAGATAGAGAATGCAGGTGACGACGCGCTCCAGTGAACCGATAAAACGGTCGTAGTGCACATCGTAGGAAGCGCCCGGCGGGTAGAGTGTGAAATGGCCCTCGAATTCAAACAGCCCCATAAACAGAGAGCGGTTGATATAGTTTCTCAGTGTTTCCAGCTCTAAAAAATAGGGCCGTTGCACAGGGCTCGGATTGTCTGTGTCCAGCCAGTGGATGCGATCATTGCGAATCTCGGGTCTGAGTTGCAGGGATGTGCCTTTGCCGATACGCGCATGGCGGAATTCACCCTCCTGCCAGAGTTCCCTGATTTCCAGAGCCAGGCTGTTAACCAGTAGCGGGGAGATAAAATCATCGCAGATCGACAGACCTGTCTCGGCAAGGTCGTTGACGATGCGGTCGAACTTGTTCGAAGAGCCATTATCGGTGGTAAGCGTTTGGACCATTGAGGCACCTGTGGTTGAATTTTAGGGTATACTGAATCAAACATTGCTGTCTTGTTCAAGGGGTCTGATTATCTTTCCGGCGAAGATTTGCAGCAGCAGGCGTTGTGATAAACTGCTTTACTCTGCTACCAGCCAGTTGAACTGTTTTCTGCCTTTACCTTCGGTCAGCTGTTCGCAGATCCAGTCCAGAGACGCCTTCATGGCCTGTTCTGCATGCCAGGGTGGATTGATAATCAGCATGCCTGATCCGCTCATCTGCATATCGGGGAAGGCGTCGCCGCAATCAAGTTCCAGACGCAGGATTTTGCGAATGCCGGAGCGCTTCAAATCATTGAGCAGATCGTTATGGCGATTCGCCGGCAGCAGCGGATACCAGATGACATAAACGCCGGTGGCAAAGCGGTGGTGCGCGTCAATCACGGCTTTGGCAATACCGCGGTACTCCTCTTTCACCTCATAGGAGGGGTCGAGAAAGATCAGCCCACGCTTCTCTTTTGGTGGCAATAAGGCTTTCAACGCCTCAAAGGCATCGCGCTTGAGCAGGTTGAATCTGCGGCTGGCCTGAAAAGCCTGACGCAGGCTGTCGAATTCCTGAGGATGTAAATCACAGGCACTCAGCCGGTCGAAATCGCGGCACATATCATGCAGCAGGGCGGTGGAGCCGGGAAAGCGGCTAAACGTCCCATCCGTGTTTGCAGATGCGATCAGTTTAAACCAGCGCGCCACACCTTCGGGATGTTTATAAAAACGCAGCGGCCACAGCTTGCCGATGCCGGTATCGAACTCGCGGTTCTTCAGCGCTTCGGCGGAATTGAGGTCATAAATGCCGCGACTGGCAAAAGCATCGAGCATAAACAGCGGTGTATCCTTGTTGAACATGCCAGCCAGAACATCGCCGAGAATGACATGTTTCAATACATCGGCGTGATTGCCGGCATGGTAGGTGTGCTGGTAACTGAGCATGGCTGTATACTGGGTGGGCGCAGAGCTGTTGGGAAGAGAGCTTTCAATATTTAATATGCATAATACAACAGCTGCATAGCGCAACCAATATGGATACTGTTCGCCACACAGGAGGGCAAGATGAATGAATCACCACTGGATTTTCAACTGGAGCAGGCCATCGGCCTGAATGTGAACCGCACGGCATTTCTGATGACTGAAGAGATTGCTAGGCGTTTTGCATCCAATGGCTACCCGCTTGCCGCCCAGGACTTCGGTATTCTGTTTCGTTTGATGAAGCAGGGACCCATGACACAGGTGGAGATTGCAACATTGATCATGCGCGATAAAACCACCATTACCCGCCGTATCGACGGCCTGGTGAAAAAGGGGCTGGTGGAACGCAATCCGTGTCCGGATGATCGCCGCTGTTTTCGTGTTGGTTTGACCGAAACCGGGCATCAGGCGCTGACAGTCATGATTCCACTGGTGCGGGATTTCCAGCAGGAAGTGCTCAGTGATATCCCTGATGAAGAGAAAGCCATCACCATCAGAACATTGAAACATATATCAGACAAACTGATAGGGCTTAAACGGTGATGCCGTTGTAAAAGTCCGTACATGGGAAGAGGTGACAGTTTATTATAAAACAATCGTAACTATTCAGCATGTATAGAAAAGCGATGGTCAAAGGCATTTACCGCAGAGGACGCGAAGGACGCAGAGGAAAAGCTAGGCAGGTAAGAAAGTGCTTATTTAATACTCCAACACACTATTGCGAATGAATATCCGGGGGCATTGGAGTCGTGCCAGAGACCATATTCATATATTTCGTCTTTCCTCTGCGTCCTCTGCGGTGAAAATCTTTTGATTCTGATCATTGGTAACAGTGAATAGTTACAGGCCATTAAATAACAAAGGAGATAGAAATGAAAACAACAACACCCCACTGGATTGCCATCGGACTGCTTGTGAGCGTACTGGCTGCAGGCGCATTCAAGGTGATCGTGCTGGGCAATACGGAAAAAGCCGATGACGGTCGTACAGCTGTGATTCTGGAACCCGCCGAGCGTCAGGCAGTGCTGGGAGAGATGAGGCTGCTGCTGGAAACAACACAGACAGTTGTAGCGGCATTGGCCAATAATGATCTGGCCGCTGTAGAGGCCGCAGCACGCCCGATCGGCAGTGCTGCCATTGCCACGGTGGATTTCAAATTGCGCGCCAAACTGCCGCTGGAGTTCAAGAAACTCGGATTCGGCATCCATTACGCCTTTGACGAAATCGCTAATATGGCCAAAGAGGGGCAGCCGACCAAGGCCATCCAGAAGAAGTTGGCTGAAACCATGAACAACTGTATTGCCTGCCACGCCAGCTTCCAGCTGCCGGCAGCAACAAAATAAATCAAAACAAAACAAAGGAGAAATCAATGACTACAGAACGCGTAATCAGAATTATTGCAGGCTTTTTTATCATGCTCTCGGTATTCCTGACCTCTGTCTATAACGGAGGCGTACTCAATGAGCCGACCTGGCTCTGGTTCACCCTGTTTGTCGGAGCTAACCTCTTTCAGTCCGGTTTTACCCGCTGGTGCCTGATGGAAAAGATCCTGATCAAGCTGGGTGTAAAACCCGGTGGCGCCTGCGGCAGTTGTTAATAACGCAGTTCTGAAGGAGCTGGTGTGCGCCTGTTTCAACAGTCAGGCATTCCCGGTTTTCTGATTGGCCGGCCAGAATAGGCATAGTCAAAACCATAGCCTGTGCGCCTGGTGCTGTTGTATGCGTTTCTGCGCGGCTGACATTTGCCGGGCCCGATCTGTATACATAGCATGGCTTAAACCCGCACGATTGAAGCTGGGACGCCAGGCTTCAATCGTGCGTCTGTATGCCTGTTGAGCGCGGATGTGTTGTTAAAGAGGAAGGAGATAGCGGATGAATAAACTGACCCTGATGATGCTGGGGGCCACGCTGTTGCTGGCTGCTCCTGTCTGTAGTGCGGAGCCGACCGGGCTGCAGATCATGCAGATGGTGGATGCTCGCGACGACGGTGATGACCTGATTCAGCATATGCAGCAGCGCCTGATCGATCGTCGTGGTGATGTGCGTGCGCGTGAGATGATTTCATTCCGCAAGGATTACGGCAGGGACAGTAAATCGATCACTTACTTCCTGGCCCCCTCCAATGTGCGCGATACTGCACTGCTGACCTGGGATTATGATGGCGTAGCGAAAGAAGATGATCAGTGGCTCTATCTGCCTGCTCTGAAGAAAGTGCGCCGTATCTCGGCCTCGGATCGGGGCGACTACTTTATGGGTACAGACTTTACCTTTGAGGACATCAAGCAGGTGCCGGAGCTGGAAGATTACAACTGGAGCCTGATCGGCTCGGAAACAGTGGATGGGCACGATATGTGGCTGGTTGAAGGTGAGCCGAAAAGCGATGATCTGAAAAAGAATCTCGGTTACTCAAAAACACGTTACACCATCCGCAAGGACATCAATATGTATGTGCGTGTGGATTTCTGGGATCGCAAGGGGCAGGAGTTGAAACATCTGGTATCCGATGAGATCAAACAGATCGACGGTATCTGGACAGCTATGCGTGGTTCCATGACCAACATACAGTCCGGCCATCGCACTGAACTGGAGTTCTCCGGGCAGCGTTACAATACTGGCTTGAGCGACAGTACATTTTCCGAACGTATGCTTAAGCGCGGCTATCGCGGCGAATAACTGAACAGCAGCAACCGGCAGCACCGAACGAGAGGAAAGGGACAGTCATGAAACGAATTTTTAACTGGGTACTCACCCATCCGAAAAGCATACTGTTGCTGCTGATGTTGGTAACGGGGCTGGCTGTCAGCCAGATGCGCCATATTCATATCGAGACCGATATGGATGCGATGCTGCCCAAACACAGCGATGCCTATATCAACAAACAGGTGCTGGAGGAGCGTTTCGGCAGTACCGATATGGTGATTATCGGCATCATCAATGATACGAAGGATGGTGTTTACAATACCCATAGTCTGGCGCTGGTGCAGGAGTTGACCGACTGGCTGGGCGAACAGCCGCTGTTTCGTACGCTGGCATTGAACGATCTGCTCTCACTGGCCACGATCAAGGATATTCGCGGCTCCGATGCCGGCCTGGACGTTGAAAAGTTCATGGATGGTGTGCCTGAAACGCAGGCCCAGATCGATCACCTGAAACAACGCATACATGAATTCGGCGTCTACGAGAATGTCATTGTCTCAGCCGATGGCAGCGGCACGATCTTTGCCGCACGCCCGATGCCCGACTCGCGCCATCAATATGCCGAGATATATGATCTGGTAAAAGCCAAGGTGGCAGAGATTGAGGCGCGCGGAGGCTCCGAACGCTTCTTTATCTCCGGTCGTCCTGTTATCGAGGGCGTTTTCGGTGCCTATATGCCGGCAGAAATGAAACGCATGCAGCCGATTATTATGGGGCTGCTGCTGCTGTTGCTTTATCTCTCTTTCCGTACCCCGCGCGGCGTACTGCTGCCTATGGCCGTGGTCGTGGTGGCTGAAGTCTGGACACTGGGAACGATGGCTGCCCTGGGCGCTCCGATCTATACGATCACCACCATGCTGCCGATCCTGATTCTGGCAATCGGTATTGCCGATGCCGTTCACTTCCTCAGCCGCGAGCGTTTGCTGGCCCATTATCAGGCCTATGGACACCGCAAGGAGCGACTGGTTGAGGTGATGCATGAGTTGTGGAAGCCGATGTTGATGACTTCGGTGACCACCGGCGTGGGTTTCCTCTCCATGCTGGCCTCTGATCTGCCTCCGATTCGTGACTTCGGTATGTTTGCCGCCATCGGTATTGCCTATGCACTGCTGGTTACCATGCTGCTGTTACCGGCAGCGATGATGGTGCTGCCGTCCAGAAAGAAACATGATGAGCGCAAGCCGATGTTCTCCGGTTATGTGGAGTGGCTCGGCACAGCCGTATTGCGTCACCCCAAACGTATCATGGCTTTCTTTGCCATACTGCTGGCTGTGTCGCTTGTCGGTATCATGAAGCTGGATGTGAATGCATCACTGGTGGATCAGTTCAAGCCGGGTGACCCGTTGCGCCAGGCTGATAAAATGCTCAATCAACATTTTTCCGGTACGACCAGTCTGGATGTGATGATTGATACAGGACGTGAAAACGGCCTGCTGGAACCGGTATTTTTACAGCATCTGATCGACCTGCAGAGCGAGATCGAGAAAGACCCGATGGTTGGCGATTCCTCATCCATCGCCGAATTCCTGCAGACGATGAATCAGGCCCTGCATGCCGATGCCCCGGCCTGGAAACGGGTGCCGGAATCCTCCGATATGGCGGCACAGTATCTGCTGCTCTACTCCTTTTCCGGGGCGCCGGATGATTTTGAAACCTTTATGACCGGCGATTACCGGCAGGCGCATATCCGTATCAATATGAAAACCGATGAGACCAGGGTGGTTGCGGCACTGCTGGATCGTTTGCAGGAAAAAACCGACAACTGGTTTCCGGCAGAGCAGGGTTTCAAGGTGGAGTGGGCCGGTACGGGTTTTACCGTATACCGTCTCTCCCAGATGATTATTGATGGCCAGATCGCTTCACTGGCAACCTCTATACTGGCTATCTTCCTGCTCTGCTGGCTGATGTTCAAGCGTTTGCTGATTGCGGCGATTGCGATGATTCCTGTATCGCTGGCGGTGTCGGTGAACTACGGCATGATGGGTAATTTCGGTATCCCGCTGGATATAGCCACGGCACTGACCGGTGCCATGGCACTGGGCATCGGTGTGGATTTTGCCATCCACTATCTGCATCGCTATCACGAGGAGAGTGAAGCCGGGCACAGCTATGAAGAGAGCGTGATCAATACCAACCGCAGTGTCGGGCATGCCATCCTGTTCAATGCCTTTGTCGTGATCGGTGGATTTCTGGTATTGCTGACGGCCGCACTTTATCCGCAGATGAAACTGGGCGCGCTGATTGCCGCAACCATGCTCGTCTGTTATCTCGCCACCTGCTACCTGTTCCCGGTCTTGCTGGGGCTGGGTAAGGAAAAGATCAAGGTATGAAGCGTTTATCCATCCTGACGATTGCGGCGCTGCTGCTCTCCACTTCAGCAGCTTCAGCCGCCGAGTGGACGATGCACGGTGCCTTGAAAAATGAGACGGCATATTTTCTCTCCGGCGAGAAGCGGCTGGACAAGTTGCAGAACAGGCTCGATCTGAAACCGGAGGCAAGCTTTGGTCATGGCTGGGAATTCCGCGGCAGGGTGCTGGGCTGGTATGACGCGGCGATGGATATTGAGCAGACCAATGCCACGGACCTGACTCCGGCCATCAAACAGCATTATCGTACTTATCTGCAGAGTAAGGAGGCCTATTTGCTCTACGGTGGCGATATGTTCGATTTTCGCATGGGGCAGCAGCAGATCGTCTGGGGCAAAACCGATGGTTTGCGTATGCTTGATATCATCAACCCGCTGGATATGCGCGAGTTTATGCTCGACGACTTTCTCGATTCGCGTATCGGCTTGTGGTCGGCACGGCTGAACTGGTATGCCGATATTGGCGGCTCGCAGCATGAGTTCGAGTTTATTGTTATTCCCGATGCCCGGCCCATGCAACTGGCACCGACTGGCTCGCGCTGGGCTTTTGCGCAACCTGCAGCTCCGGCCGGTGTGGCTGTCACCCTGCAGGGCGGGGGTGAACCATCCTGGCGTCCTGCGGATATGGAGGCGGGCATGGCATGGCGCTCCAATCTTGATGGCTGGGATCTCTCCCTGAACTGGTTTTACGGCTGGAAAGATTCACCCAGCCTGCAGAAAAGTCTGACGCCGGGACTACTGACCCTGACACCGGTTTATCAGCGCATGAATACGGTCGGAGGCTCCTTCTCCAATGCCTTCGGGTCGCTGGTGCTGCGCGGTGAGCTGGCAGCCAATATTGGCGAAGGCATCAATAAAAACGGTGTTACACCGGCCACATCGATCGGGCGGACAACCACGATGAATGCCGCTTTCGGGCTGGATTACACGGAAAATAACTGGCGCATCAGTCCACAGTTTTTTATCCGCTACCTGCCGGGCTGGGACAATACTATCGCCGAAGATCAGGCCTCCGGTTTTGTCAGCCTGATGATCTCTACCGATTACCTGAACGAAAAGCTCAAGCCGGAAATCATCGGCCTGTATGACTGGGCTGATGGCAGCTGGATGTTGCGCCCCAAGCTCGCCTATGAGTTCAGCGACCAGATTACGGCACGGCTGGGCGGCGATATTTTCGGAGGCAGCAACGGATTTTTCGGCCAGTTCGATAAAAATGATCGTATCTACAGTGAACTGGAATATACGTTTTAAGGATAGGTTGAATAAACCAGCGGTTCCCTTTTACCACCCTGTGCGCATTGGCAGACAGGTATGGAAATAGCCAAAGCCAAGGGTGACAAGCAGCACTTCAGGCAGGACCAGATGCAGTACAACAGGTTTTGTGGTGGGGGACTAAACAACTTTTAAAAAGTGTCTCTCTGTCTGGGTTGCCGCATGCGGCAATGCGCCGCATATAGTTAACATGAAATGATCCCGATTCAGATCGCAAGCATCCCTCAGCCATTGCAGGCTGCATAGCAAGCTGGATTTATAACAGGCTCAGGCCCGTTGAGGCATGTAGCCGAACTTAATCAGCGCCTTGATCCAGCGAGGCGCATTGCGTTTAACTGCCATTGCTTCGTAATCGACGGTCGAATCCCGGTAATGCTCGCCGCGACTGATCATGAAGTAGCATGTCCGCAAGAGTTTGTGAGCAAGCGCAACGATGGCGCGTTTATGGCCGCGCCGGATGGCCAG
>MNWZ01000166.1 GCA_001871925.1 Zetaproteobacteria bacterium CG1_02_53_45
GGGCGTCTTGAGATCGACAACAATGCCGCAGAACGTTTCATTAAGCCATTTGTCATCGGCCGCAAGAACTGGTTGTTTTGCAACACTGCACCCGGCGCCACGGCCAGCGCTGTTATCTACTCACTGCTGCAGTCGGCCAAGGCCAATGAGCTGCCGCTGAACGAATGGCTGACATTTGTGCTGGAGGAGCTGCCTCGCTGCACCACCGATGATGAACGCCGGGCCCTGCTGCCACATAATTTTGATGTTCAGAAGCTGAAATTGGCATAGGTGGAAGCGTTAAACCCTTCCTTTGACGCTTACATCAAAGCTGCTTTTCCCGGACTTCCGCGATGAACCAAAATTAAACCGTAACAAGTTGTCAGAGTACATGGTCATGCTTCCATCCTGTCTGGTTGGGATGGAAGCGTGCGGCGGATCTCACGATTGGGCACGCAGATTGGCTACAATGGGACATGATGTTCGGCTGATTAGCCCTCAATTTTTCAGACTCATTTCATATTGGAAAAGACTATTACTTGACTTTTTTGCTTGGTTTCTATATTTTAATGTCTCCAGTCGGCTTGAAGGAGATCAAATAAATGAAAGGTCATAATTTAATAGTTTATACAATTGTATCCGGCGTAATAAGTTTATCTCTAATAATAAAGGAAATGTTACATTGATAGCCGTTTCAAACTGGCCATCACTAATATCCAGGCAGCATGTAGGTATGCAATGAAAAAGGAAATGCTCTTCCCGTTATTACTTGTAGCAGTGATAGTACTAGCAATCTATTTTCTGATTATTTTGTAAAATTTAACCAACAGCCATATTATTTTGAATGTCAGGTTCTGGCCTATTCTGTTGAAAAACGCGCTTCTAGTTTGAGTCCATTTTCCATCTGACCCTGGGTTTCCGCATTTCATCTAAGCCGAATGGCTATTTCCCGAGTTGATTTATCGGGCGCCGCTGCCTTTATGCATGTCGCATAGCTGTTTTCGTTGTTTTTGGTACGCACCATTGAGCCAGTCTTCGCTGATTCTGGGCAGTGGCAGCCAACAGAAACTCATCCTGAGCGCCACTCAATCCTCGTAGTCGCAAGCGATCCATCTTCAGGGTGAGTTCGAGGCATGCAAATAGCACCTCCACCTTACTTGGATCCTTCCGGGACTGTTTACAAGACAAGAGACGAGGGGCAGCTCTTTACATTAAAGCTTCACGAGTCATGACTGCAAACTAAATAACTGCCCACGGCAGCTCCCTAACATTGCGCCTCAGATCTCATGATAAAGGTCACCCTGTGGGTATGCCTTAGGGCATGTCCCAATCAACTATCCTGTCAATTGGTGACTCGGAGAAGCGTTGCTGTACATGTCGGGATTGGAGGGATTTTTGAGGCACAGACCTGTTCCGGATAGTTCAGGGTATCCTAAATCCGCTTTGGTCGTTACGCTTCGTGGCCAAATTGGAGGTTATCAGTGACTCACATCCGTATTGCTACCCGTCGTTCCCCGCTTGCACTTTGGCAGGCTGAACATGTTTCTGCTGAACTGCAGCGTCTTGATCCATCGGTGACCACCGAACTGGTGAAGATTGTCACCAAGGGCGACAAGATTCTTGATGTGCCGCTGGCACAGGTGGGCGGCAAAGGCCTGTTTACCAAGGAAATCGATGAGGCATTGCTCGATGGACGTGCCGATATCGCGGTTCACTCGATGAAGGATGTACCGACCGTATTGCCTGAGGGCACCAGCATCAGAGCCCACCCCAAACGTGAAGATCCTCGTGACGCCATTGCCACCATTACCAAAGGTGGCCTGGACAGCCTGCCCGATGGTGCCACCATCGGCACATCCAGCCTGCGCCGGGTTGCGCAAATCCAGGCCAAACACCCGACCTTCAAGTTCACCTCCATTCGCGGCAACATCCAGACGCGCCTGTCCAAACTGGGCGTGGAAGTGGATGCAGTCATTCTCGCTGCGGCAGGAATTATACGCATGGGCATGCAGGATCAGATGCATGCGTTCATCGACACTGAAGAGCTGCTTCCGGCTGTGGCGCAGGGAACACTGGGTATCCAGACCCGTGATGCGGATGACTGGATCAACGCACTGGTGGACCAGCTCAATGATGCGGAAACCGTGGATCGCACCAAAGCCGAACGCGCATTTCTGGCCACCCTTGAAGGCGGCTGTCAGGTACCGATTGCGGCCTACGCCACACTCGATGGCGATTCACTGCATCTAAAAGGACTGGTGGGCTCGGTTGACGGAACAGTGGTCATCGTCCGCGAGGCCACAGGGTTGCGTGTTGATGCACAGGCTATCGGCACAAAGCTGGCCCATGAAGTACTTGATGCCGGAGCAGGTCCGATTCTTGCCGCGCTGTATGCAAAAGGCTCGACCGGACTCTAGGATCAGCTTCCAGACAGCTGGAAATATCTTTTCATATTCCTTTCATGTTTTCTTGTAAGTGTGAGGCATGTCACGGAAGTGTCACGAAGATGATTTAAGCTAGGCCACACTGTTAGCAGCAGTAACAATCATTCTCATAAGTGAGTCCTTATAGAGATATTCAAAAGGCGGAGCGTGCAAACTCCGCCTTTTTTATTTTCAGCCTCCGGCCAGCTTGGCTTTAATCCCGCCCTTATCCAGCAATTGCAACAGCTTGTCGCGGTGATCCCCCTGAATTTCCAGGCAGCCGTCTTTCACCGCACCACCTGTGCCCAGCTGCGCCTTCAATGTTTTCAACAGTGCTTTCAGACCGTCATCGTTGAGCTGCAAGCCGTCAACGATACAAACCGTTTTGCCGCCGCGCCCTTTCGATTCACGGCGAATGCGCACACCCTGCTTGTTCGGGTTTTTAATGGCGGGAGCGGCAACTGTCTGTTTTCCCTTTTTCTTGCCGGCAGGAAGTTTTTTTTGCATCGGCTTATCCAGCGATCCCTGCTCTGTGCTGTAAACCAACCTGTCGTTTTCACCCATCTACTGCCCCTGTTATCATCTCGGTAAGCGAATCAGACCTCTTTCAATCGTACTTCGCAAGTGACCTGCGCATAAAGCAATCCCTTTGTCAGTTTAGGGAGAAAGCATTACCCTGCAACAAATCTTTAATCCAAAAGAGTCGCTGGCAAAAAACCATATTGGGGCGCAGGTTGCCGGTCAGCACAGCCTTAGGCATCATTCGCCTAAAATACAACCATGGGGGCACCATGCCTGCAAAGCAGAATCAGGAAGCCGGTATCACACATGACGGTCTCTTCTACCCGGAAGCCAGACTACATGAGATGCATGATATGATGCTGTTTATCCGTCGTTTTGAAGAAAAAGCCGGCCAGCTTTACGGCCTGAAAAAAATTGGCGGTTTTTGCCATCTGTGCAACGGGCAGGAAGCCGTCTGCGTAGGTTTACATCAGGCATCTGAACCCTCTGACTATATGATGACCAGCTACCGCGACCACGGCCATATACTGGCGCGCGGCACAGATGCGACTGCCGTGATGGCTGAACTGCTTGGCAAAGCCGGCGGCGTCGTCAAAGGCAAGGGCGGCTCGATGCACATGTTTGATATCGAAAAGAACTTTGCCGGCGGCAATGGCATTGTTGGTGAACAGGTCCCTATCGGCCTGGGTTTCGGCTTTTCCAGCTGGTACAAGGACGATGGTCGCGTGACGATCTGCATCATGGGTGATGGCGGCATCAATCAGGGCGCTGTCTACGAATCATTTAACATGGCAGCACTGTGGAAACTGCCGATTGTCTTTGTGGTGGAAAACAACCAGTACGCCATGGGCACCTCCCTGGAGCGCGCATCGGCTGAAACGCAGCTGTTCAAGCGTGGTATCTCGTTCAAAATTCCGGGCATGAAAATCGACGGCATGGATGTACTCGAGTTCGAGAAGAAGATGCGCGAAGCCATCGAACATGCACGTTCAGGCAAAGGACCAATGCTGGTTGAGGCAATGACCTACCGTTATCGCGGTCACTCCATGTCCGATCCTGCCACCTATCGTACACGTGCAGAGGTTGATGAATGGCGTTCTGGTCGCGATCCGATTGCACGCCTGCAGGCACAGATGATTGAAGCAGGGCTGGCCACTGAAGAGCACTTCAAGCAGGTTGATAAAGACATCAAAAAAGAAGTTGCAGCTATCGGCAAGGCCGCAGAAGCCCAGCCGGAGCCGGATGCGTCCGAGTTGTGGACGGACATCTATTCTGACCCGATCGAGAATGCATACCCTTATCCGGGCAAGGTGAACTGAAAATGAGTAAAATTACCTACCGTGAAGCACTGAATCAGGCGATGGTTGAAGAGATGCGCCGTGATGATCGCGTTTTTCTTATGGGCGAAGAAGTCGCAGAATATAATGGCGCGTATAAAGTTTCGCAGGGCATGCTGGAGAAATTCGGGCCTAAACGCGTGATTGATACGCCGATTACCGAGCTCGGCTTTGCCGGTCTCGGTGTTGGCGCCGCCATGGCGGGCCTGCGTCCGGTGATCGAATTCATGACCTGGAACTTTGCCATTCTGGCGCTGGACCAGATCGTTAATGCTGCAGCAAAAATGAAATATATGTCCGGCGGCCAGTACAGCTGCCCGATGGTGTTTCGTGGGGCCGGCGGATCAGCAGCACGCGTGGGCGCCCAGCATTCACAGAGTCTGGAAAACTGGTTGGCCAATGTTCCCGGCCTGAAGGTGGTCATGCCATCCAATCCAGCCGATGCCAAAGGGCTGCTGAAGGCAGCCATCCGCGACAATGACACTGTCGTATTTATCGAAAATGAGATCAATTACGGTGATGTCGGCGAAGTACCTGATGATGAATACATCATTCCGCTCGGTGTTGCCGATGTGAAACGCGTCGGCTCCGATGTCACTATTGTGGCGCACTCACGCATGACCGGTTTTGCACTGGCGGCAGCAAAGATTCTTGCTGAACAGGGCATCGAAGCAGAAGTGATCGATCCGCGCACCATTCGTCCTCTGGATGAGAATACGATTCTGGCTTCCGTGGCCAAGACCCACTGTGCCGTTGTTGTCGAAGAGGGCTGGCGTTTTGCAGGAATCGGTGCGGAAATTTCCGCCCGCATTATGGAGCGCGGCTTTGATGATCTGGATTCACCGGTGATTCGTGTGACCGGTAAAGATGTACCGATGCCGTACGCTGCGAATCTTGAAGCGCTGGCAGTTCCGAGTGTGACCGACATTGTCGAAGCTGCTCGCGTGGCTTGTGGCCGCGCATAATTATTTGGACCGCAAAAGTAAGGGAAGAGGGTAACAATGCCGATTGATCTGTTTATGACCCAGCTGTCACCGACAATGACCGAGGGCAAAATTGCCCGCTGGCTGAAGAAAGAAGGCGACACGCTGGAGTCAGGAGAAGTCCTGGCCGAGGTGGAAACCGACAAGGCGACTATGGAGATGGAAGTAGTCGATGAAGGGGTGCTACATAAAATCCTTTATCCTGCCGGCTCGATTGTTCCTGTCGGCAGTGTCATTGCCGTCATTGCCGAAGATGGCGAAGAGGTGCCGGCCAATTATTCACCCGCCGGCAGCACTGCTCCTGCAACAGCTGAAACCGCTACAATTTCAGCGCCTGCGCCTCAGCAACCCGCTGCCGCGGTTCCTGTAGCCAAACCTGCAGCAGCGCCTGCACCGGTAGCCAGACAAGCCGGCGAGCGCATCAAGGCGAGTCCTCTGGCACGGCGACTGGCCAGGCAGAAAGGCATCAATCTGGCGGCGATTACCGGCAGCGGCCCGAATGGCCGTATTGTGCAGGCCGACATTGAAAAGGCCGTCAAACGCGGCATCAATATCGGAGGTGGAAATGCATCTGTAGTTGCACCTCCAGCGCGTCCAATGCCGGTGGGCCCACTGCCTTACCATGACGATGAGTTCGAACGTGTTGAGAACTCCATGATGCGCAAGGCTATTGCCCGCAGACTATCCGAATCCAAACAGCTGGTTCCGCACTTCTATCTGAGCCTGGATGTTTCCATGGATCGCCTGATGGACCTCCGGGCCCAGCTCAATGAAACGGCTGACGGTGCATTCAAACTCAGTGTGAACGATTTTGTTATCAAGGCCGTGGCCAAGGCGCTGGTGGATGTACCGGCAGCCAATGCAAGCTGGACTGAGCGCGACACCCTGATGCATAAACATGCACACATCTCGGTGGCGGTTGCCATTGAGGGCGGCCTGATTACGCCGGTAATCCGTTTTGCCGAGCAGAAGGGCATTGTCGACATTTCGGCTGAAGTGAAAGAGCTGGCCGGGCGTGCGCGTGCAGGCCAGCTGCAGCCGCAGGAATATTCCGGAGGCACATTCTCCATTTCCAATCTGGGCATGTATGGCGTCAAGCAGTTTGCCGCTATTGTTAATCCGCCTGAAGGTGCGATTCTCGCTGTCGGTGGCACGGATGAACGTGCCGTTGTTGAAAACGGTGTTGTGGTTGTGAAGAAGATGATGACGCTCACCCTCTCATGCGACCATCGTGTCGTGGATGGTGCGGTAGGCGCCCAGTTCCTGGCGGCATTGAAGAAACATATCGAAGCTCCTGCCAGCGTATTGATCTAAGGATACTCTGAATAACTTCGCCCTGAAGTTATTCAGCACGCAAAGGCAAAAGCGTGGTTTTTCCTTTGCTCACAATATCAGGCACTTACAGTGCATGATATTGGAGGGACATCCATGTCCCGCAGGATGCTCTGACTTTTTTCAGAGCATCCCTTATTATTCACTGCAGAAATTGCAGGGAGCGCAAGGTGTTTACTCATTTCCCTTGCGCTCCCTGCGCCCACTGCGGTTAAAAGTTTATTGAGGTTCTGAAATGCCAATTGATCTGTTTATGACCCAATTATCACCGACCATGACCGAAGGCCGTATTGCCCGCTGGCTGAAAGCCGAAGGCGATGAACTGGTTTCCGGTGAAGTGCTGGCCGAGGTGGAAACCGACAAGGCGACCATGGAGATGGAAGTGGTCGATGAGGGTGTACTGCACAAAATCCTCTCGCCGGCAGGCTCCGTCGTTACCGTTGGCGCTCCGATTGCCGTCATCCGTGAAGAGGACGAAGAAGTTGCAGACGATTATGTCCCGTCAGGCTCAGGCATGGGCAACCTCGTTGAAATCACTGAAGACAACGCATCCGAAGAAGCTGCGGATTTGGGGGCTGAATCTGCTCCTGATATGCATCCGGCCTCTGTCGCAGCGCATGCTGCACATGACGCGGAAGAAGCCGAAGAGCTGCATCTGAAAGCCTCAGGTCTGTTCAACGCCGATGGTGAGTATGATGTGGTAGTGATCGGAGCCGGTCCCGGCGGTTATGTAGCGGCCATCCGTGCGGCCCAGCTGGGCATGAAGGTTGCCTGTATCGAATCCACGCATCTGGGCGGCATCTGCCTGAACTGGGGCTGCATTCCGACCAAGGCACTGCTGCGCACTGCCGAAGTCATTAACATCATCACCCACAGCGGCGATGAACTGGGACTCGGTGTCACCGCGGCGAACCCTGATCTGCAAAAAGCCGTGGCGCGTTCGCGGGCTATTTCCGCCAAGCTGAACAACGGCATCGGCTTCCTGTTCAAGAAGAACAAGATTGAACACATAGAGGGTTACGCCAGCTTTGAAGCCGGCAACAAGCTGATGGTCAAGGATAGCGAAGGAAACACAAAACAGGTCACGGCCAAACATGTGATTGTCGCAACCGGTGCACGCGCACGCGCTTTCCCGGGCATGGACGTTGATAATGAAGTGGTCATCACCTACAAGAAGGCCCTCTCCCCTGATGCGCTGCCTGCAAAACTGGTGGTGATCGGTTCCGGTGCTATCGGCATGGAATTCGCCTATTTCTACAAGGCGATGGGGTCGGATGTGACAGTCATCGAAGCCGCCGATCAGATCCTGCCGCTGGAAGATCACGAGATCTCCCGTGTGGTGGAACGCAGCTTCAAAAAACAGAAAATCAGGATTATCACCGGCGCCATGGTCTCATCGGCAAAGAATGTTGATGGCAAAGCTGTCGTCACCTATGAAGCCAAGGGTAAAGAGCAGAGCGTCGAGGGTGATGTCTGTCTGGTCGCTGTTGGCGTGATCGGCAATACCGATGCCATCGGTGCCGAAAATACCTCAATGAAGGTTGAGCGCAATACTATCGAAGTGGACGACTGGTATCGCACCGATCATCCGGGCATCTACGCTATCGGTGATGTGGTGGGCGCACCGGCTCTGGCTCATGTGGCCAGTCATGAAGGTATAGTCTGCGTTGAAGCAATTGCCGAGAAGCATCCCCACCCAGTTGATTACGGTAATGTACCGGGCTGCACCTACTGCCAGCCGCAGGTCGGCTCATGCGGCAAAACCGAGAACCAGTGCAAGGCCGAAGGTATCCCGTACAAGGTGGGCCGTATGTCCTATGCCACCAACGGCAAGGCGATGGGCTTGGCTGAAACGGACGGCATGGTAAAAACTATCTTCCACGCCGAAACAGGTGAACTGCTTGGCGCACATATCGTAGGTGCTGAAGCGACCGAAATGATCGTCTCACTCGGTGTAGCCAAAACACTGGAAACCACCGAAGCGGAACTGGCACACCACATGTTCCCGCATCCGACGCTATCGGAAATGATTCACGAGTCCGTACTCGATTCAGACGGGCGCGCCATTCACATCTAAATCAAAAGGCTCCTTCGGGAGCCTTTCTTTTTCCAAACCATCCTCTTGTCTGTCCCCCATTTGGGGGACAGACAACCTCACAAACATATATGTATAGTTCCCCCGCCACTTCATTTTATCCGATGCACCTGCGGGAGGGTCATATGCATTTAAAAACAAACAAGAGCATACAAGGAAAGCTTCGTCTGTTGATGCTCGTCGCCGTTTCAGCCCTGTTATTTACAGGTTGTGCCACGGTTCACGACATGAGCCTGACCAAAGCGACGAAAACACTGGAGCTGAAAGGTAAAGGGCTGGTCCTGATGTCCATGGAAATATCCAATCAGTACAAAACTGATTTCCAGCCTCAGATATTTCTGGCCTATGTCGAAACACCGGATGCAAAGGAAAAGGCAAACAGACACAATTTTAAAACTGATATGGACGGCACCGTTTCCAGCTCCAACGGTTCGCGTTACCTGCTGCGCATGGAGTTAGCTCCCGGTCGCTATGTCGTGCGTGGCGCTTCATGTAATTACAAAAGTTCATTGCTGTCCGGTTAAGGATATTGCATCAATAAAGTAGGCCTGAATTTCCAACGTTTATGGTACATTTGTAGTTATCCAGACAGCAAATTTACCGAACGGAGAACTCAGGCCATGCAGCACACTAACACGATTTTTCACCAGATAATAAGAGCTGTTCCTCGCCATCTTTTCGACGATGTCGCAGAGCGTTACAAGGGAGATCATCGCGTGCGGAGCCTGTCCTGCTGGACGCAATTTTGCGTCATG
>MNWZ01000142.1 GCA_001871925.1 Zetaproteobacteria bacterium CG1_02_53_45
TCGAATTAGTGATGAAACTTTCGCCCCTGCCAAAACGGCAACGAACCCGAAATTTAAACCAACTGAGCCTGATCAATGCTTAACCGGACAGCAGTGATCGAGAATTGATATTCTGGCAAAAACAGCAGCCTCCAGATCACGGTGACGACTGCGGAATTCATTATCGGGAATGTACTCAGCCAAGCGCAAGGTAATCTTCGGATCGTTCACCTCCCAGACAGCATCATGGGCATTATTAAGCAGGTTCATAACCACCTGTTGCAGCTGTGTTTCATCCCCGAGAATCACAAGCTCCTGCTCGGCGATCTCACTGTAGAATGCGATATTCTCGGGAATAAACAGACCGTTGAGTTGCAGCACTTCCCGGAAAAACGAACTCAGTCCGAGCAGCTTCATCTGCACACTGTCTTTGCGGGCAAAGGTCATCAGTTGTTTGATCATCCTGGCGGCGCGAGAACTGAGTTTCTCAACCACATCCAGGCGTTCAACTGCAGCAGGATTCTCGCTGATCAACGCACGGGCGAGATAAAGGTTCCCTGTCATCCCGGCCAGCATATTGTTGAAATCATGGGCTATGCCACCGACCAATGTCCCCAGTGACTCCATTTTCTGTGACTGTTGGAACTGCTCCTCCAGTGCAAGATGTTCGGTCATGTCATTGGCAATCAACAGATAGCCGACAAGCTCATCATCAGACCGGATAGCTGAGAACTCAAGCTCTACAGTGCAGCCGCCATCCCCCCTCACAATAGTCTTCCGGAAGCTGCCGATTTCCATGATCATTCGGGCAACAAGATCCTGATCCAGTGATGGGAAATGGCCGTGAATCAACACGTTCTGGAGTGTATGCCCTTCCAGGGATACATCCTGATATGAAAAAATTTTACTTGCGGCCGGGTTTGAATTGGCAATCACCATCTGGTTATCCAGTGCAACAATCGCAGTATCGATTTCTGAATGCATGATGTTGGTCAATAGAACGCGCTGGCTCAAGCGCTGTTTGGCATGGCTTAACTGGGTGCGCATATGTTCGATATATCGTGACTCAAAGACTGAGAGCAGGCTGGTCTGAGTAATAATACCAGCCAGATTACCTTCAAAATCTACCGCAATGATCTGCCTGATTGCGTGCTGATGTAACAGTTCGGAGACTTCGTAAGCTGACACATGAAGATCAACAGTGATCACCGGACTACTCATCACTTCAGCCACGGTAATATCTTCGCTATTTCTTAGCTCTTCGGCGACCCTGGGGATATCACGCTCGGTAATAACACCAACCGGCTTGCGGTTGTGCGTAACAACGACCGTAGTGACCGCCCGCTCGATCATCAATGCAATAACACTGGAAAGAAGATCTTCCGGTGCAACGCGCGAAACTCCAGGCAGCATGACATCAATGACACTCTTTTTATGCAGCAGATCCAACATACCAACCGCGCGCAGTAAATCGGAATGCGTCAAGACCCCGACAGCTTTTCCGTAACGGGTCACCACCAGATGACGGATATCGCCACATTTGAGTATCTCGTAGGCATCATAAATCGAGGTATCACCGCTCGTGGAAAGAACCGGTGAGCTCATGGCTACTGAAACCGGTTGCGTTATCTCCACCTTCTGATGAACCAGGCGCATCACATCACGTTCGGTCATGATACCAACAGCCTGGCCATCATCGACAACCAATATACAGCTAATACGCTCATTGCTCATGATCTCGACAGCTTGTGCTATCGTACTATCTGGTTGAACCTGAAATATTTTTCCGGTCAGCAACTGATCCACACATGTCGACAATACACACCTCCCCTGACCATAACAGCAGACTGCATACGGACAGATTACCGCTTGGGCAAAGCAAGTTTAATGCCTTTTTATATCTACAAAGATATGATCCGGGCATGGCTTGGAATACCTCAAAGGAGAGGCCTATGATTAACGGAAGCTGCCTGTGCGGGCGTGTTAAATATGAGATACGCGGTGAGATGGGACCGATCACCCACTGCCACTGCCCCAGCTGCCAAAAAGCGCATGCCACTGCCTTCTCTTCCGTTTCACGGGTGAAAGTGGGCGAGCTTGCATTCACTGCCGGTGAGTCACTGTTGAAGTTCTACGAATCGTCTCCGGGCAAAAAACGATATTTCTGCTCCAACTGCGGCTCGCAGATTTATGCCAAACGCGAAGAGCAGGATCACTATATTTTTCGTATGGGCACCATTGACGGCGATCCCGGCATCCGCCCTGCCCAACATATCTTCACCCGTTACAAAGCCCCGTGGTATAACATGCATGACAACATCCCTGAATTTTCCGAGTGGCCTGTTGATGCGCCTGCCAGCGCCCCTATCCGGAAAGAAAAACAGCAGTTACACCAACGTGTCCTGTCAGCACTTGCGCTGGCTGCCAGACAAGGAACGGCCACGTCGTTATTACTGATTAACATCAGTGATGCAGACATATCGGGCATACATGGTCTGATCAGCATGAATGTGCGGGACTCGGATGTTGTCGATCAACTTGATCACATGCTGTTTGCAGTACTACTGCTCTACACAGACAGCAGTGCCGCAATTATTCTGGCTGAACGGATATGCAACACATTAAAGTCCGCTACGACGCATAAGACGGAATCATGGCTGAAAGTCGGAGTGGCCACACTGCGTGCCGCCCAGCTGCATAAAGAATATATATTGGACAGCGATCAGATCATCAATATGGCAGAGCAGGCTCTGAACGCCTCAAAAGAACGAAGCAATGACAAAATCATTCATTATAACAGCCTTGGCTCAGGTACTAGCGTTTAATCAACCCGACGATAAAGATAAGAATGACTGCTCCGAGTACTGCAGCGAGCAGCGTGCCGAGCAAACCGGCGAAGGAAAACCCTAGAAAACCGAACACAAACTTGCCGATAAATACGCCAACCACACCGATCACCATATTGCCGATCAGGCCGTAACCACCGCCTTTCATCAGGTTGCCTGCTATCCAGCCGGCCACAGCGCCGATTAACAGAAATATAAGTATGTTCATTTTCACCTCCCGAAATAAACCGGGGATACTCTGAAAAACTCAGAGTATCCCTGCAGGCCATGCATGGCCTGCCAAAATCATGCGCTGAAAGTGCCTGATTTTGTGTTCCCTAAACCTCCCGGCTTAACTGACTCCAGGGCTTTCAGCTATGCGGCTGTGCTGCCTCTTCAATATCAACCGCCTGCCACTCGCCGCCAAGCGTTTTATACAACTGCGTGAGATGGGTGAGCAGGCGTGTTTCACTGCTGACGATTTCAGATTGCGTTGCAATCAGCGAGCGCTCGGCATCAAGAATGACCAGAAATCCGTCCTCGCCCGCTTCAAAGCGCAGTCGGGCAATCTCAAAAGCCTGTTGCCTTGATATTTCTACTGCGCGCAGCTGCTTGAGTGTCTGCCACTCGCGGGCATAACGCGTCAGTGCAGCCTCCGTATCTTCCAGCGCCAGCAGCACGCCCTGCTCATAACGGGCAAGCGCCACTCTTGTTTCGGCCTCGGCAACATCGACGCGGGCATGCAGAGCGCCACCGGCAAACAGCGGCCAGTCCAGCAGTGCGCCAAGCGAGCGGGTCAGGGTGGCCGGTGTAAACAGGTCACTAAACACGCGGGCACTGGAACCGATGGAGCCGGTCAATGAAAAATTGGGAAACAGGTCGGCACGGGCAACGCCGATATTCGCCGTGGCCGCGGCCAGCTCACGTTCGGCCTGCTGCACATCCGGGCGCCGTTTGAGTATGTCCGAGCGCAAGCCGACCGGCACATGATCACGCACGACCGGCATAGGGCCTGTCTGTGTAAGACCGGCGACATAAAATTCAGGCGGCTCGCCCGTCAGTACAGAGATGCGATAAATACGCGCAGTTATTTCAGCTTGCAGATTCGGCAGGGTTGCCTGCATGTTTTCGCGCTCGCCGCGCGCCCGCGCCAGATCCAGTTCACTGCTCACGCCGAGTTCAGACTGCGCCCGGGCGATCTCTTCTACTTCGCCGAGCAGCGTGATGTTACGCAGGCTCACCTGCTGCTGGCGCTGCAGGCCGCGCAGCTCAAAGTAGTTGGAGGCCACTTCAGCGATCACCGACAGCATCAAACCCTGCCGCGCAGCCTCGATCGCCCCAACCTGTGCATCGGCAGCCTCAACTGCCCTGCGTGTTCGGCCGAACAGATCCAGCTCCCAGCCGGCATCGAGTCCAGCACTGAAACTGTTGCGCGTGCCTGTATTGGCACCGAATCCGGTCTGTCGACTATAGTGACTACGGCTGGCTTCGCCGCTGGCATTGACGGATGGCATATAGGCTGCTCCTGCCACATGGCGCAGAGCTCTGACGCGCTCGATATTGGCCAGAGCCGCGGCCAGATCGCGATTGTTCCGTGCTGCCCTGGTGATCAAATCCGTCAGCAGCGGATCCTCGAACTGCTGCCACCAGCGCGCCTCATGCGACTCTGTCAGGGACGCATCCCTGACCTGTTCACTGTGCCACTGCTCACTCTGTTTGAATGCAGGCGTTTGATAATCAGGGCCCAGCGTACAAGCGCCCAGACCGAGCAGCAGTAGCGCAGGCAATAGCCACCTCATATCTTCTCCTCCAGCTCGGCCAGTTCCGCTTCAAGCCTGCGGCCTGTGGCTTTCGGAGATGAGGTGTGGCTCGACCATAAGCGGTACATAGCCGGCACGATAAACAGTGTGAAAAAGGTCGTCACGATCACACCGGAGAGAATCACCGTACCGATCACCAGTCGCGTTTCAGCACCGGCACCGGAGGAGAGGATCAGTGGCACAGCGCCCATGGCCGTGGTCAGGGCTGTCATGATAATCGGACGCAAGCGTTTGCCTGATGCCTGCAGGATCGCCTCGCGGAATTCGACACCCTCATCGCGCAACTGGTTGATAAACTCGACAATCAGAATGCCGTTTTTGGCGGCAATACCGATGAGGATAATCAAGCCGATCTGACTGTAGATATTCAGACTCATGCCGAAGATCCAGAGTGCTGCCAGTGCGCCTGTGATGGCCAGCGGCACGGTCAGCATGATAATCAGCGGATGTACAAAACTCTCGAACTGACCGGCCAGCACCAGAAACGCCACCATCACCGCCAGCGCAAACACCAGATACATCGAGGCACCGCTGTCGATAAAGTCCTGTGACGGCCCCTTGTAATCGATGGTCGCCCCCGGCGGCAGGTTGTCGCGCACCAGCCCTTCCAGATAGGTCAGCGCCTCACCCAGCGAATAGTCTTCGGCCAGATTCGCTTCCAGCGTAATGGCACGCTGGCGGTTGTAACGATTCAGTGCACTGCTGTCGGCAAACTCGTGGATTTCTACCAGGCTCGATAACGGAATCAGTTGCCCGCTGCGCGCCGAGCGCACCAGAATATTATTGATGTCCGACGGATCCTGTTTAAGTGATTTCTCACTCTCCAGCAGCACATCATACTCCTTGCCGCGATCAATAAAGGTGGTGACCCGGCGTGAGCCCATCAGCGTTTCCAGCGTATGATTGATTTCGGCAACCGACACACCCAGCGCATCGGCACGATCGCGGAAAACCGTCAACCCGATCTGCGGTTTGGTTTCATCATAATCGTGGTCGAGGCCGACCAGCCCCGGATTTTCGGCCGCTTTGGCCATGATAATGTCCCGCCACCTCGCCAGCTCTTCATAGGTCGGGCCACCGAGTACAAACTGTACCGGTTTGACTTCACCGCCGCCGAAGGCCTGACGCACGGTCGTGGAGACGCGCACGCCCGGAATATCGGCAGTAAGCTTTTTGACCTGATCGAGGTAGTACCAGATCGGTTTACGCCCGGTGTTCCAGTGGCTGAGTACGACAATACCCCGCGCATCACTGAAGTTGGATGACGAGCCGAAACTGCCCGGCGCACGCATCAGCAGGCGCTTGAACTCGCCGGTTTCGGCAAACGGCATCAGACGCCGCTCAACCTCATCCATATGCTCGCGCAGATACTGGTAAGAGGCCCCTTCCGGCCCCTTGATCATGATATAAAAGACGCCGCGATCTTCTTTCGGTGAATACTCCTGTGGAATATCACGCATCAATAACAGGGCCGCGACCAGCATCATGGCAATCACCAGCACGGCCCGCCATGGTTTCTCCAGCATGTTTTGCAGATGCCTGAGATAAGTGGTGCGCAGGCCGGTGAAGGCGCGATCCATAGCCAGAGAAAATCGGCTCTGATGCCCGCGCTCCCCAATCAGCTTGGAAGCCATCATCGGCGCAATGGTCAGGGCGGCAAAACTGGAGAAAATTACCGCCGCGGTAATGGTGATGGCAAATTCACTGAACAGTCGCCCGGTATCCCCCTCCATAAAGGTGATCGGGACAAATACGGCCACCAGCACGGCCGTGGTGGCAATCACGGCAAAGCCGACCTGGCGCGTGCCGCGAAAAGCCGCGACCAGCCTGCTCTCGCCCATTTCAACGCGACGATGGATGTTTTCGATCACCACGATGGCATCGTCAACGACCAGACCGATAGCCAGCACCAGCGCCAGCAGTGTGAGCAGATTGATCGTGTAACCGAAAGCATAGAGTACGGCAAATGTTGCGATCAGGGAGATAGGCACGGTTACGGCAGGTACCAGCATAGCCCGCACATTGCCCAGGAAAATATAGATCACCAGCACAACCAGCAGGATGGCGAGCAGCAGGGTTTTGAACACTTCATCAATGGCATTGTCGATAAACACACTGGAGTCGTAGCTCTGCTCCATATGCATGTGCGACGGCAGCACCGCATTGACGCGCGCCATCTCCTGTCGGGCCAGCCGGGCAACTTCAAGTGTGTTGGCTTTTGACTGTTTAACGATACCGATACCCACCATCGAGATACCGTTGCCGCGCATCGTCCTGCGCTCTTCCACAGCCCCGATTTCGACCCGTGCGACATCACCGAGCCTGACCAGAGAACCATTGTTACCCGCCTTGAGTACAAGGCCGCGGAAATCATCGCTGGTCTGATAACTGCGCAGCATGCGCACGGTAAAATCGCGCTTCTTCGATTCCAGTGTGCCGGCTGGCAATTCAACATTTTCCGAGCGCAAAACCAGTTCGACATCGCTGACCGTTAAACCGAAGGCAGCCAGCTTGTTGCGATCCAGCCAGATACGCAGTGCCTGCTCCTTGCCGCCGCCGATCTGCACACGGGCTACACCGTCCAGGGCTGCAAATCTGTCCTCGAGGTAACGCTTCGCATAATCAGTCACCTGCATACTCGTCATCTCTTTGGCCGTCAGATGCTGCCAGATAATCACCCTGTCATCGGCATCGGACTTGCGGATGTCGGGCGCATCGGCGCCATCGGGCAGGTCATCCATAATGCGCGAAACACGGTCACGGATATCATTGGCCGCCGCATCGACATCGCGATTGATGGTAAAGCGGATAGTGATTTTCGAACGTCCGTCCGTGCTTTGCGACGTAATGGAACGCACGCCTTCAACACCGGCAATGCGCCCTTCAATCACCTCGGTAATGCGCGTTTCCACCACACTGGAGGCAGCGCCCTGATAATCGGTTGTAATGGAAACAATCGGGGGATCGATATCGGGATATTCGCGCAGCGGCAGGTGGGTAAAGGAGAGAATGCCGAAGACAATCAACAACAGGTTCATCACCAGTGCGAGAACCGGTCGGCGAACGCTGGTATCAGAGAGCCACATGGCTGCTCTCCATCAGTTTAAATCCGGGTGCGTACATATGTGGTGCTAACGCAACTCATCCGAAATGGAATACTGGTGATCACGTATGCTATCCCATGTTTCGCTGATGCTGACGGTTTGGCCGGCTTTCGCAAAACCCATGCCACGCACCATCACCAGTTCACCGGCAGCAAGCCCGTGAACAATTTCAACCACACCATGCCGGCGCAGACCTGTCTCAACAGCCCTGAGCTCCACCCGCCCGTCAGCCCCGACCAGTGTCAGGAAGTGCTGTTTCTGTTTCTGGGTAACACTCTCTTCCGGCACCACCAGTGACTCTCTCTCATGGCTCTTGAGCACCACCCGCATCAGCATACCGGGAACAAGTTTTCCGTCCTTATTGTCAATCTCGGCTCTCAGCAGCATGGAGCGGGTCAACGGATCAATACGCGAATCCATGCCGGTGAGCTTGCCGCTGAACAATTCACCGGGCAACGCATCACAACTTGCTTCTACAGCCATACCTGTTGTCAGCCCGTCCAACTCGGTGGAGGCAACGGTAAAATCCAGTTTGATTTTTTCTGCAGCATCAAGTGTGGTGATCACCGTACCGGGCTGAATCATGGCACCGGGACTCACCCGGCGAATACCGAGTCGGCCTGCAAACGGGGCACGCAGCGTCAGCTCGCTGATACGCGCCTTGATCTCCTTGATCGTACTGGCGGTCAGAGCAGCCTGGGTTTTGCGCAGATCCAGATCGCGTGCGGCGGCAGCCTTGCGGGCCAGCAGTGATTCAAGCCGTTTGATTTCACGCTGATGCTCAACCAGTTGAACCCCGGCTGCGACCAGTTGCGCCTGCTCCTCATCCTGATCCATGCGCGCAATCACATCACCTTTCTTCACCTGTTGTCCGTCGCTGAAGTTGACCTCTTCAAGCCTGCCGGCGATTCTGGCGGTAATAGTAATCGACTCATCGGCCTGAGCCGTGCCGAGCGCTTCCACATGATCACTGAGCAGCAGTGTATGCGCTTTAAGCACAACGACTGAACTGTTCTGCCTCTGTTTGGGCGCATCCGCCTGATTGCCGCAAGCGCACAATATCAGCGCACACAGGGCGGCAGCAGGAATAGTCAGTGAAGGCTGGAAAGATTTCATGGCATCCTTATCGCAGATTTAATGTGATATACAGGCACATGCTAGCCGGACAATCTTGCTTACAACAGTGTCGTGATGAGCGGCAAAACGACGCAGGCCCGGCATAGCGGCAGTTGCAATAGTCATGGCAGGGCAATCGCATTAAAATCATGAGCAGCCATTGGTTGCAAAAATGGTTATTTCGACAATAACAGATTAAATTTGGTTAAGACGGAGTGAGTGTTTCTTAGTCGAAATTTGTCTTCACGAATATAACAATTATCATTATAAAACAATGCTTTATACATCATTTTGTGGTAGCCTGACAACATGAAAACACTCACTATTCCAACCACATCCATCATCTCACATTTCTCATCTATTGAAGACCCACGCATTGAAAGACGG
>MNWZ01000140.1 GCA_001871925.1 Zetaproteobacteria bacterium CG1_02_53_45
GGTCTGCTGCTGCGGTATGATTTCAACCACCGCCTTGCCGGCGGCGGTTTGCCCGCGGATGTTGATGGTAACCTGCTGACCAGCTTTCAAACCCATGGTGGGGGTGGTGATGATCTGCTGTTTCACTGCTGCGGAGCCTTGTCCAGGTCTGGAATCATCGGCAAGCAGTGTTATGGTCATACGGTTTTGCTCAATGGCGTCGATGCGTGCAGCCATTACATGGCCGGTTTTAATGCCGGTCGGGAGGACGGAGAGCAGGGTGCCAAGCTGGGCTTTCTGAACAGGCGGCTGCTGCATGAGGGGGTTGGCGGCCTGCTGCTCGTCTTTCTCAGCGGCGGTACCCAGCCAGCTCAATCCCATGGCAGCGCCAGCTTTGCCCTGCTGAGCAACAAAACTGACTTCCCTGCCGGCCAGAGAGACGGGGAGCCCTTTGACGGTGAAGTTTTCACCGTTCAATATGATTTTGAAACTGCCTGTCTGTTCCGCTTTTTGTACCACTGCCTGCATCACTTCACCGGCTACCAGTTTGGCAGTCTGACCGCTGACAATCTGCAGGCTCTGGCCGCTGCCCCTGGGTATCAGCAGTGCATTGAGCCGTGTGGCATCGGCTCTCATGATGCTTCAGGGGCAGGGCGGCAGTTGGCAGCCCTGAAATCAGCAGTTTCTATCAAGGTATTCATGTCCAGCGATATGAGCAAGGGGCCTGCCAATTGCAGGAAACTTTAAGTCGTTTTATTTGAATGTCCGGCAGCAGACTGCTGCAGGGCTTTCTGAATGGCCTGACTGAGGACGGTGAAACGGAACGGTTTATTGATCAGTTCCGATTTGTTGTCATAAACCTCAGGCTCCAGAGGCTGCGTACGATCATAGGCTGTCAGGAAAATGATCGGGATTTCCGGATCGATGGTGCGGATGAGGCGTGATGCCTGAATGCCGGTCAGGCCGGGCATCAAGATATCCATAAGTATCAGGGCAATGTCATTGCCGTGTTGTTTATACAGCTGTACCGCTTGTGAACCGTTACTTGCCGCAATGGTTTTGTAACCCATGCGGCCGAGTACTTCACAGGTGGATTCGCGGAAGAGCTGCTCATTATCCACCACCAGAATGGTTTCTCCGCTGCCGCCCAGCAGGGTATCGTCATGGTTGCTGGCTGGCGGTAATTTTTTATGGGGCAGGTAGAGGTGAAATGTAGTGCCGTTGCAGGGGCTGCTCTCGACATCGATAGCGCCGCCGAGCTGATTGACATAACCATAGACCATGGAGAGACCGAGGCCGGTGCCTTCACCGACTTCGCGCGTGGTGAAGAAGGGCTCGAAAATCCGCTCTCTGATATTTTCAGGGATACCGCAGCCATTATCGTGCAACTGCAGATGAACAACATCTCTGGCTGACAGACCGGGATATTTATAGAGGAAACTCTCATCGGCCTCGAGCAGGTCCAGGCTGATGTTGATGCTCGGTATGGCGGTTTCCCTGGTCGCCAGTTTGGCGTTTTCGACCAGTTGCATCAGCAGCTCCTGCAACATTTTCTGGTCAGCCAGTATGGTGGGATCGACAGCTTCAACAGCCTCGCCGAAATGAAGTGTGAGAAGATTTTGGCCCGGCAGTGACGGCAGCATCGCGGACTGAAAACTGTTCAGGAATGCCACCAGGCTGACAGGAACGGGGTTGATCGTGCTCCTGCCTGCAAAGGCGAGCATGCGCTCAATCATGGCGGCCGAGTGCTCGATCAGCTGTTCAATACGCTTGATGCGGTAGAGGTTTTTCTCATCGTCGGTATTCTGTTTGATCAGGAATACATTGCCGTTCATGCCTGCCAGAGCGTTGTTGAATTCGTGGGCGATGCCTCCGACCAGTGTGCCGGTGGCTTCAAGGCGATGCATCAGTTCCAGTTGATGGGCCTGTTCCTGCTGTCTGTTTTTACGGGCACTGATATCGTTGATAATGCCGTAAATTGTTTCGACACTGCCATCCCTGGCGTAGCAGATGGTGATCGACTCGCCAAACCAGTAACTCCTGTTGTCCTGATTCACCTGATAGGCGAAATCGAGCCGTTCCGCTTTATGGGCGATGGCTCTGTTCAGCTGGCCGGTGTTGACGGCTATTTGTGCAAGGCTATGACACCAGCTCCACAGCGCTGTGCCCGCCAGTTCTTCAGGCGGGATCTGCAGCAGGCTGCAGGCCTTGCCTGAGATGCTGCGATAGGTTTTACCGTCATCTGACCACCAGAAGCAGGAAGGCAGTGCCTCCAGCATTTCAGGAACATGATTTCTTAAATCATCACGGGAATGTTTCAACTGGTCGAAAAACTCAAGAATATTGGCCGCTTCCTGCGGCAGCTCCTCTTCAAGTTTTTGCAGTGTCTCTGTATCAATATTTTTATTGCCTACTGCTTCACGCAGGTGCTCGACCGGATCGACCAGTTGACGCTTGAGGGAGTAGTGCAGTGCTTTGATGGAGACCAGCACAAGGATGAACATCATCAGTGCACTCCAAGCGGTCGTGGACAGAATCGCGACGGTTAAAGGCCGACCATCAAGTATCAGCGCCAGCATTGCATGATGGCCGGGTATCTGCCGGGTATAGAGGTGCAGGTCGCTGCGTGTTTCGATCAGGGAGTTCAGCCTATCGACGCTGAGCGGCTCATTCAGTTCCAGCTGCGGATGTTGATTCGCGTTCAGTGAAACATGCAGCAGTTCACCACTGGCATCAACCAGCAGTATGGCGGATAAAACCGACTCCTGAACCAGCGCATCACTCTCTTCACGAAAGTATGCGGTGTCCTTTTTATCCATGTGTTTGGCAAACTCCCTGACCTGATAAGCGAGTCTCTGCTCTGCCATCAGGTCAAGGATGTATGTCTGTAATGTATTGAAGGAGAAGGCGAACACGGTGGCGAGCAGCAGCAAAAAGCCGACGCTCCAACGCATCACTGTTTTGGTGAGATCCTGCTTCAGTGTGTGATGAAGTTGCCTCACGCATCCTCCTTTTCCGACCCTGTTTGCTATCGCAGTTGCTTAGCTCATGAACAAACTACTGCATGCAAACTGACCGAAGCCAAGACAGGCTGCCTGCCTGTGTTATAAATTTCAACCAATCGCCATCAGGCATTCATCCGGATTGACGTTGTCTCCTACAGTGACATGGATGGCCTGAATCGTGCCTGAAACAGGCGCCATGACCTGATGCTCCATCTTCATGGCCTCTACAGTCAGCACAGTGTCTCCGGCTTCAACCTGATCGCCGACTGCTACGGCAATGGTCACCACGCGTCCGGGCATGGATGTGGTAACATCGCTGTCGTTGCGGGCTTTCGGGCGGCGAGAGCCTTTCAGCGCTTTTTGCGTATCGATCTTGCCTTCCTGGGTTGGCACCACTTCGGTCAGTGTTTCGACCATGACCTCTTCAAGCATATTGTCCACTTTCACATAAAACGGACGCATATCCTCGTTCTTGTGGCCGGAGCCTTCGATCTTGATGTGATAACGCTCGCCGTGGATGGTGATGTTGAATTCGGTTGGCGCCAGTGAAGGGGCGGTCACCACTTCAGGAGCCGGTACTGTTGCCGGAGCTTCCAGGGGTTCCGGTTTGAAATCGCCGCTTTCGCGTTCTTCAAAGAACTCCATTGCGATAGTCGGGAACAGGGCATAGGAGAGCACATCCTCAACCGACTTGGCCTTGTCGCCGATTTCACGGGTCAGGGCATCCATCTCCGGTTGCAGCAGGTCGGCCGGACGAACCGTAATCGGCTCATCATCACCGATGGCCAGTTTGCGTACCTCTTCATTAACCTCGCCGAGTGCGCGTCCGTACATGCCGCTCAGGTAGGATTTGGTTTCATTGGTAATAACTTTGTATTTCTTGCCGGAAATAACATTCAGTACCGCCTGGGTACCGACGATCTGGCTGGTTGGCGTAACCAGTGGCGGGTAACCGAAATCCTTGCGCACACGCGGAATCTCTTCGAGCACCGCATCCATTTTATCCAGTGCGCCCTGATCTTTAAGCTGATTGGCCAGATTGGAGATCATTCCGCCGGGGATCTGGTTGATGAACACGCGGGTATCCATGCGGGTTGCATCGGATTCGTAACGCGCATATTTCTTGCGTACGTCGCGGAAATAGGCGGCGACCTCCTGCAATGCATCCAGATTCAGACCGGTGTCGTATTCGGTGCCTGCAAAGGCTGCCACCATCGATTCGGTGGCCGGATGCGAAGTGCCTCCGGCAAGCGGTGAAATCGCCGTGTCGATAATGTCGCAACCGGCGTGCACTGCCTCCCACTGCACCAGCTCAGCCACACCGGCTGTAGCATGGGAGTGCAGATGTAGCGGAATGGAAAGCTCTCTTTTCAGTGCGGTAACCAGTTCGCGTGTGCTCACCGGTGTGAGCAGACCGGCCATATCCTTGATAGCCAGCGTATCGCAGCCCATATCTTCCAGTTCTTTGGCCAGATCAACAAAATGCTCGAGTGTATGCACAGGACTGGTGGTGTAGCAGATCGTGCCTTCGGCATGTTTTTCGTTGGCTTTTACCTGTCGGATGGCAGTGCGCAGGTTGCGCACATCGTTCATGGCATCGAAGACGCGGAACACATCGACACCGTTGGCTGACGACATATCGACGAATTTTTTCACCACATCGTCAGCGTAGTGACGATAGCCGAGCAGGTTCTGGCCGCGCAGCAGCATCTGGATAGGCGTGTTCGGCAACGCCTTGTTCAACTCGCGCAGACGTACCCACGGGCCTTCCTTGAGATAGCGCAGACAGGTGTCGAACGTGGCACCGCCCCAGGCCTCAATAGACCAGTAACCGATCTGATCGAGTTTTTCACAGATTGGCAGCATGTCATCAAGCCGCATGCGTGTGGCCAGCAGTGACTGGTGTCCGTCACGCAGGGCCAGTTCGGTAATGGCGAGTTTTCTCTTTACTTCAGTCATGTCATATCCTTCGGGCATGGGGTTATTTTGGTGCATGGATGTGCCAACGGCGCAAGTCGTGAGCCTTTGTAAAACGAGACTTCTGCAAGCGTCTCAGAGGGGCATGACCGGATGTCATGATCCCGCATCCACACAATCACAGTCCGGCGTGAGCAGCAATGGCGATAGCTACAGCTGCGGCAATATCTTCGCGTGCTTCAAACGGTTTGTACTCCAGCAGTTCCGGATGTTTATCCATGAAGCTGGTGTCGAAGTCACCGCTCATAAATACCTCCGACCCTACAATGGAGCGGTAGAGCGGCAGCGTCGTACGCACGCCCCTGATATCATATTCGGCCAGTGCACGCTGGCAGCGTTTGACGGTACGCAACCAGTCGCTGCTGAAGACGGTCAGCTTGGCACACATCGAGTCGTAAAACGGCGGAATTTCGTAACCGGCATAGACACAGCCGTCAACGCGAATGCCCGGCCCGCCCGGAGAGTTGTAACGTGTGATACGGCCCGGCATCGGCAGGAAATTATTTTTCGGATCTTCCGCATTGATACGGAACTCAATGGCAAAACCGTTGTAGCTCAGTTCGTCCTGTCTAAACGGCAGTGGCAGGCCAGCCGCAATAGCAATCTGCTGGGCCACAATATCCACACCGGTAATGGTTTCGGTAATGGTATGCTCAACCTGCAGGCGGGTATTCATCTCCATAAACCAGAAATTATGATGTTTGTCGACGAGGAATTCGACCGTGCCTGCGTTGACATAATCCACCGCTTTGGCGGCCTTGACGGCCACTTCACCCATCTGCTTGCGCAGTTCAGGCGTGAGGAATTTACTCGGAGCGATTTCGATCAGTTTCTGGTTGCGGCGCTGAATCGAGCAGTCGCGCTCGAACAGGTGTACAACATTGCCATGCGTATCGGCGAGAATCTGGAATTCGATATGGTGCGGCTCGACAATGCACTTTTCCATAAACAGTTCATCGTTACCGAATGCGGCGGCCGCTTCGCGCTGGGTGATCGGATAATTTTCGCGCAACTCGGCATCGGTGTCACAGCGGCGGATACCGCGTCCGCCACCACCGGCAGCAGCCTTGAGCATCACCGGATAACCCATGCCATGCGCCAGTTCGACCGCTTCATCCACACTGGTCAGCGAATTTTCGGAACCGGGAATAACAGGTACACCGGCCGCGATCATGGTTTCACGGGCCTTGGTTTTACTGCCCATGTCACGGATGGCTTCGGGAGAGGGGCCGATGTAGGTGAGGCCTGCTTCAATCACGGCGCGGGCGAAATCGGCATTTTCCGACAGGAAACCGTAGCCCGGATGCACGGCATCACAGCCGTTTTCCTTGGCAATGCTGACAATACGATGGATGTTCAGATAACTTTTGACCGGATCGGGGCCGATCATTACAGCGCGGTCTGCTTTTTTCACATGCAGCGCATTCACGTCGACTTCGGAATAGATGGCAACCGTTTCAATACCCAGTTCACTGCATGAACGGATAATGCGGATGGCACATTCGCCACGGTTGGCGATAAGAATGCGTTTAAACAATGGCGAACTCCTTCCTGCTTCAGAGGCGGCGATGATACTATCGGGGCCGGTTTGTCGCAAACGGCAGGGATTGGCCGTTTGTCAGGGCGGATACTTGCCGATATTGAGAAATCGCGTAATGTCCGGTCTGTTTTTTTAGGGAGTGTTTACAATGTTTGGACTTGGAACAACAGAGCTGATTTTAATTCTGATTATTGTTGTGGTGCTGTTTGGCGCCAAACGATTGCCGCAGGTGGGGGCAGGGCTTGCCAAGGGCATCAAAAGTTTCCGCACCAATATGTCCGATGAAGATAAAAAGAGCGATCCGGAGAGTGACGACGCTGCCGACAAGAAGTAATAAGCCCCTCCCGGGAATAAGTTATGCCTGATATAGGTTTTCTTGAACTGCTGCTCATCGGTGTCATTGCATTTATGGTGCTGGGGCCGGAACGCATGCCTGAACTGTTCGGGCAGGTTGGCCGCGTGGTCAAAAAAGGACGTCGCTGGATTGACGATGTGCGTCGCCAGATCGATGTCGAGAGTCAACTCAGTCATACGGTTGCACAGGCCAAAGACGCCTTGAACGAGACCGACATTACCGACTGGAACAAAGAGATCATGAAACAGCATGGCCAGACGCTGGATGAGAGCGATAGCACTGCCAGGCCGGACAGCAAACCGGATAGTTCGACCAAAGCGGACAGCTCGACCAAACCTGATGACACAGCAGGGCAGGGCGACAAGTGAGTTCGAGCCAAAGCCCGGAAAACCAGCCGGTTGAAGAGGAGCAGACGGCACAGGGTATCGGCATGAGTGTACTGACGCATCTGGCCGAGTTGCGCAGACGCGGCACGATAGCCATCGCGGTTTATGCCATCGGTGTGATGATACTGATGAACTTCTCGGAACCTGTGTTTGAATTTATTTCCCAGCCGCTGCGGGCGGCCCTGCCGCCGGGCACGCCGCTGATCTTTCTCAATGCACCCGATGTCTTTTTCACCTACCTGAAAATCGCGCTGGTTTTAAGCCTGTTTATCACTGCGCCGGTCACGCTCTACCAGTTCTGGGCCTTTGTGGCGCCGGGGCTCTACCACCATGAACGTGAAGCTTTTGTCTCCTATTTCTTCGGCAGTCTGGGCCTGCTGCTGGCCGGTGGCGCATTCGCTTTTTATATCGTTTTTCCGCTGATCTTCGAATTTTTCCTGAGCTTCTCCACCGACACGATCCAGGCCATGCCTGCGGTGAAGGAGTATCTCTCTCTGGCATTGAAGCTGTTGTTTGCTTTCGGCATGAGTTTCCAGATTCCGATTGTCATTATGTTGCTGATCCGGCTTGGTATTACCACTGCGCAGGCCCTGGCCGAGAAGCGCCGCTATATGATTGTCTGGACGTTTATCTTCGCCGCCATACTGACGCCGCCCGATGTGATTTCACAGGTGTTGCTCGGCATTCCGATGCTTTTGCTCTATGAAGCAGGTCTGCTTCTGGCTAGAGTTAAGAAAACAAAAGTCGCAAAGGATGAAGATCATGTATAGGACATTAGTCGCTCTCATCGCAACACTCGCACCATCAGCAGCACTGGCCCACAGCGGTCACGGTCATATCGAATCCGATTCCATCTGGCACTGGCTGCTCGAATTCGACCACATCGGCTGGGTTGTCCCGGCAGTGGTTGTGCTGGTTTTTGCAGTCAGAAGCGGATTTTTTAATAAAAACAGATAAACGCCCCAGAACCTGAGGGGTGAATAGTATTTGCTGCTGACTGGCTACTGCCAGCCAGCTTTGGTCAATTGTTCGAGTCCTGTTTGGCCCCTGGATAAAACCGGCACCATTGGAATGAGGTTATTTCACTCCTTTGACCGGTAACTTCCGGCCACGAATAGGACATTCGTACTGTCTAGAATATCAGTGCCGCTTCAGAGTTGCCCTACGCAATAGCTTCCAGAGCCAATTATTAAACTCACATGTGCAGATGCTTCTGGTTTCAATTACAATTGTCATATGGATTTCTTTAAAGCAATCAAAACAGTAGCACTACTGATTGACCCGGACGATGGAAATATTCTGGATGCCAATGATGCTGCGCTGCGCTTCTATGGTTATACCCTGCAAGAAATCCGATCACTCAACATTGCAGATATCAATACACTTTCCCAGACAGCAATCACTGCTGAGATGCAACGGGCAAAAGAGGGGAGCTGTGATTGTTTCTTCTTCAGACACAGACTTGCCAATGGGGAAATCCGCAATGTAGAGGTCTGGAGTGGCCCGGCGGAATATCACGGGAAGCTTGCTCTATACTCTATTATTCACGATATCACTGCGCGCATAACTGCAGAAACAATGTTATGTGAAAGTGAAGAGCGCTATCGGGCACTGGTCGAGAATTCAGACGATGTTATCAGCCGATTTGATCGTCAGTTGAGATACCTCTATGTCAATCCGGCTGGCGCAAGACTGACAGGCAAACAGCCGCAAGAGTTTATAGGTAAAACCCAAAGAGAAATGGGGTTCCCTTCTGACTTGTGTGATTTTTCCGAAGCTGTCATGCATGAAGCTTTTGCAACGGGCCAATCTTCAAGACATGAATTTAACCTTACATATATGGTAACTATTCAGCACCGATCATAAAGTCAGGGTTCTTGCCGTCAAACAACAGACTCAGAGCCTGGCTGGAAGAAAGCCCCTGCTTTCGGCATGTGGAAATGTAGCTTCTGCATCGACAAAATGCCTCAGCACCATCGATTGATCGAAAGCAGCCGGATATTTTCTGCTGCACCTTGGTCATGCGCAGATCGTTTTCGCCCTGATTGTTGGTAAAGGGGACATCTGGTCGATCCATGAAACGTAGCGCATCATTCTCATAATCTCTCAACCGCTCCA
>MNWZ01000101.1 GCA_001871925.1 Zetaproteobacteria bacterium CG1_02_53_45
GACAACCCACATCAATGCCCACCAGTAATGCTTCCATATCGGCCTCCTTGCAAACGAGATCATCATCCGATGTCTCGTCTACAACACAGAGCCACTATTCACACTGGAATCGGCATCATCCCGGAAGACTTAATCGGACGATGCATGGACGGCGGGGGCGGCATTTCAGAAGCCGAGCAGAACCAAACGGCATGCGGACCCCAAGAGCCACACCCCCGCCTGAAACTTACTTTAGCAAGAAGGTTCCTGCCCCGCTACCATGCAAAATCCGATGGTAGACCCCAATGGCATTTGTCTTGCCGTTTGATCGGGTTTTGCGGTGGTTCGATCATTGTAAATCAATAACCGTATCAAGCTGCGACAATCCGTCGCGCGACAATTTGCCTAATTTTCATATGGGTACCCGTATCTAATCTTCGCCTCCAGTTTTCTTGACGGGGGTGGATATCATGGACATTACAACTCTGATCGATAAAGGCGGCCCGGTCATGTGGGTGTTGCTCGGATACTCCGTTGTGGCTGTTGCCATAGTGGTGGAACGACTGATTCATCTTAACCTCTTACCCAAAGTCAGTGGTGATCTGGACAGCCTGCATCAGGCAGGCGGTAAACGTATTTCGCCGGAAGCGGCCATCGCTATCGGGGTTAAAGAGGCTGCGGCCCAGGGTGTGAAAGATCTGGCGCGCGTGGCTTCGCGTATCGGCAGCGATCAGCTGGCCCGTATGGAGTCCGGTCTGCGCACGCTGGCATGGCTGGGCAATACGGCACCGCTGCTGGGGCTGTTCGGCACCATCACCGGCATGATCAAGGCCTTTCAGGTGATTGAAGCCGCGGGCGGCAAGGTGGATGCGATGGTGCTTGCCGGCGGTATCTGGGAAGCCATGGTGACTACCGGGGCAGGACTGGCCGTCGCTATTCCGGTGCTGTTCCTGCTGCATTTTCTCGAAGGACTAGTGGATAAACGTGCCAGGTCCATGCAGCGGGTGGCATCACAGGTGATTGAGCGCTTGCCGCACACGCCTGAAAACAGTCTCAATGATCAGGTCAAACACCGGGATTCTCTGGCCCATGCAGTTTGAGGGGACACGCAGAAGCGGTCAGGCCCCGAACCTGACGCCGCTGATTGATATTGTTTTTCTGCTGCTGGTGTTTTTTATGCTGACAGCCCATTTCGTGCAGGATGAAGGGTTACCCATCGAATTGCCCGAAGCACTCAGTGCAGTTTCTCTGGATGATAAACAACCACTTGAGGTTGGTCTGTCCGAATCGGGTGAGATCAGTATCGCTGGCGAGCATATTGCTGCAGATGCCTTGTCTGCACACCTCTCCGGATTGCTTGCAGACAGGGATGAGAAGCGGGTGGTGATACGCGGTGATGCGGGTGTGACTCTTGGCGATTCGGTCAGGGTGATCGATGCGGCCCGCAGAGCAGGGGCAAGCGGTGTGGATATTGTCACCGAACAGCCGGAACGTCCCTGAAGTGAGTGTGCCGGTTTTGTCACCATCGGGTTGCTTTAAAGGCAAAGGTATCCGTTTTGGCGCGATCACGCTGTCGCTGTTTCTACACGGATTACTGTTTACCGGTTTCGGAGGCGCACCTGCCACGGCCTTGCAACAGCCCGTTGAATCGGTAACACGCTTGAGTTTTCTGACACCATCGCCTCAACCTGTAAGCACTCCTGAGGTGATGCCGGAGCCCGAGCCTGAAACGGTGGAGGTGAAACCTGAACCGAAACCCGAACCGAAACGGGAGCTGAAGAAACTGGCGCGTAAAAAGGCCGTTGATCCGATCAGGAAGGTGGTAAAAAAGCAGCTTAGTCAGCCTGTGGCGGCACCGACAGTTCAGGCAGAGAACATGCCGCAGATCAGTGAGGGAATGATCAAACGTGAGACCGAGCGCTACCTCACCGAGGTGATGGCGCATATCGAGAAACACAAATGGTATCCGAAAGCGGCGCGCCGGCGCGGCATTGAAGGCGAAGTTTATATCAGTTTTACACTGCTTCCTGATGGCTCGGCCTATCAGCTTGTGGTGCAGGATGGACCATCCGTTCTCATGGCTGCAGCAAGGAAAGCGGTAGAGAAAGCCGCACCCATGCCGCAGCCGCCGGCCAGTATTAACTGTCCGCTGGAATGCGAATTCCGCATGTCTTTCAACCTGAAGACATCATAAATCGTTAAATCTATTACATCGGGATTATATAGGGAGAGATGATGAACCTTAAAATCAGGAAAGAGTTGCTTCTGGCAGCATCAGTGTTGATGACACCGGGAATGGCGGCAGCCGAAGATATGGGGCTGATGCGGGTGGATTCCACCACCATTGATGACCGCTTTGAATCCAAACGTGGCGAGCCATCCAATATCTCTGTGATCTCCGGAGACAGGGTGGAGAAGGCGCACGCCGAAAATATCAAGCAGATCCTTGATGGTATTCCCGGAGTCACGGCCGAATTTCAGAGTCAGGATTCGCTGAAAATTCATATCCGCGGTGTCGAGAATCAGCGTTTTATGGGTGAAAAACCGGGTGTGGCCGTGGTCATCGATGGTGTACCGGTATTTGAACGTACAGGGCGCGTGAATATCAATATGGATGACATTGAATCGATCAAGGTGATCAAGGGTGGTGCTTCTTACCTGTTCGGTGAGGACGCATTGGCCGGTGCTGTGATTATTACCACCAAACGCGGCGCCAAAATGGCCGGCGGCCAGCTTTCCGCCGAGGCTGGCAGCTTCGGCTACAAACGGGGTATGGCGCGGGCAGGTTTTGCTACAGACAAGGTTTCAGGCCATGTCCAGGTCAGCCGTCGTGATGCAAAGGGATACTATTTCCAGGGCGACTACAAGGCCGATTATCTCAACGGTAAATTGCAGGGATATTTGTCCGACTCCAGCGATCTCACCTTCGGCTGGGAAATAGCCAAACGTTTCAAGGACAGTCACGGCACTGTGCAGGGTGTAACCCAGGCGGCAACGGATCCGACCAGTATCAACGGGCGTGACTATGCGCGCCACTACAATGTTGATCTGGGCAAGTTCTACCTGACCTATGCCAACGATATTTCAGAAACCAGCAATATGATGCTCAATCTCTATCAGTTCAGTGATCATACTAATTTCTGGACTACGCCGATCAACTACAGCACCACAGGTGCAGCGGTGACCGATGTGAACGCCTATGCCAATGGTAACGACTACAAACAGGTTCAGCGTGGTATCAAGGGCGAGTGGCGCAACAGTGGTGAACAACTGGCATGGATGGGCGCTATCGACCTGCGCAACAACACCTACAAGAACCATGTTGCAACGCTTCAATCCTACAAGGCGAGCCCGAGCCCGTTCGCACCGGTGGTTACAGCCGGTACGGTCACGGTAAACGATAAGACTACTGAGCAGATGTATGCTGCCTATGGTGAGTTGAAGTTCGGGCTTACTGATGCACTCACGGCGACCATGAACGGCCGTTACGATCATATTAAACTCAGTTATAAGGACTACCTGCCGGCGGCGGCAGCGCCGAATCTCTCCAGGAGCTTCAATGTCGGTTCATGGCGTGCCGGTTTGAACTACGACTTCAACGATTCGCTATCGCTTTACTCCAATGTATCAACAGGTTTCCGTGCGCCAACGATCAACCAGCTCTTTGCCGGAACCATCTCGTTGACCGGTAATGTGGCGGCTAACCCGAACCTGAAGCCTGAACAGGCCTATAACTATGAGATCGGCTTGCGTGGCAAGCTCGATGTGATTGGCGGACTAGACTGGGATATCGCCGCCTTCCAGATCGACCGCAAGAATTTTATTATGAATGTCGCAGGCCAATATGCACTAAGCCCGACGACCGACCAGTATCAGAACATCGGCGGCATGCGTAATCGCGGTATCGAACTGGCGGTGAAGAGTGACCAGGACCAGCTATTCTCCATGGATGTCGCCTACACCTTGCTGGATGCGAAGTTCACCCAGTATGATAATTTCAACCTGCTGCTGGGTAACCGCTACAGCCCTGCTCACACGTTTGTCACCTATAACAACACAGGTAACAGGGTACCTCGTGTGCCAAAACATAAGTTTTTTGTAGCTGCACGTATCAAACCATTTACGGGTTTTACTTTGACCGGCGAAATGAATGCCCAGGGCTGGTATTACGCTGATGAGATCAATCAGGAGAAAATCGGTGGTCATGCGATTTTTGATCTGGTGGCAAACTACGATTTCTCCGTCGGCGCCAACAAGGCTGTGGAGTTCAACCTCTTTGGCCGTGTCGACAATGCATTTGATCGCACCTATTACAACACCGCACGCGGCACCAGCGATAGTGATGCCAACAACGTCTACAACGCTGAAGACCTCTCGATCGTGGTCAATCCGGGCCGTCGCTGGACAGCCGGTATCACGGCAACATTCTGATGTTGAATCCAGAGGGCGTGATGAAAGTCAGCAGATGGGTGGGCATCACACTGGCCGTGAGTCTCTTCAGCTTCACTGCCCAGGCGGCCATGTACTGGTCTCCTGCACCGGCAAAACACGGGCATGGCGGTCATGATCGCCATGCGCCCAAGGTCTTTGTGCTCAGTGAAGGGGCAGGCGCTGAACTTGCCCTTATCACCCCGAAGCCGAACCAAATACCCTTACAGGCGGAGCAGGGCAGGGTAACGATCAAGCCGACAGGCATGGATAATTACCATGCTCTGGTTGCCACCCGAGATCAAGGCAAAGGACACGAATCGGCAATTCGCTATGTCTATATGAACAACAAGCCATCGGGGGAATCGCCATCGGATATTATGGCTTATGAAAAATCCGTGCTGGAAATTGAACCGGCCCCCTATGCCAGAGAACACTGGCGTTATTATTCCAACACAGAGGCCGTGTTTGTTCTGCGTTTCAAGGGTAAGCCGCTTGCAAACACAACAGTGCTGCTCAACACCGCAAACGGAACCATTGAGCAGCTGCAAAGCGATGGGGAAGGTGTGTTGACTGTTTTACTGCCGGAAGATTTTTCGGCCATTAAGGCGGGGCGTATGGGCAATCGTCCGTCCGAATTTGTACTCACTCTCAGCCACAGTGAAGGGGAACAGGTCTTCACCACAACACTCTCATCTGATTACCACATCAACCCTGAGCATTGGCAGTCCACACCACTGGGACTGCTCACTGTGCTTGGCGGCATGGCACTCGGCGGTTTTATCACTGTCCGTCGCCGCCGTCGTAAGGAGAAATAATCATGCCGGTCTGGAAAAATTTATCGGTTATTCGCAAAGTCGTACAGCTGCTGGCCTTCCTGTTTCTTGTCTACGGCTCGGTCTTCGTCGGTTTCTATTCTGCGGATAAATTGTCGGGAGCCTTTCCGGTTCTTTCCTGCGCCTATGATGCTAAAACAGCTGACTACTGCGTTCTGATTCCACTACAGCATCAGATAGGACATGGTTTGGGGCCAGCTATTGCCGCTGGAAAGTTCACGCTCAGTTTGCTTTTGCCTATCCTGACGACCTTGGGAACCTTCGTGATTCTCTTTGTTTTGTTGAATAAAGCTTTCTGCGGCTGGCTCTGCCCGTTGGGTTTTTTCCAGGAAGTGTTAGGTATGATTGGCCAGAAACTGCGCATGAAGCGTACTGAATCACTGGATCCAAAGCTGGTGGATCGTATCAGGCCGGCCAAATGGCTGATGCTGGGATTGTTGGTGATTCTGTTTCCACTGGCCTCAGGATTGGGTTTTGCCGGCCAGGAACTGGGGGACCCGTTCTGCAAAATATGCCCGAGCCGTATTCTCACGTCACTGGCTGCAGGGCAGCTCAATCAGCTCTATATTGATACCTCTTCGAGCGGTTATATGATCCTTTCAATCATTGCCGACACGCTGTTCGGTCTGATTCTGGTACTCTCATTGACCATGCGTCAGCCCTTCTGCCGCATCTGCCCGATGTTGGCGCTGCATGCACTGTTCAGGAAGGTCGGGCTGGTGAAACTGGTGAAAAACTATACGCCGCGTTGCGACAAATGCGGGCTCTGTGCCAAGGCCTGCCCGATGGATATCCGTGAGATTCACACCTCGAAAGAGAAGGATATTCTTATGCCCGACTGCACGCTGTGCGGGCGCTGTGTGGAGTTCTGCCCGGACAAGGGCGTGATGGCGCTTAAATATGCGGTGATTCCGATCAAGATCTCCGATCCGCACTATTTCAAAGAGCGCAACAAAGCTCAGAAGAAGTGGGAAGGTAAACAGAAACCATCCCGCCGTGTGAAAAAGGATTAGTGGTGGAGGTTCTTCTCTCCTCCATGCTGGCGACATTCATCATCGGCCTCTCCTTCGGAGCCGGTGCCTGCATGTTTACCTGCATCCCGACGCTGGGTGTGATGTTGCTGGCGCAGGATATCGGGGCCAGGGAAACGTCCCTGCAGACGCTGCGTTTTAATCTTGGCCGAATGAGTGCCTATGCACTGCTGACGGCTGTGTCAGGCCTGATCGGGGCATCGCTGGTGGGCCTGCTTGAGGTCAGCCATGCCAATTATATCTTTGCCGCCATGCTGCTTTTTTCCGGCGTGTTGCTGTGGCGTAAGGGCAAGGTGGCCGGATGCTCCACAGGATATAAAAAGCAGCTCAGGGCAGGGCTGTTCGGTATCGGCTTTGCCATGGGGCTGCGCCCCTGTGTACCTCTGGCCGGCGTTATGGCTGCATCGGCGGCAACTGGCTCGGCGGCTTTCGGGTTGTTGCTCGGCCTCTCCTTCGGGGCAGGCGCAATTATTATTCCACAACTTGTCTTCGGTTACGGGCTGGGCAGGGCGGGTAGTGAAATTCGCTCCCAACTCAGGGGCCGCCAGCAGCAACTGGCAAGAGTCGGGGCATCCGTACTGGCTTTTGTCGGAATCGGTGTCGGCATGGGCTGGATCTCACTGTGAGGCCCGCAATAACTTGCTGCTGCTTTTATTTGCGTGTGAGGCAACGCGCTGACTTGCCAGATCATCTCAACATTGACTAAAAATAAGGTATGGTTTATATGTTATAGGCATAAACTGTAACTGTCAGAAGGGTGATAGGGGAGGGAGTTGTGAAATTCAATGCATTTCATTTCGTTCTGTTGTCGGCCGGTCTTATTTTATTGACGGATAATGCCCAGGCAGGTTTTGAGTCAATAAATACAGCGCGAATCCAAACAGTACATCGGGCATGTCCAGGCCTTGGGATCTGTCCATTCGAACCAGTGTGGGACATAATGATAACGTCCAGCTTGTCCCCAATATCACAACGTTTCCGGTCGGCGGCAGCAAAAGTGCGAATTATTTTTCGCTGCAGGTTGACGGGAAATACCGTTTTTATCAATCAAACCAGTGGGAGGCAGGCGTAACGCTGGCGGCTACCAGTCTGTGGTATGAAAACAAGCTGCAAACCATTACGCCGCCGCAGTGGAAGTTCAATGACTACAATTTCGGCAACTATAATCCGGGTGTTTATACGACCTATCTGTTTCAGGCGGCAGATATGCCTGCCTCCATTACCGCTTCCTATGATTTTTATAATGAAAACGGCCATAATAACAATCTTGGCGCCCTCGGTCTGAGCAGCCATAACTTCCATCTGTCGGGCAGTATTCGTCCCCTTGATAACCTGCAGTTGACGCTTTCACTGCTCCGTGGTGTCGACAACTTCCAGGTCACTTTTCCCGATCCGGCGCTGGATGACCGCGACGGGGTACGTACCGGAATCGATCTGGGTGCCCGCATGTGGCTGGATCATGGCCGGCACAATGTTTCAGTCGGCCTCGGTTATCTCGATAACAAGGCCAAGGGCAGCAATTTCGATTACAAGGGATACAACTCCAAAGCCCGCTTCGAAACCGGCCTGCTCAATCCGGTCTGGCTGGCTGCCGAAATTGATTATGCGAATTACAAATATAATGGTTTCGCGGCCGTCCAGCCCTGGAAACTGGCATTTATTACGCCACCGGGCAGAACGTCACAGAAAATTACCACGACACTGGTTCAGGCTATCTGGCCGGTCACGCCACACTGGTTTGTCGATGCCTTTTACCGCCATGAAAGTTACAAATCCAATATGGCTCAGTTTGCTGCCTCGGTAAATATCTACGGGACAGGTTTGAGTTACCGGTTTTAGAGAACAGAGATGAACACGTTGCGGACGCCAACAGATAACAGCAAAACCCTTGTGCCTTCTACATGGGGACCTGTAAGCGTATGGTCAGCAGGCATGGTTGCCGCAGTGGCATTGCTGCTTGTTGGTTGTGCGAGCCTGAAAACCAGTGGCGGTGAACATACGGTCGAAAAAACCACAGAAAAGATCCAGGATGTTAAAGCTTGCGCAGAAGCGGCAGGCATCGATGAGGCGGCAGCACGTGCGAAGCCGGCTGCAGAGCGATCCAATCAGCTCGACATCGAAAAGGATCTGCAGGGCTTGGAGTGGGAACTTAAGTACACACAAGACCAGTTGGATACGGAGCTGGTCGAGCAGAGACAGGCTGATGCGAAATTAAAGCAAGCCACAGAATTGCAAAACGAATTTCAACAGAAAATGGCCTTTTTCTACTCCAGATACAATGATCTGACTCAGGTGGCCAATGCCCTGGCCGATGTGACCGGTGATACGGATGAAGGAAATATGGGGCCCGGCGTTTCGACAACCGAAAGACAGGTGCTGGAAGGTGTTGCAGCTGCCGCAACGTTTCTTGTCGCCCCTACTGTAGGCCTCGGCATTCTGATAGGAGATATTCTCGGAACAGAAAATGCCGAAGATCGCCTGCGACAGGAAGAAAAGCGGATCGTTCAGGATATGTTGAGTATGATGCAGGAAGCACAAACCTTCCTCAATGATAACGGTTATGCAGATGGTCAGTTTGTCCGTCCGATCAGTTCTGCCCAAACCTTCATCGCTCAGGTCGACAATCCGGACAGGGAGATCAAACCGGATACAATGCTCAAAGGTATGACTGAAGCACTGTCCAGTTTTCTGGTTTTGAACGACACGTTTTCAAGACAGTTGGACTATGCACAGGGGCAGCTAGATCAGATATCTTCGAAAACAGCCGAACTGTTTGCCGAGCAAAATGAAACTATTGAAAAAATTAATCGTAAGCGTCAAAGGAAGGGTTTAACGCTTCCACCTATGCCAATTTCAGCTTCTGAACATCAAAATTATGTGGCAGCAGGGCCCGGCGTTCATCATCGGTGGTGCAGCGAGGCAGCTCCTCCAGCACAAATGTCAGCCATTCGTTCAGCGGCAGCTCATTGGCCTTGGCCGACTGCAGCAGTGAGTAGATAACAGCGCTGGCCGTGGCGCCGGGTGCAGTGTTGCAAAACAACCAGTTCTTGCGGCCGATGACAAATGGCTTAATGAAACGTTCTGCGGCATTGTTGTCGATCTCAAGACGCCCGTC
>MNWZ01000013.1 GCA_001871925.1 Zetaproteobacteria bacterium CG1_02_53_45
AACACTCACTCCGTCTTAACCAAATTTAATCTGTTATTGTCGAAATAACCATTTTTGCAACCAATGGCTGCTCATGATTTTAATGCGATTGCCCTGACAGCCACCCCATCTGTACCCACCCTCCCCCTGCCTGGTGAGCGTGAGGATATCAATATTTACAATGCTGGAGCAGTTGCCAGAGACGTTCACCAACAGGCCCCATGGCTTCATTGCTGCGGCGGAAAAGATAGATATCAATCCTGAGCGCATCGAGTTGCTTGCCGGAGAGCGCAAGCAGACGCCCATCGACCAACTCTTCGGCAACACGGTGGCGCGGCATGCGCCCCCAACCTGCGCCGGAGAGGATCATGCGTTTTTTCATGTCGAAATCGTTAACCAGCCACTGGTGGGCGCCTTCAAGCACACCCGCAGTCTGTTTCGGCTGATTGCGGCTGGTATCGCGTACCACCACCTGCACATACTGCTCCAGATCGGCGACAGTGATGGCCGGATATCGTGTCGCCAGCGGAAAGTCGGGAGAGATCACGCTGACCATCTCGGTTGAAGTCAGGCGCACCTCTTCGGTATGCGGCACCGGCATAAACCGCTCGGCAATGGCGAAATCGACATCCTTCTCCAGCAGCCGCTCCAGCGTACCGCCCATATTCTCGATCTGCAGACTCATGCGTGTAGCCGGCGCCGTTTCGGAAACCTGTTTAATAACATCCAGCACCTGCTCAACCGGCGCAATAGCGCCGAGCGCAATGGATATTTCGGTCTCCTCGCCCTCGGCAAAGTGGCGGGCGATACTGGAAAACTCATCACTGCGCGAAAGAATGCTTTTGGCCTTGCCATAGAGCACCTGCCCTTCGGCGGTTAACTCGGCGCGATAACCCTGACGATCAAACAGCGAAATGCCGAGCTCCTGTTCCAGGTTTCGGATAGCAATACTGACTGCCGACTGGCTACGAAACAGGGCGTCGGATGCGGCATGAAAGCCACCCTTCTCCACCACGGCGCACAGAGCGCGTAACTGTTCCAGCGTCATACAACGATAATGATTCGATTTATCAATCAAGTCTATCTATTTATTATACTTTTTATAAATCAACACCCACCCGATAATTCCATCCGCTAAAACGACGAAGGAGGCAGACTGCAGTGTTACGTAATACATCCACATCATATGGACTCATTGCCATCCTCCTGCACTGGCTGATGGCCATCGTGATCTTCGCCATGTTCGCTCTCGGCCTGTGGATGGTGGAACTCAATTATTATGACCGCTGGTATCACGATGCGCCTTATATCCATAAAGCTGTCGGCATGCTGCTGCTGTTTGCACTGATCTTCCGACTCATCTGGCGATTGACCAACAGCCGCCCGAACCTGATGGGTGCAGCCTGGGAAAAATTCGTGGCGCTTTTTGTGCATCGCATGCATTACCTGCTGCTCTTCACGCTCACTATCACCGGCTACCTGATTCCCACGGCTGAAGGTGTCGGCATCAGCGTTTTCGGCTGGTTTACGGTACCGGCAAGTTTTTCGTTCACCAAAGAGCAGGCGGATCTGATCGGAGTGATTCACCTGTATGCCGCCTGGTCTGTAATAGCTCTGGCTGCAGCACACGCGGGAGCTGCACTGAAACACCACTTCATCGATAAAGACATCACGCTGCTGCGTATGTTCGGCCAAACCAAAAGCAACAAAACCCCGAAATAACAAAAAGGAGAAGCAACATGAAACTGAAATACCTGTTTACATCACTGATTCTGGCGCTGGGCATTACCACCTCGGCACAGGCCGCGGAAAACTACGCCTTTGATATCAAGGGCCAACACGCCTTTATCCAGTTTAAAATCAAACATCTGGGGTACAGCTGGGTGATCGGCAACTTCAACACATTCACCGGCTCCTATACCTATGACGAAGCCCATCCGGCCAATAACAGCGTCACCACTGAAATTGATGTCGCAAGCATCGATACCAATCACGCTGAACGCGACAAACACCTGCGCAGTGCGGACTTCTTCGATGTAAGCCACTACCCCAAAGCCACGTTCACCAGCACCAGTTTTGAGGATAAAGGTAACGGCAGTGCTGTGCTGAAAGGCAAGTTCACCCTGCGCGGCATCACCAAAGAGATCGCCTTTGATGTCAACCAGGTCGGCGCAGGTAAAGACCCGTGGGGCAGCTTCCGTCGCGGCTTCTCCGGCAGTACCACACTGCACCTGTCCGACTACAATATGGTCAAAGCCGGCATGCTCGGTGCTGCGGCTGAAAACGTGGAACTGTTCTTCTCCATCGAAGGCGTTCGCCAATAAAGTCATGCACCGCAGAGGACGCGAAGTTACGCAAAGTAAGAACTTATAGCCGTCATGCCGAATGACCTTTCGGGTGAAGTGACAGATCAATTTAACTGTTTGTCTTTCCTCTGCGTTCCTTTGCGTACTCTGCGGTGAAAAATATTCTTAATAAAAAAGGAGCTCACATGAGTCAACAACAGGCCAATGCGGAAGCCGCAATCCACCCGCTCATTGCCAACCGCTGGAGCCCGCGTGCCTTTGACGGCAATCGGGCCGTTGAAACAGAAAAGCTGCATGCATGCCTGGAGGCGGCACGCTGGTCGGCCTCCTGCTACGGCGACCAGCCATGGCGTTTTATCGTAGCCGATAAAAGCAGCCATCCCGAGCACTGGCAAAAGCTGTTCAACTGCCTGGCGGAAGGTAACAAGCTATGGGCAATACATGCGCCGGTGCTGATTCTCGCCTGTGCATCACAGACCTTTGCCCATAACAACAACCCGAACCGCTGGGGGCAATATGATGCCGGGCAGGCGATGATGTCATTCTCCCTGCAGGCCGTAGCCGAAGGTTTAATCAGCCACCCCATGGGCGGCTTCTTGCCCGAGATGGCAAAAGAGGCTTTCAACATCGCTGATGGATTTACCTTGATGAGTGTCACAGCACTCGGTTATCAGGGTGAAGCGGAATCGCTACCCGAACAATACAGCAGCATAGAAACAGCTGTACGCAACAGAAAGCCACTGTCCGAGATTGCATTCACGGCGTGGAATGAACCGTGGCAGACAGAGGAGAGAAAATGAGCAACAAACTATTTTCCAGCATAGACATGGGCGGCCAGACATTGGGCAACCGCATGGTGATGGCACCGCTGACACGCAACCGCGCGCCCGACTGCATTGCCAATGCCTTGATGGCTGAGTATTACGGCCAACGTTCCGCTGCGGGACTGATTATCAGCGAGGGTACACAGATATCCGAACAGGCTGTCGGTTATCCGGCTACACCGGGCATCTACAGTCAACAGCAGGTCGATGGCTGGAGCCAGGTCACCGATACCGTACATGCAAAGGGTGGCCACATCTTCGCCCAGTTGTGGCACTGCGGGCGTATTTCTCACCCTGACTTTCACGCTGGAGAGTTGCCTGTTGCACCATCGGCGATCAAACCAGCCGGCGATGCATTTACCTATGAAGGGTTAAAACCGTTCGTTACACCGCGTACGCTGGAAGCCTCTGAAATACCGGGAATTATCGAGCAGTACAGGCATGCGGCTGCATGCGCCGGCAATGCCGGATTTGACGGTGTGGAAATCCATGCCGCCAACGGCTACCTGATCGACCAGTTCATCCGTGACGGCAGCAACCGGCGCACGGATCACTACGGGGGATCACTGGAAAACCGTATCCGTCTGTTACTGGAAATCGTCGACGCCGTCGGCAGTGAAATCGGGCATAACAAGGTTGGTGTCCGCATCTCACCGATCAACGCCTTTAACGACATGTCTGATTCCGATCCGCAATCCACATTCGATCACATTGCCTCAAGTCTCAGTGGGCTGGGGCTGGCCTATCTGCATGTTGTGGAAGTGAGCATGACCGGTGAAACCGACTCCAACTTTGACACCGGCCGGTTGCGTGATCGTTTTGACAGCCTGTATATCGCCAATGGCGGTTACGACGGGGAGCGCGCACAACAGGCCATCGCGTCCAATACTGCCGATTTGATCGCTTTCGGCGCACCGTTCCTGGCCAACCCGGATCTACCCGAGCGTTTACGCACAGGTGCCCCGCTCAATACAGCCGACCAGAGCACCTTTTATGGCGGCGATGCACACGGTTATACCGATTACCCGTCTCTCTGATTGGGTAAATAAATGAACCGCAGAGTACGCGGAGTTTCGCAGAGCAAAGGCGTTAAGAGGATGCAGCGCCAATACGACATCCTGTTCACAAATACTCACGCCGCTCTTCATTGGGTTTTACTCTGCGCAACCCTGCGACAAGGTGAATTGCGCTTGCGCAAGATAAGGTATCCTAGGGTAACTCTGCGGTAAAAAAAAGGAATTGAATATGGGCATGCTGATTGATGGTATATGGGAAAGCGATGATGGTCGCTGGGCTGCGCAAGACGGCAGGTTTCATCGTGCCGCTTCGCAGTTTCACTGCCGCCTCGGTCAGGATGGAGCAGTTGCCGAATCCGGCCGCTATCACCTGTATGTGTCGCTGGCCTGCCCCTGGGCACACAGGACCCTGATTTTCCGTAAACTGAAAGGACTGGAGCAGATCATTCCCGTCACTGTGGTTGACCCGCATATGCTGGATCAGGGCTGGCAGTTCAGTGAGCCTGAACCGCTTTACGGCTTCACTCACGCCCATCAGCTCTACAGCAAAGCCGATCCCGGATATTCTGGCCGGGTCACGGTGCCGATCCTGTGGGACAAACAGAGTGAATCCATCATCTGCAATGAATCGGCCGAAATCATCCGCATCTTCAATTCAGCCTTTAATGCGCTGACCGGCAACAGCGATGATTATTATCCGGGCGGGTTGCGTAAAAACATCGATGTCATCAACGCGTTTGTTTACCCGAACATCAATAATGGCGTCTATAAATGCGGTTTTGCCACCGTACAGGATGCCTATGAAGAGGCGTTCGACAATCTGTTTGCAGCCCTGGATGCGGTGGAAACGATACTGGCAGGCCAACGCTATCTGGTTGGCAACCGCATCACGGAAGCCGACTGGCGACTGTTCACCACACTGCTGCGTTTCGATGCCGTGTATTACGCCCACTTCAAATGTAACCGCAACCGTATCACCGACATGCCCAACCTGTGGGCTTATCTGCGCGACCTCTACCAGCAGCCGGGCATTGCCGGAACGGTCGATTTCGATCATATCAAACAACACTATTTTTACAGCCATGCCAGCATCAATCCAACCCGCATCGTACCCAAAGGCCCGGCGCTGGATTTCGATGCCCCGCATGACCGAGGCAGGTTTTCATCATGAGTATCAGAATCGTTCAATCCATCAGCGTACCTGAAGGCGACGGCGTCATCGTTAAACGGCTGATGCCGGTGGCAAATTTACGTAACTTCGACCCGTTTGTGCTGTGGGATCACTTCGATATCTCCGGCGGCGGTTTTCCCGATCACCCGCATCGCGGCTTTGAAGCCATCACCTACCTGTTTGAGGGCGGCATGAAGCATGCCGACAATCTGGGCAATGCCGGCACCATTCATGGCGGCGGTGCGCAACGCTTTACTGCAGGTCGCGGCATGGTTCATTCCGAGTTCCCGGACGGCCGCGCACATGGCATCCAGCTGTGGATCAATCTGCCGCAGCGACTGAAATCGATTGCTCCGGCTTACCGCCAACTGCAAGGCAATGAGATTCATGAAAGCTGCAGCGATGGCATCAGGCAGCGCACGATTGTCGGGCATGGTTCAGCATTAACACTGCACACGGACGTTGAATATGTTGATATCCAACTGCAACCGGGAGCCATCTGCAAACAGGATATCACTGCCGGCATGCGCGGTTTGATTTATGCGGTGGCCGGCAAACTCACGCTGAACGGCTCGGTTCTGGAGGCAGGTCAGGCTGCATTTGTCGAGAATGAGCCGGATATTGAACTGGCCAGCGGACAGGGTGCAAGGGTGATGTGGTGTTTCGGTAAACCGCATGGCGAACCGATTTACCAGCATGGCCCGTTTGTAGATTAGGAGTCTTTATGAGCAGAGCGCACAAGTATCCAGGCAAAGAAATCACCATTTACTTCGATGCGGCGCGTTGTATTCATGCCGGCAATTGTGTGCATGGACTGCCCGATGTTTTCAATACCGGCACAAAGGGGCCGTGGATCAAACCTGATGGTTGTGATGCCGACGCGATCGCCCGGTTGATTGAAACCTGCCCCTCCGGCGCCCTGCATTATGAACGGGCGTCAGGCAATGAGGCGACCCCTGAAATGAATACCATCACCGTCGAGGCAGGTGGCCCGCTGCTTATCCATGCCGACTATACCCTGAACGGCATCACACCCGATTCACCGCGTACAGCACTCTGCCGCTGCGGCGCTTCAAAAATCAAACCCTGGTGTGACGGTTCGCATGCAAGCATCGCTTTCCCGGACAACGGTGAAGTCGCAGCATTCAATCCGGATGAAAAGCCGACCGCGGGTAAACTGGATATCAGAACATTAAAAGACGGACCGCTCTATCTGGTCGGCCCGCATCAAATCAGTAATGCGCATGGCAACACTTCCAGAGTCTGCGCAAAAAGCGTGCTGTGCCGATGCGGAGCCTCAAAAAACAAACCCTATTGCGAGGGCTCACATGCCGGTATCGGCTTTAAAGCCGGATAAACAGTCAGGTCGCGTGAGGGGCTTTCTCAACGACCCCTTTTAATGCCCCGATCGTATAGGGCTTGGTCAGAAAATCATTGGGTATAATGCCATTCGATGTGGCCATTGCATTATCCTGGTCGTAACCGGATGACATCACCACATACAGATCAGGATTGATTCCACGCAACACATTCAGGCATTCCACACCATCCATCTCCGGCATGGTCACATCCAGCAATACCCAGTCAAACGAGGGGTCATTGCTGAAAATATCGACCGCCTGTTTACCATCACCGGCAGTCACCACACTCAAACCAAGGCGCTCGAGCATGCGACAGGCAACACTGAGCACGGCCTGCTCGTCATCAACCACAAGCACCCGGCCTGAATTGCCGGCCGGCTTCGGCGGAGTTTTTCCGCAATCGTCCAAACCACAGCCCTGCTGTGGGAGCCATACCGATATGGCTGTGCCATCCCCCGGCCTGCTCTGCACCTCTATGGCTGCATCATGCGCACTCAAAATACCCAGCACAGCGCTCATGCCCAGACCACGGCCGGTAAATTTGGTGGTGAAAAACGGATCAAACATATGTTCAATCACCTCGGCATCCATACCGCAGCCGCTGTCTTCAACCGTAAGCACGACATAATGTCCCGGCTTCAACTCAATGCCGTTAAATTGATACGGGTCTGATGCAGCCAATGTCTCAAGCCTAACCGCCACATTTATTTTACCCTGTTGATCCGCCCCGATCGCCTCCGAGGCATTGATCACCAGATTCAGCAGCACCTGATTAATCTGCCCCTTATCACCCTGAACCAGACAGGCATCCGGGGCACAGTGAAGGTTCAGCAAAATATTCTTGCCAACAGAGACGCCAAGCAGCGGCCACATCTCATGAACCATATCACAGAGTTGAAACAACTCCGGTTTGAACAGTCCCTTACCGGAATAAGCCAGCATCTGCCGACACAGATCGGTAGCAGCCCTTGAAGCCGTCTCGATGCACTGCAGGGACTCCTGCATGGTTGTACTCAAATCGTCCTCTAACCTTGCCAGTTCAACACTGCCCTGAATGGCCGTCAGCAAATTATTAAAGTCATGCGCAATGCCGCCAGCCATCACCCCGAGCGATTCAAGCCGTTGAGAGTGCTGCACCTGTCTTTCCAGAGCTGTATGTTCGATCTCGGCCTGCAGCTTGCCGGTAACATCAATGGCAAAACCCACCACACCGAGCGCAGAGCCAGCAGCATCGACCAGTTTGACCTTGATCATGTCGAACGTGCGCATACGGCCATCCGCGCAGGGCACTTCTTCCTGAAAGTAACAGGCACCCTGCCCGTTCAGGCAAGCCTGATCAGACAACAGGCTTCTTGCCGCCAGAGCATCTGTCATCAGTGTGCTATAGTCATCCGTCTGGATGGCCTGCTGTTCAGATATGCCAGTCCAGGCCACCCATGCCCTGTTAAGAAACTGGATATGCCGCTGCGTATCAATCATCCAGATACCGACCGGTGAATGGTCCAGTATCACCTGCATACGACTCTGCTGTATGGCCAGACGCTGATAGGAGTCATGGAGCATCATCTGCCGGTGTTCAAGCTGCGACTTATAGATATGCGCCAATACCCAGTAAAACAGCAGCACCGCAACCAGACAGAATATCTGTGCAGCGGAATACGGACTATCAATCACATGGCCCAGTTTAAGAGATGCAATAACAGCGAGCTCTACAACAAAGAAACCCACCCAGTAACGGGCACGATTGGCCTGAAGTACAAAATAAGCCACAAAAGGCATACCGGCAACCCAGTAAATCCCCGTGTTTTCCATACTTTGAAACAGTATCAGCGATGAAAAAAGTGCAACTGCAGATGCCATCAATGTGTTTTCGACCGGGATCAGGGAGGCTCCGCTGCGAATGCGCCAATAGGTAAACAGCATAACAACAGCAAGCGCAGCTTCGGCTATAGATAATTCATAACAACAGCCTTCGGCCAGATGAATGGCAATAAACAGACTCAGGGCTATGCCTGAAGCCAGATGCACCCACGCCATTAACTGGCGTCGATTTTCATACACCGGGTCATCAGCCCTGTCTCTGATAAAATCCATCGCAGGTTTATAGTCCCGATTGCATAGTCAGGCAAGCAACCGGGGAAGCGCTGAATAAATCAGCATCTCCCTAGGGAGATGCTGATTTATTCTCTGGATATGCGATAATTATTGGATCAAACATCTGGGGTTCATCCATGAATAAACAGTCGAGTTTTGCAGAACTTGAGTATCAATCGAAGAAGCGTCCGACTCGCCGAGAGTTATTTCTGAATGAAATGGAAGCAGTGATGCCTTGGTCAGTGT
>MNWZ01000048.1 GCA_001871925.1 Zetaproteobacteria bacterium CG1_02_53_45
TCAGTGTAAACGTGTGTATGCGGTGTTTCGTCTGTTGTACCGAAATGGCGTCAGTCAAACTGGCGCATGGTGTACGGCGTTGAGCGGTAAGGGGTGGTGGCGATTGTCGAAAACCCCTGCGGCACATCGCGCCATGAATCTGGAATGGTTTAAGGACAATGGATTGCAATCGCTTGCGGAAAGATGGTTGCGGTACCAACAAACATAGCAACCGCCGGATACGATGAGTACGTCCGGTGGTGTGAGAGGGCGGCGGGAGCGATCCCGCCCCCTACTCGATGGTTCATCGCGCATTAACTGGGAACATCAACGTATGGCAACTGTTCATCGTTACCCAGGTACAAAAAATCCAGCCACGAATTACACGAATGAACACGAATAATAGCCAGTGTACATGTGTGAAATCATTGCCTCAGGGTACTCTCCGGCTTTATTGTTTCTTCTAATGGCTGATGTTTGTCATTCGTGGTTGTCGTGTGTACTCGTGGCTAGCTTATCTATCACGACACAGTCGCCTTTTTCCTTGTATGCCAAAAGGAGCATTCCCGGACTTCCGCGATGAACCTTTTTTTGTCCTGAACAACTTGTCATGAAAATGACTTATCTGCCATCTATCCTGATTCTACTTATAACGAAGAAGGAAGATAACGATGATAGAATCAATTGCGCCAGGGGGCGCATACCCGTTGCAGGAAGCTACCAGCAACCGCATGGAATCGGTCCGTGCCGTCAATATTCAGGTTGAGCACGAAACGCATCTGCATGCAGATCAGGACAGCTTGCCTGATTACATCGCCAGCATTGAAATCACGGGCAGGCCAGCCAATGACGGTTTTTCAGCCAGAGGGGCACTGATCTGTTTTTACCCGGATGGTCATCCCGGCATCAGCAGGCCGAGCTACGATGAAGTCAGGCGAGTAATTAAAATCTGTTATCCGATAAGCATGTTTGAATCACAGGTGGAGATACTGACCCGTCATTATGATATTGAGTGCACCTATCTGGAGTCGTCAGCTTTACCTCACAGGGAGGCTTTCCTGCAGGGCAGCAGGCTTATTCCGGAACAGATGCATTAAGCGGCACAGAGTGCCTGCGCTCGCTGACAGGCCGGATGGCTATTCGTCGGAAGAGTTTTCAGCCGCTTTGAGGTAAGGGATCAGATAGAAGCTCTGGGCAATGATAAAGGCAAAGGTGAGGCCCATCAGGCCGAACAGTTTGAAATTGACCCAGGTATCGGTATCAAACGCGAAGGCGACATAGATATTAACCGCCCCGAGAAAAATAAAGAACAGTGCCCAGGCAACATTAAGTTTGTTCCACACCGGAGCGGGCAGGGTGATGTTCGCCCCCATCATGCGTTCGATAATGGTTTTCCTGCCGATAAAATGTGATCCGATAAAAACGATGGCAAACAACCAGTTGATCGCAGTCGGCTTCCATTTGATGAAAAGCTCATTCTGCAGAAACAGGGTCAAGCCGCCAAACAGGGCAACCAGTACGAAGGTAATGACATGTGTCTTTTCAAATGAGCCCTTAATCAGACGGTGGCCGATGGTTTGCACTGCCGAGGCTGCAATGAGTACAGCCGTAGCGACATAGATATCGTAGGTTTTATAGGCGATGAAAAACAGCAGAACCGGGAAAAAATCGAATAACATTTTCATAACGCTAATCCGACCACAGCGGGACCCTCTTGCCAAGCCTGCGAATTTCTGATTTGCACTTGAGGCATAATGGGCAATAATTGCATTCATGAATCATTATAAAAACATCTGTCTGTGTATCTGTCTGTTATTGCTTGCCTCCTGCTCAGTTAAAACCAGCAAGGAGATTACTGCCGACCTCTGGTCCGGATGGGAAAAGGCTGAGATCCAGATGCAGGAAGATTACCCTGATGCCGTGCCCATCATTCTTGTGCACGGCTGGAACGGGGGTGAATTCACCTGGCCTGAACCTGAACAGTTAATGGAAATGGAAAAAAAATTGCAGCGCGATATTTACCTGTTCACCTATCGCACAGGTATCTTTGCCAACCGATATCCGCCCTTGGAGGTGCTTGAGGAGCAGCTGGACCGCTATCTTGCAGCGCACCCGCAAGTGGATATTATTGCTCATAGCATGGGCGGTTTGCTCGTGCGCCACTACCTGTCTCACCATGTGACCAGTTCCATCCGCCGCGTGGTATTCATTGCCACCCCCCATTTCGGGACGAATGCGGCACTGGTGCTGGTGCAGCTGGGCAGCCTGGGCTCGGACGGCAATATTCAGGCAACAGAAATTCAGCCCGGCAGTGATTTTCTCTGGCAGCTGAACTCGCTGGGCGGCAGTGAGCTTCAGTCGGTACAAGTGCTCAATGTTTATCTGAAAAGCACCTCGCTGCTGCAGAGTGATTTTGTTGTAGATGAAGTGTCGGCGCACTTGCCATGGGCGTTTAACGTGACTGTCGGAGGCTGGCGTCATGAGATGGCCAAGCACTTGATGGATATGGGGATGATTACTGACTTTATTCAGACCGGTGTCCTGCCTGAGCAGGAAGCTGCTGCGCCAACCAGAAAAGATGTCTGGCTGAGGCTCAGGGTACATGGTGTATTAACCACGTTTTCTGAAAATAACTTTCATGCCTACAGCGCCAGAGGGCTGCCAAATTACAATTTCGACCTTTGCTGCAAACTGCGCTCAGGCTTATATTCAAAGGCAGGCCTGAATACTGTTGTCATAGAAGATATTGAACCCGGAAGCGCATACAAATTTACAGCGCGCGACGGTTACGCCGGGACAACTGTTTTATCTGATGAACTGCTGGCATCTCCATATCCTGTGACGATGAGGTATGTGGATATTGATCCCATACCGGAGTCAGTACCGGAGATACCTGATGCTGTCGTGCCGCAATCCGCTCCAGCGGAATACGTTGAACCGCAAGCTGGCGATGCTCAGCCTGTTGGAATGCCCTGAGTATCATTGCAGTGAGTCGGAACGAACGAGCTTAACAAAAGCCGTTCATTCATTTAGTTCACCACAGCGAGCAGTGAGAAAAGCCGGAAGAAAAATCTGTTCACCACTGTCAGTCGCGCCTCTGCCCCTGTTATACTGACTTTTAGCCCACAGCGGTGAAATGCGCTTATGCCTGCGTCTCGACATGAACCGTGCGGGTAGGGAAGGCGAAGTCGAGTTCGAGAGATTCGAGCAAGCGCATGATCTCCAGGTTCACTTCCTGACGGACTTGCAGATATTCAGCCCATACCTTGTTGGAAGAGAAGTAGTAGAGGAAAATAGACAGCGATGAGTCGGCGAATTCATCGAACTTCACCAGTTTGTAGCTCTGATCGACACCCGGGTGTTTGAGCAGAATATCTTCGATGCCCTTGATTGCCGCATCCATCTGGGCCGGCGTGGTGTCGTAGGTCAGACCGATTCGCATCTTGATGCGACGCTCACTGCGTGCATCAATATTATCGATGACCATATTGGCCAGTGAGGAGTTGGGTACATTCACCAGTGTGCGTTCAAAGGTGCGGATTCTGGTGGAGCGGAAACCGATCTCTTCAACCACGCCCTCGAAATCGGATGTTTTAATCCAGTCGCCAATCACGAAAGGCCGATCCACCAGAATCATGACCGAGCCGAACACATTGGCGATGGTGTCCTTGGCTGCCATGGCAATGGCGATGCCGCCAATACCCAGTGAAGCGATAAGACCTGAAATGGAGTAGCCCATGTTCTGCGCCACAACCAGCAGTCCGGTCATGACCAGGAAAATCTTCAGTGTTTTGCTGATAAATGGAATCAGCTGGTTATCCATAACGGAATCCGTCTCCTGGGCATAGGCAGTGAAATAGGCAGTGAAATAGGCAGTGAGCCCTTCGAGCAAACGCCAGATAAACCAGATCGCAACGATAATAGAGATGATACGACCGGCGCTGTCTACAATGGAAACCAGGGGAAACACATCTGCCGGCGGATTGAGTGCATGCACTGATAACATGATGCCGATGACATAGACCAGCAGCCCGATGGGGCGGTCAGCGGCTCGCAGCAATACATCATCCAGTTTTGTTTTCGTACGTTCCGCCAGTTTCGTGCTGATGCGTTGAAATGCAGTCAGTGCGATGGTTCTGGCAATAACAGTGGCAAACAGTATGCCTGCAGAAATAAGCCAGCGGGCCAGTGGCATATCCAGAAACATGGTTTCGTTTAACTGGATCCATATTGCTTGCATGCGTCTCTCCCTGTTGTGGTTTGATGCCAATGCTAGCTGAAAAATGGCTGTGGAACACGACAGATGCCTGATTTCCCCCCATTTCCGGCACGGCTATTATTTCATCTATGTTTCATCAAGACATTCATAGCGTGCCGCATCACATTAATTTTCTGGAGATGACATGAAAAAACTTTGTATGCTGCTACTGATGTTACTGCCGGCCAGCGCATGGGCCGGAGGCTGGACGCTGGATGCCGGCAACTCGGATATTAACTTTGTTTCAGTGAAAAAAGATACGGTGGCTGAAGTACATCACTTCACCAGCCTGAGTGGCTCTGCCAATGACGAGAGTGCAGCCGTGAGCATTGACCTCACATCAGTGGAGTCCGGTATTGCCATTCGCAATGAGCGCATGAAATCCATGCTGTTTGATGTGGCTCAATTTGCCACGGCAACGATCACTGCCGATATCAGTGGCGTGGACACCGCTAAGCTGAAAGCCGGTGATGCGGTGGCTGCCACCGTGCCTGTTTGGCTCGATCTGCATGGCTTCAAACAGAAGCTGAAGGCTGATGTGACCGTCGTTGCACTGAGCGATGGTCTGCTGGTAACAAGCCGGTCACCGGTCATCGTGAAAGCTGCCGACTTCGGTCTGGTTGCCGGTATCGAGGCGCTGCGCGATGCCGCCAAGTTGCCGAACATCGCCCAGAGCGTGCCTGTCTCCTTCCATCTGCGTTTTACGCACTGATTCTGTTTATGCTCTCTAAAATGCCTGCTCTAACGAGCAGGCATTTTTGTTTGACGCAATCGATATAGCTTTTTAGCTTCATGAGAAAGCCACGGGAGAGAAGCTATGAGTAATCCGGCACTGCAGAGCATGATAGAAGATGTTGAGGCTCTTTCCCGCCTGATTGGCAAACGTGTCCGCTACCTGGATGAAGAGTATGAAGTGACAGATCTGTTGCCCGAAGAGGGGTTGCTGATTCTCTCTGCCGATGTCGGCAGCGATGTACAGGAAGACAGCTACGGCCGACCGAGCCGCCTGGTTCCCAAGCGCCACAACCTGAAATTCCGTGATGCGGAAGGTCATCCGAGCAGCATCTGGAGCGAACTCGCTTTTCTCGATGGTCCTCTGCTAGATTGAGGGGCAGGAGAGTTTGCTTTCACTTTGCGTGATTGCTGTGTTGTTCACTCTCTGAAGGGAGTTTTTTCATGACCGTTATCCGGCAGTTGTTTACCCGCAACATGCTGATCTGCATTTTTACCGGCTTTGCCTCCGGCTTGCCGCTCTATCTGCTGCTCAATCTGCTGCCTGCATGGCTGCGCAGCGAGGGGGTGAATCTGGCCACCATCGGCCTGTTCGCCCTGATCCAGTTTCCCTACACATGGAAATTCCTCTGGTCCCCGCTGCTCGATCGCTATGCGCTGCCGCTGCTGGGGCGCAGACGTGGCTGGATGCTGCTCACGCAGGGCTTGCTGCTGTTTGTCATCGCTACACTGGGCGGTTTTTCGCCGCAGTCGGAACTGACCATGATTATTGTCTTTTCCACCCTGCTCGCCTTTCTCTCCGCTACGCAGGATATCGCGCTTGATGCATACCGGCGCGAAATCCTTTCCGATCTTGAGCTGGGGTTGGGTAACTCGGTGCATATCAATGCCTATCGGCTGGCCGGACTGGTGCCGGGCTCGCTGGCGCTGATTCTTTCCGATCACCTGCCCTGGCATACGGTATTCATCATTACGGCGCTGTTTATGCTGCCGGGCATGGTGATGACGTTGCTGGTGCGCGAGCCCACGATTGCCGTGCGTCCGAAGAGCCTCAGGGAGGCTGTGGTCGAGCCGTTCCGCGAGTTTATCCATCGCGATGGCTGGCGCGGGGCGTTGACCGTGCTGGCCTTTATCTTTCTCTACAAACTTGGTGACAGTATGTGTACGGCGCTGGCCACCCCTTTCTACCTCGACATGGGGTACTCCAAAACCGAGATCGGGCTGATTGCCAAAAATGCCGGTCTGTGGCCGGCGGTGATCGGTGGTTTGCTGGGCGGCTTGTGGATGGTAAAGATCGGTATCAACCGCGCCTTGTGGCTGTTCGGTTTTGTACAGTTGGGCTCGATATTCGGTTTTGCCTGGCTGGCTTCACTGGGGACGCAGGAGAGTGTCGGCGCGGTTGAACTGACCAGCCTGGCCATTGTTATCGGGCTGGAGGCGTTCGGTGTCGGTGTCGGCACGGCTGCATTTGTCGCCTACATTGCCCGCGCCACACACCCGGCCTACACAGCCACCCAGTTTGCCCTGTTCACCAGTCTGGCCGCAGTGCCGCGCACCTTCCTCAATGCCGGCGCAGGCTGGCTGGTCGAAACGTTCGGCTGGACCGAATTCTTTCTACTCTGTGCAATCCTGGCTGTGCCGGGCATGTTGTTGCTGTTCAAGGTGGCGCCGTGGCAGCATCGCGAACCATGCGAAACGTGAGTCGGAAGTGGCGTTTTACTGCGGAGGAAAACAGATGCTGAACCCTATTGCCCGTATCCCGGGCCTGCTGCTCTGCCTGTGGCTGGCAGCCTGCCCGATCAAACAGCCGGAGAAGGCAGAGGCCCCGCAGTATGTGCAAAGCAACTGGCAGGCTCTGCCTGACTGGCATCAGGCAGAGCTTGCCCCGTCCCTGGCGGCACTCAATAGCGGTTGCGTGGCGCTGAGGAAAAAACAGCAGTGGCAGCAGATCTGCGCTGAAGCGGGCCTGCTCGATAGCAACAACAACGAAACCCTGCGCCGTTTTTTCGAGACCCGCTTCACACCCTGGCAGTTGCGCAATGGCGATGGCAGCGATCAGGGTCTGATTACCGGTTACTACGAACCGCTGCTCTACGGCAGTCGTGAAAAAAATGAACGCTTCCGTTTTCCGGTCTACGGTCAGCCGAATGATCTGCTGATTATCGATCTGGCTGATCTCTATCCGCAACTCAAGGGCATGCGACTGCGCGGCCGTATCGACGGCAACCGGGTTGTACCCTATTACGATCGCGCCGCCATTGACGGGGAGGCGGCACTCAGCGGCAAGGAGATACTCTGGGTTGATGACGAGATCGGCCTGTTCTTCCTGCAGGTGCAGGGCTCGGGACGGGTACAGCTGCCCGACGGCGGCATGGTTAAACTCGGCTATGCCAACCAGAATGGGCATCCTTATACATCTATCGGCAAGAAGCTGGTGGAGATGGGCGAGATGACGGTGGCTCAGGCCTCCATGCAGCGCATTCGCCAGTGGGGTGTTGATAACCCCGAGCGGCTGAAAGAGTTGCTCTACAGTAACCCGAGTTATGTGTTCTTCCGCGAAATGCCGGACGGCATGCAATCGGCGGTCGGGGCGATGGGCGTGCCGCTCACGCCGGGCCACTCCATGGCGGTGGATCGGCGCGTGATTCCGCTGGGGCTGCCGGTTTATCTTTCGACCACCTGGCCCAATTCGGAGCGGCCGCTGAACCGGCTGATGCTGGCGCAGGATGTCGGTGGTGCCATTAAAGGTGTGATTCGCGGCGACTTCTTCTGGGGCTTTGGCCCGGATGCGACGACTTATGCCGGCAGCATGAAACAGCAGGGGCGCATGTGGGTTTTATACCCCAATGGTGAGACCCCCGTGATCGACCTGCCTGACATTGAACAGCACTGAGTGTGAACCGGTCGACAGACTGGACATTATCTACCATGACGACTGGCTGGTGGCGATAAACAAACCTGCAGGATTGCTGGTGCATCGTTCCATGATTGATCGCCACGAAACGCGATTTGCCATGCAGGTGCTGCGTGATCAGATCGGCCAACATGTTTATCCGCTACACCGCCTCGACAAACCAACCTCCGGCGTACTGCTGTTTGCGCTGAGTGCGGAAACCGCCCGCAAGATGGGCGATGCCCTTGCCGCCCGTGAGACGGAGAAAACCTATCTGGCTATTGTGCGTGGGTTTACGGATGAGGCAGGCGTGATCGACTATGCGTTAAAGGAAGAGCTGGATAAAAAGAGTGATCAAAAAGCCAGTCGGGACAAAGCGGCTCAGGAAGCGGTCACCGAATTCAGAAGAGTGGCGACAGTTGAACTGCCATATCCGGTCGGGCGCTATCAGAGTGCCCGGTACTCACTTGTGCAGCTGGAACCGAAAACAGGTCGCAAACACCAGTTACGCCGTCATATGAAACACATATTTCATCCAATTGTGGGCGACACCACGCATGGGGACGGCAAACAGAATCAGTTCTTTCGCGATTTTTTCTCCTGTAACAGGATGTTGCTGGCGGCTGTGAAACTGGAATTCAGGCATCCTGAGACCAGCCGGTCCATCGTCATACGGGCGCCAATAACTGATGAGTTCGCCCGGGTTGTTCGTGACATGGGCTGGGATGAGGCTCTGGCTGGTCTTGCATAGCAATCATTAAGCGGGGCATAATCAGAGCATGATATCGATGCATAACAGGGATGCTGTCAGCACTATTCCGGGATAGGAGATCAGCCGTCAGCTCTCATGGCGGAGCGTGGTTGTCAGAGCCCTGTTGTTTGTCGCGGCGGGCGGGTTTGCACTGTTTGTCGTCGCATCACTGCTCTATTTGCAGACAAAGAATGCTCATCAGGCGTATCTGATTTCTGCAGCTCAGCTGCATGTGGAGGTTCAACAAAAAGCTTTGGTCTATGAGTTGCGTAATGTGGCTCAGGATCTGCTGTTTCTGGCTGATCAGGACGGGATTCACGATGTTGTTTCAAATCTTAGTGGGCTGCCACAGATTACCCGGGACTTTCACTCCATGATGAACAGTACACGCTGCAGGGCAATCGCATTAAAATCATGAGCAGCCATTGGTTGCAAAAATGGTTATTTCGACAATAACAGATTAAATTTGGTTAAGACGGAGTGAGTGTTTCTTAGTCGAAATTTGTCTTCACGAATATAACAATTATCATTATAAAACAATGCTTTATACATCATTTTGTGGTAGCCTGACAACATGAAAACACTCACTATTCCAACCACATCCATCATCTCACATTTCTCATCTATTGAAGACCCACGCATTGAAAGACGGAAACGACACGAGCTCAAGGACATCTTTTTTATC
>MNWZ01000045.1 GCA_001871925.1 Zetaproteobacteria bacterium CG1_02_53_45
AACTGTTCCTGATGACTCATCTGCAATAGCTCCGCTTTCATAAATATCCTCCAGCAACAAACATAAAGAGGACATTTCTATTTTGCTAAAAGCGGACACTTTCATTTTGCGCCTACAATTTATAGACTACAAGTTGCTTTTTAGCGATTGAAAATTCATTGCGATGTGGAAGTAACACCATAAGAAACAAGAACAGTTTTCATTGTTTTTTCATCTTTACAGGTCTAACTTGAGCGGCATGTTGAAGCTTGGGAGACATATACGCGGATTTTCCCGTCTGATGACGGGGCTGTTTGCCGTGCAGGTTCTGGCCGCCGGCTTCTGTCTGCTGACACCGCAATCCCATGCTGCCAATGCGCAGCCTGCAACGATGCAGATGCAGTCCTCCTCTTCCGGTATGGCCGGCATGGCTTCCCATTGCAAGAATGATAGCGATAGTGACCATAAACCCACATCGAACCAACACAGCAGCTGTGCCCATTGCGATCAGCCGGATGAACTGATCCAGAGCAAGGTTTCACCATTCAACATCGATTTTGATCTGCCTTTGCAGCCGGTTGCTGTTCTTGCCATCGAGCTGCCCGTTCAGGTCACTGTTGATCTGGCAGTGCGAACGCCCACCGGGCCGCCGCGAAGCTCCTCCCTTATCTATACAACCACACAACGCATTCGCGTTTAAAACCCGTTTTCTGCTGATACCGCGATTCAACTGAATCGGGGTGCATGCCGCGTTGTATCCAGACAGGCATGCGCATCTTTCGCAGGAGGCGTCCATGTATCTTTTAAGATCGCGCTTATTCAAAACAGGCTGGCTGCTGTCGGCACTACTATCTCTATCCACTATCTGCAGCGCCGAACCGCTGACGCTTCGTCAGGCTGAAAAGCTCGCCGTCGAGCAGAATCCGGCACTGCATGCCGCCGACAGCAACGCCATCGCCATGGCTGCCATACCTCTGCAGGCCGGTAGTCTGCCCGACCCCACGCTTTCACTGAATGCATTGAATCTGCCAGTGGATTCGTTCTCAACCAGTCAGGAAGCCATGACCCAGTTGCAGCTGTGTATTTCCCAGAAGCTGCCGTTTCCGGGCAAGCTGGGGCTCAAACAGCAGGCCGCAACAGAACTCGCCGGGGCCGCCGCCAGCAATCGCGATGAACTCCGGCTGCTGCTGCTGCGTAATGTGCGCATCTACTGGTGGAATCTGGCTTATCTGGACAAGGCGCTGCAGATCGTGGAAAACAATCAGCAGCTGCTGCGTAATCTGCTGCGCGTATCCGAAGCCAAATACAAAACCGGCACAGGACTGCAACAGGATGTACTGCTGGCGCAACTGGAGCTGTCCAAACTGCTCGAGAAAGAACTCACCCTGAAAGGCGAGTCTGCCAATCAGCGGGCAAACCTGAATGCCCTGCTGGGACGCGACCCGGCCAAACCGATTGAGCTGCCGGATGAGCTGCCTGAAGTGGTTGCAAACGATATTGATGTCGCCGCACTAAAGCATTGGGCGAAAGAGAACCGGCCGGCTCTGAATGCCCTGTCGCACTCCGTTGACTCTGCCGACACCATGATCGCACTGGCCGAAAAAGAGTATTACCCGGACTTCACGCTCGGGGCGGCCTACGGCTTCCGCTCGGGCGTCAATCCCAATGGTCAGGCGCGCAGCGATATGGCCAGCATCATGTTGTCGATGACACTGCCGATCTACACCGGCAGCAAACAGGATCGCGCTGTTGATCAGCGCAGGGCAGAGCGGGCAAAAGCAGAGTTTTCCCGGCAGGACGGTTTATACCGCGTCTATGCCGAAATCGATGCCGCCGCTTCCGACCTGCGCATTACCCGTGAACAACTCTCACTGTTCAGGCAGGGCATCATCCCGCAGGCGCGCCAGACCACAGCCTCAATGCTTGCCGGTTATCAGGTGAACAAGGTGGATTTCCTCAACCTGGTTCGCGCCCAGCTCAGTGAATTCAATAACGATATGCAGCAGTGGCAGATCTTTGCCCGCGTACACCAGAGCGAGGCGCGTCTGGCCGCCGCAGCAGGCAGTGAGAACCTCTATTCTTTCACCGCACAAAAGGGCAGGACAGCCGTTTGGACGGCGAATAGCCGCCCGCAGGGTGAGGGGCATGGAAGCCCCGAATCAGAGGACCGCTCCAGCGCATCCGTGCGCTCGCGGCATTTGGACATCGTGTCCGGCAACGCAGAGGGACGCAGAGGAAAATCTTTTGTTAAAGGGAATATTCAATGAGTATAAAAAATTTAACCCTTATGTTGATGGCATTGGCTGTAGGTCTGGCAGGTGGTTACTTATTCTCGGGCACACAAAAACAGACAGGACCGGATACTGTCGCTGCTACAGGGCCGTGCCCTGATGGTGCAAAACCACTGAGTTGGCGCAATCCGATGAATCCGGCCATCACTTCACCGGTGTTCAGCAAGGATGAGATGGGCATGGACTACCTGCCGATCTGTGCTGAAGTTAAAAAAGAGAAGAAAATCCTGTTTTATCGCAACCCGATGAATCCGGCCATTACCTCACCTGTAGCCGCCAAAGATGAAATGGGCATGGATTATATACCTGTTTATGACGATGGCGCCCGCAGCGGTCCGGCGGGAACGGTAAGTATTGATCCGACCGTGGTGCAGAATATCGGAGTACGCACGACCGTCGCCCTGCAGAAAACCATCTCGCGCGATATCCGCACGGTCGGGCGCGTCACCTTTGACGAGCAGCGCGTGGCCCGCCTGCATCCCAAGGTTGAGGGCTGGGTGGAGAAGCTGTTTGTCGACAGAACCGGCGAGCAGGTCGACAAGGATACCATGCTGCTGGCGATCTATTCACCGCAGCTGGTGGCCAGTGGCGAGGAGTATCTGCTGGCACTGAAAAACTGGCAGATACTGAAAGACAGTCCCTTTGCCGATATCAGGGAGGGGGCCAAACGGCTGCTTTCCACTTCACTGGAACGACTGCAGCTGCTCGATGTGCCCGAGCATCAGTTAAAGGAGATCCGCAACACCGGCCATGTGCCCAAAGCGCTGCATATCCATTCGCCGTTCGACGGTATCGTGATGAATATCGGCGCCCGCGAAGGACAGCGCATCACACCTGAAACCGAGCTGTATATGGTCGCCGACCTCTCACGTGTCTGGGTACAGGTGGATATCTATGAAGATGAACTGCCATGGGTGCGCCTCGGTGATGAAGCGGAAATGGAGCTGCCCGCAGCGCCCGGCCGCATCTTCAAAGGTAAACTGAGCTACATTTATCCCTATCTGGATGCCAACACACGCACCAACAAGGTGCGCATTGAGTTTGCCAACCCCGATCTGGTACTAAAGCCCGAGATGTTCGCCAATATCAGCCTCAAGGCTTCGCGCACCGTGGATGCTGTGGTGATCCCGTCCGAAGCCATCGTGCGCAGCGGCACCCGCGATCAGATCTTCGTGCAGCGCGGCCCCGGCAAGTTCGAGCCGCGTGAGGTCACGCTCGGTCTGCAGGCCGATGGTGAGGTGCAGATTCTCTCCGGCCTCAAGGCCGGTGAACTGGTAGTGACCAGCAGTCAGTTTCTGATCGATTCCGAATCCAAACTCAGGGAAGCCACCGCCAAAATGCTTGAGCCCGGCGAACAACAGCCCGCTAGTCCTGAATCCGACATGGACATGAAAGGGATGGAAATGAAGCCGATGCAGCCGCCAGCCAGTCAGCCCTCACACCAGCACATCCATGACCATGGGGTAACCCATGAATAATGCTTTTCCTCTGCGTACCTTTGCGTCCTCTGCGGTGAAAAAACCATGATTAAGAAATTGATTGAGGCCTCGGTAAAAAACCGCTTTCTGGTGCTGATCGCCACGCTCATTTTGATCGTGGCGGGCCTGCAGGCCATGCGCGCCACACCACTGGACGCGATTCCCGATCTCTCCGATGTACAGGTGATCGTCTTCACCGATTACGCCGGACAGGCACCGCAGGTCGTTGAAGATCAGGTCACCTACCCGCTGACCACAGCCATGCTCTCGGTGCCCAACACCAAAGTGGTGCGTGGTTACTCCTTCTTCGGCTATTCGATGGTCTATGTGATCTTCGAAGACAATACCGATATGTACTGGGCCCGTACGCGCGTGCTGGAATACCTGAACTATGCGCGGGATCGATTGCCTGAAACGGTCAACCCGCGGCTCGGGCCGGATGCCACCGGTGTCGGCTGGATCTATGAGTACGCACTGGTCGACAAAACAGGTCATCTGGATCTGGCGCAACTGCGAAGCCTGCAGGACTGGTATATGCGATATCCCCTGCAGACCGTCGATGGTGTGGCTGAAGTCGCCTCCATCGGCGGTTTCGTCAAACAGTATCAGGTCGAAGTCGATCCCGATGCGCTGGCTGCCTTCAATATACCGCTCTCTAAAGTGAAACATGCCATAGCCCGCAGCAATAATGATGTCGGCGGTCGCCTGATCGAGATGGGTGAAACCGAATACATGGTGCGCGGGCTCGGCTATATCCACTCCATTGCCGATCTGGAGATCACACCGATTGGCGTGGATGCACATGGCACGGCTATTTTCCTCAAACAGGTAGCACATGTTCATCTGGGGCCGGAGTTAAGGCGGGGAGTGGCCGATCTCAACGGTCAGGGTGAAGTTGCCGGAGGTATCGTGGTCATGCGCTACGGCGAAAATGCCCTCGCCACGATTGAAAATGTCCGTGAAAAACTTGCCGAACTGGCCAAAGGTTTGCCCGCAGGTGTGGAGATCGTACCGGTATATGATCGCGGCAATCTGATTGAACGCGCCGTGGATAACCTGGCTGAAAAACTGATCGAGGAATCAATTGTTGTCGCGCTGATCTGTCTGGTCTTCCTGATGCATGCACGCAGCGCGCTGGTGGCCATTATCAGCCTGCCCATCGGCATCCTGATGGCCTTTTTGATCATGCAATGGCAGGGCATCTCGGCCAATATCATGAGTCTGGGCGGCATTGCCATTGCCATCGGTGCGATGATCGATGGCGCTATCGTGATGATCGAAAATGCCCATAAACATCTTGAACGCGCCGGTGAAAATATTTCAGCGGCACGACGCTGGGAGGCTGTGCTGGCCTCAACCAAAGAGGTCGGCCCTGCGCTGTTCTTTTCCCTGCTGATTATCACGGTCTCCTTCCTGCCTGTATTTACACTCGAAGCGCAGGAGGGGCGGCTCTTCTCGCCACTGGCCTTCACCAAAACTTATGCCATGGCCGCAGCCGCCCTGCTTGCCGTCACACTGGTGCCGGTATTGATGGGCTTGCTGCTGCGCGGCCGCATTCCGTCCGAGCAGAGCAACCCGCTGAACCGCATCCTGCAGCAGATACACAGACCGTTGCTGGCCCTGGCTGTGCGCGGCAGGGCGATCACCATTGCTCTTGCCCTGGCTTTGTTGGCAGTCAGCGCTTATCCGGTGATGAAAACCGGTTCGGAATTCATGCCGCCGCTGGACGAGGGCGATATCCTCTATATGCCGACGACATACCCCGGCCTCTCAATCACCAAGGCACGCGAGCTGCTGCAACAAACCGACCGGATCCTGAAAACCTTCCCCGAGGTTGAATCGGTATTCGGCAAGGCCGGGCGTGCACAAACAGCAACAGATCCGGCACCCCTGGCCATGCTGGAAACCACCATCCGGTTGAAGCCGAAAGAGAGCTGGCCTGACCCGACCAAAACATCGCGCCAGCTGATGCATGAGATGGACAGTGCGATTCAGTTTCCGGGACTGGCCAATGCCTGGACTTATCCGATCAAGACGCGCATCGACATGCTCTCTACCGGCATCAAGACACCGATCGGCATCAAGGTTTCAGGACCGGACTTGAATGTGCTCGAGCAGGTGGCCGGCAATATCGAGCAGGTGATGAAAAACCATCCGGACACGCTCTCGGCCTTTGCCGACAAGGCGGCCGGAGGTTATTACCTCGACTTCGATATCAAACGTGAAGAGGCAGCCCGTTACGGGCTCACCGTTGGTGATGTACAGGATGTGATTTCCAGCGCCATTGGCGGCATGAATGTCACAACCACCATCGAGGGGCTGGAGCGTTATCCGGTTAATGTGCGTTACCCGCGCGAGTTACGCGACAATCTGCAGTCACTCAATCGCGTGCTGGTGCCCACACCGACCGGCGCACAGGTACCGCTTTCACTTGTTGCCGACCTGCAGCTGCGGCGCGGGCCGCCATCGATCAAAACCGAGAATGCGCGTCCCAACGCCTGGGTTTATGTCGACATCAAAACCGGTGATATCGGTGGCTTTGTACGACAGGCTAAACAGATGGTGGAAAATCAGGTGAAGATCCCCGCCGGTTACACCGTTAGCTGGTCCGGCCAGTTCGAATATATGGAGCGGGCTGCAGCCAAACTGAAACTGGTGATTCCGGCAACGCTTGCGATCATCTTCCTGCTGCTCTGGTTCAACTTCCGCAACATAACCGCGCCCATCGTGGTCATGCTCTCCATTCCTTTTGCGCTGGTTGGCGGCTTCTGGCTGGTATGGCTGCTGGGCTTCAATCTGTCGGTTGCCGTAGGCGTCGGCTTTATCGCGCTGGCCGGTGTGGCCGCTGAAGTCGGCGTGCTCGTACTCACCTTCATCAATCAGGCCGTGGCGTTGAAAAGAGCTGAGAGCGGCTCGCTTAACCGTGAGCAGTTGTGGGAGGCGGTGCAGGAAGGCGTATCAAAACGTGTGCGCCCGATTGCCATGACCGCGACAGCCGTCATCGCGGGCCTGTTGCCTATCATGTGGGGTTCCGGCACCGGATCGGACGTCATGCAACGCATCGCTGCCCCGATGATCGGCGGCATGGTCACCACCACCGTGCTCTGCCTGGTCGTATTGCCCGTGATCTATGGCCTGATTCTGCAATGGCAGGAAAGCAACGTAACCCAAGGAGAACAGATATGAAAAAGTCACTTATTGTCATGGCAGGGGTGTTGTTCCTGACCGCTACCCAGTCTGCTCTGGCCAGTGAAAACAGCAGTCAGCATAAACCCGGCGCTACGCAGAGCCAAAGCATGCAGGGTGATATGGGCCAGAAGAAAGAGCAGATGTTTCTGGTTAAAAAGGAGATTGACGGTTTTACCGTCAACTTCCATGTCATGCAGGCCAAACCGGGAAAAGAGATGGGTGGCAGTCATGACTTTATGGTCAAGGTCGAAAAAGATGGTGCCGTCGTTACGGACCTGACAGCCAACTCCAAAGTGACCCACCCGAACGGCAAGTCCGAATCAAAAATGATGATGAAAATGGGCGACTGGTATATGGCCGGTTACGATCTGGGCCATACGGGAACACATCAGCTGATGGTGCTGTTCAAAACGGGCGACGGTGCCAAACACTTCATCGGCGTCTATTACCCTGAACAGAGATCGGATCAGCAAGCCGGACATACGCATCCGGATGGCAGCCAGCATGAACATCATTAATCCTGTTCGTCATGGCCTGATCATGGCGCTGCTTGCATTGATCACCGGTGCCTTGTGGGCCGCCTACATGGCGACACATCATGAGCAACTGCACGGCGCCTTTGAAGCACAGGAAAAGCAGATGCTATCGGAGCCGGCACAACAGCTGACCAACGACATGGATATGGACATGGGGGCGATGCAGCTTGGTAACGGCGATGGCCATCCGCACGATCATGCCGCACATGCCACCGGACACAGCCATTCCGGTTCACTGGCGCAAGATGCCATGCAGCGCTTGCTGCGCGGACATATCCATTTCATGGGCATCGGTGTGCTGGCAGCTGTATTGCTGTTAATCACCGCACTCACTTCCTTGAAGTCGCGCTGGAAATCAGTACTGGGCTGGAGCTTCGGACTGGGGGCACTGGCTTATCCACCTGCGTGGATTGTGATGGGGTTTCGTACCGTGGAAATGGGGCCACAGGCGGCTGAGGCCAGCATTATGTGGCTCTTCGCTTCGGCCGTTGGACTGCTGCTGGCATCCATGATCGCTCTTCTTGTTATTCTGCTGATCGAATCCTTCAGACTACAGCAGATGCCTCTGTTGAGGCTGTTTTTCAATGCTCCGGAGCGACTCTAAACGCGGCTGGGTGCACTGGAAGAAACAGAACTCGACAATCCGGCTGCAACTGATCCGGCCTGCTGCAACAAGCCTCCGGCCAAAGGCTGAAAGGAGATATCAAATGAAAACAGATCCGGTATGTGGAATGGAAGTCGATACAGATTCACCTTACAGCACTGAATATGACGGACACCAGTGGCACTTCTGCAGCACCCGCTGTCATGAAAAGTTCAATGCTGATCCCGACCCATTCACCATTGATCCTGTCTGCGGCATGCATGTCAAACCAGAATCTGCCCATCGTATCAAGCTTGCTGATAACAGTTACCGATTTTGCAGCGAGAAGTGTCTGCATAAATTTTCTGCCGATCCGTCCCGATATACCAACAAAGAGAGTCGGCCTGAGGCTTCGTCCACAGAAATCGACCCGGGACTGTTCACATGTCCAATGCATCCGGAGATAGAACAGCGTGGCCCCGGCACTTGCCCCAAATGCGGCATGGCGCTTGAACCGATGGGTGCTCCCGTAAGCAGTGCAGAAATCGAATATGTCTGCCCTATGCACCCGGAAGTTGTCAGCGACAAGCCGGGACTATGCCCGAAGTGCGGCATGGCACTGGAGTCGCACACGCTCGCCACGTCCGATGAAAATCCGGAACTCGATGATATGAACCGGCGCTTTAAATTTAGCGTAGCGCTTGCCGCAGCTGTGTTCATACTGGCCATGGTCGCCGATCTGGCACCGGGCTGGCTGCCATCGGGCTTATCCATGCGTTACGTGCAGTGGATAGAATTTGCATTAGCTACTCCTGTTATATTATGGGGCGGTTGGCCATTCTTCGTGCGCTTCGCCCTCTCCATTAAAAACCGGAGCCTGAATATGTTCACACTCGTCGGTCTCGGTGTGGGCGTGGCCTGGATTTACAGCATGGTTGCGTTGCTCCTGCCCGGTATTTTTCCGCCGGTGATGCAGATGCAGGGAGGGGTTGTCGATGTCTATTTCGAGGCGGCCGCGATGATTACCACACTGGTTCTGCTCGGTCAGGTACTGGAACTCAGAGCCCGCTCTCGTACCAATGAAGCGATCAAGCTGCTGCTTGGCATGGCACCGAAAACGGCGCGGCGCGTGGCCGAAGATGGTAGTGAGTCGGATGTACCGCTGGAAGATGTTCAACCCGGTGATATTTTGCGCATTCGTCCCGGTGAAAAAGTTCCTGTCGATGGTGTTGTGGCTGAAGGTGAAAGCAACGTCGATGAATCCATGGTGACCGGCGAAGCGACTCCTGTTGAAAAAGGTGCTGGCGACAAACTAATCGGGGCGACTGTGAACGGCAACGGATCATTGCTGATGCGGGTGGAGAAAGTCGGCGCGGATACATTGCTGTCGCAGATCGTGAAGATGGTTGCCGACGCCCAACGCTCGCGGGCACCCATCCAGAAGATGGCCGATACCGTGGCCGGTTATTTCGTACCCATAGTCATTGGCACCGCACTCATCACCTTTGTGACATGGTTCTTTATCGGCCCGGAACCGCGATTGGCACATGCGGTTGTGAATGCGGTAGCGGTATTGATTATCGCTTGTCCATGCGCCTTGGGGCTGGCAACGCCGATTTCGATTATGGTAGGCACCGGTCGTGGTGCGTCAGCCGGTGTATTAATCAAAAATGCCGAGGCGCTGGAGCTTTTGGAGAAGGTGGATACCGTCGTCGTGGACAAGACAGGAACGCTAACCGAGGGCAAACCTGCATTGACCTCGATTCAGACGATGGGTGATACCACTGAAGATGAAGTTTTGACTCTGGCTGCCAGTATAGAGAAGGCCAGTGAACACCCGTTGGCGGAGGCCATGATTGCCGCTGCAACAGAACGAGGCCTTGAGCTGGCCGGGGTTGAAGGGTTTGCTGCTGTGACGGGCAAGGGGGTAAGCGCCACGGTCGGAGGAAAAGCTGTACTGCTGGGTAATGCCAGGCTGATGCAGGATAACGACATTGACACCTCCGGCGCCGGATCCGTCGCCCGGGAGCGTCAACTGTCCGGTGAAACGGTCATGTATCTTGCTGTGAGCGGAAAACTTGCTGGTCTGCTGGGTGTTTCCGACCCGATCAAGGCTTCTACGCCCGACGCAATCAAAGCCTTGCGTGAAGAGGGTATCGAGGTGGTTATGCTCACCGGCGACAACCACAATACGGCAGCGGCCGTTGCAAAGCAGTTGGGAATTGCCCGCTTTGAAGCAGATGTACTACCCGATCAGAAGGCGGCTGTGATCAAGACGCTGCAGGATGAAGGTAAAATTGTGGCGATGGCAGGAGATGGCATCAATGATGCCCCGGCACTGGCTCAGGCGCATGTCGGTATTGCCATGGGTACGGGCACCGATGTGGCGATGGAATCGGCTGGCGTGACGCTGGTCAAAGGCGAACTAACCGGTATCGTTCGAGCGGTTAGGCTTTCGCGCGCAACCATGAAGAATATCCGGCAAAACCTGTTCTTCGCTTTTGCCTATAACACAGCCGGTATACCCGTTGCTGCGGGCATTCTTTACCCCTTCACCGGTTTGCTGCTCTCTCCCATTATTGCAGCAGCAGCCATGAGTTTTAGCTCTGTTTCAGTGATCAGCAATGCCTTGCGCCTGAAACGGACCAAGTTATAAGGAGATTTTATGATCAACTTGCCTGTTTCCAAATCCGCATGGACAAAGCTTATTCTGGCATCCGTCGCACTGCTTATGCTTGCCTGCAGTACCGTCGAGAAAGTTTCTGCAACCGAAATCGTGATGTACAAGGATCCGAACTGCGGTTGCTGCGGCGACTGGGCCAAACATCTGCAGGCCGAAGGCTTTACAGTAACCGAGAAGCTCAGCAACGAGATGGAGCGTGTCAAAGCCGAGTACGGTGTACCTGCACAGCTTGCCTCCTGCCACACCGCCATTGTCGATGGCTATATCATCGAAGGCCATGTGCCGGCAGATGATATCAAACGACTGCTCAAGGAGCGCCCTGCAGTGACCGGACTGACTGCACCGGGCATGCCGATGCAATCACCGGGCATGCAGCCATCAGGACTGCCACCCAAAGGGTATGATGTGTTAAGCTTCGACAAACAGGGCAACAGCCACGTTTATCACAGCTACAAATAACTAAAGCAAGCGACAGAACAGCATAGGATCATAACATATGAAGCGTATACTTTTTACGATGACTGCCGGATTACTGGCCACAGCACTGTTGGCCGGTTGCAGCAACGACACTGAGCAGGCCATTGCCACAAAGGGCGTTAAAATGCCCGCCTTTCAGATGCAATCACTGGCAGGAGATATGGTCGACAGCCAGCAGTTGTTTGCAGGCAAAGTCGTGGTGCTCAATGCCTGGGCAACGTGGTGCCCGCCATGCCGAAAGGAGATGCCTGATCTGGTACAATTGTCCAGGCTGCTGCCGGATGACAAGTTCGTTGTGGTTGGCATCTCGGTCGACAACAATCCGGATGATGTGAAAAACTTTGTGGCTGAACAGAAGGTCACGTTTCCGATGTTCTGGGACAAGGGGGGAGAAAAAATCGCTGCGCCGATTTTCAAATCCTTCCGCTTCCCGGAAACCTTTATTCTTAACCGGGAAGGCGTTGTGGTTGAACGGATTGCGGGCACACTGCCCTGGGCTGATCCGGAAACAGTCGCCGCACTGCATGGTATTTACGATACAGGCAAGCTGCCTTTTTCGGAGTAACAGCAGTCTGTTTCTTCTGATTTGATTTGATTTAATCGCGTCCCATAATTAACAGGGTAATATCGTCACTCTGTCTGCTGTCACCGACATAGTGACTGATACAATCCCTTAGATATTCGATACAGGCATCAGGGGTGGCGGGCGCATCATCGAGCCAGTTCATCAGCCTGCCGACGCCCATCATCTCATCACTCTCATTACGTGCTTCAGTAATACCATCGGTATACAGCAATACCATTTCACCGGCTTGAAGTGTCAGCCTGTCGCAATCGTAGCTGATATCGGAAACGATGCCTGCCGGTGGCCCTGAGGCCTCATTATGCTGCCATATTCTCTCCTGATGGATGTGAACAGGCGGCAAATGACCGGCATTGGCCACCTCGACAGTGTGCACCTCCGGATCAAGGACCATCAGCACGAGACTGACAAACATGCCGCTTTGGGCTTTTTTGCACAGCGTCTGATTAAATCGACTGAGAATCTGGCCGGCACTGCCGCCAAAGGAGAGCTCCATGCGCAAGTCACTGAGCACGGTAGACATGATCATGGCCGCCGAAACGCCTTTGCCTGAGATATCGCCGATAATGTAGGCAATACGCTGATCCGGGATCTGGATCGCATCATAGAAATCACCACCCACATCAAAGGCCGAGTGCATATAAAATGCAGAATGGTAGCCACTGATCTCGGGCGGTGTAATGGGTAGAAATGAGTCCTGAATGGACTTGGCCAGCGTCAGGTCATGTTGAAACAGTTCACGATCAAGCAGTCGCTGATGCGCTCGGGCATTATCAATAGCGATGGCAACCATCGGAACCAGGGAGTCCAGCAGCTGTTCATCGGATTCAGAAAAATCACCATGCTGGTGATTAATCACCTGACACACACCGATCAGTTTGCTGCGCACAAACAACGGGGCAGAGATCATGTTGCGCGTGGTAAATTTTGTCTGCCGGTCAAACTCAACAACAAAACGGGCATCATCATAAACATCGGCAATGCGCACCGTTTCACCATGTTCGGCGCACCAGCCGACAATGCCCTTGCCCATGGGTAAACGGCAGATCTCTTTAAGTTGAGCCTCTTTTTCACCCGAACAGGCGTTGAATACCAGTTCGTTACTTTTTTCATCGTAGAGAAACAGCGAACAACTTTCGCAATCCATAATGGTTTGGGTCACAGCCATCACCTGTTCAAGCAATGTGCCCAGATGCAACTCCCCGGCGATGAGTTGATTCATCTCAAGCGCTTTGAGCAGCCTCTCATTCTGTTTTTGCAGATCCTGTTGCTCCAACGCCACCCCCTCTCTGGGGAAGCGCTGATTAATTCAGCGTTTCCCGTGCAGACCACGGATGGTCTGCCAAATCAAGCATGTATTGCTTGATTTGTAAGCAAAGGCAAAACCACATTTTTGCCTTTGCGAGCTGATTATTGTCAGGATGGCATTAATCAGCATCTCTCTCTAGCAACGCCGTAGCGATGTCATAAGTGAACCATACGCTACTTGTATGGCATCGACCATGCCGGAAAGATGATGCAATTCAGCGCGTTTATTCACATATCAGGCTTATGCTCTGATTTTCTGACGATCTGCCTGAATGCCTGCACCACCTCGAGGCCCGCCCCCGGCCCCGGCATAGTCCGTGTATCTGCAGCGCTAATCGGCTCATCGCAATGACTGCACACCAGTTTTGGCTCAATCTTTTCGCCACAGCCGATATGCAGCAGTTGTACGGTTTCCTGACCGGCGGGCACCAGCCAGCGGTTACCCCAGCGCATCATGGTCAACAGCACCGGAAACAGCTCCCTGCCTTTGATTGTCAGCCGGTACTCATAGCGATCCGGCTTCACCTGATAACGTTCTCTTTTCAGGATCTCTGCCTGTACCAGTGCGTTCAATCGCATCGTTAACACTTTCCTGGAAATCCCCAGATGCTGCTGGAAACCATCAAAACGCCTGACACCATAGAATGCATCCCTTATAATCAAAGGTGACCAGCGATCACCAACCAACTCCAGGAGCAGGGCAATCGGGCAGGGTGCTTCAAGCTGAAAGTTGATGGTCATGCTGGCAGTACAGCGAGTTCACAAAAGAAACCTACGTAAATTTCTACTTGGTTTACTTTAGGAACCCTATATGTTTTTATTTAGTTTCCAAAGGGGACTTTTATGAAAAACAATTATTTACATGCATTCGACAGGTTCGTTTAGGGCCATGCGCAGCAGCATCCACTCCATCTCTGTATTACGCTTCCTGTCTGCCAGACGACGTTTCGAGCTGTTTCCGCCCTACTTTCTGATGCGTGTAAAGGTACTGGCGTTGAATGAGGACTGGAGCAGCACGCGCATCCGTCTGCCGCTGAACTGGGTCTCCGCCAATGCTGCCGGTAATATGTTCGGCGGTTATCAGGCCAGCCTTGCCGACCCGGTTCCGGCTCTTGCCTGCCTGAAACGTTTCCCCGGTTATCGCGTTGCTACCAAAAAGCTGGAGATCGACTTTATCCGCGTAGGCAGTTCCGATCTGGTTTTACACTTTGATTTTGATGAGGCAATGGCCGGTCAAATTGCCGCCGAACTGGCCGAGTCAGGCAAATCCACACCCTGTTTCAAAATGCATTACGTCAGAAGCGATGGCAAGATATGCACACAGATCAAAAATACCGTTGCCATTCGGCCCAAGGGGTATGTCAGCCACCATGAATAAAACAGGTATTGATTTCTATTTTGATTTCATCAGCCCCTACAGTTATCTGGCCGCGACACAGATTACCGCTTTTGAAGAGAAAAACGCTGCTGCATTCAACTGGCTGCCGGTAAACCTGCCGCGGCTGATCAAGCTCTCCGGCAATACCCCGCCAAGCCATATCAGGAACAAGGCACTGTACAGCCTGTGCGATCTGAAACGCTGGGCATCCCTCCTTGATGTGCCATTTAAAATGATCATGCCCGGCAGCTTCGACAGCAGACCGGCCCTGCGCATAGCAGGAGCCTTACGACATGAACAGCGCGCCAGATTCTGCAGCGTGTATTCAATAGTATTTGGACAGGAGCTGTCGATCCAACGCATGAAAACTGGTTGAAACAAGCAGTTGAGATTCATCAATTACCGATGGCGTGGCTGGAACTGCAGAACGAGGATTTTGAGCCCAACACCCGCACCGCCCTTAAAGCCGGCGCCTTCGGTGTGCCCACATTTGTCCTGCACCCGCCCAAAGGACGCAGCGAACTGTTCTTTGGCGTAGACCACATGGATTTTCTGGCCCGCGCATGTCAGGGGCTGAAAGAGTTTTAAGCCGGCGAATATTCAGTAGTCCGGGGCATCCCCATCATCAGCTGAAAGCGGCACAAGGATTTCGTCTCGCTCTTCCTTGACCTCAATCGGAAACAGCCCCCGGGGACAGGGGCCGGAGAGGCAATCACCGGAGAGGGGATTAAACAGTGCGCCGTGGGTATGACAAACGAGAAGGTCACCCTCTTCAGTGAAAAACCGGCCGGGATTCCAGTCCAGCGGAGAACCCGCATGCGGACAGCGATTGCGCCATGCCCGCAGCTCCCCTTGGTAACAGACAAGAACCCCCTGCTCACTGATCTCGATCTGTTTTCCCGTTGAAAGAACCAGTGTTGCCTTCAAATCAAAACTGGTGACCTGTCCTTCCAGTGGACGCTCTATGCGCTGCCAGCGAGCTTGATCCGCATCATTTTCAGACATTGAAATATCCCATCAGAGAGCGGATGCATGTGCAAGAACCTGAGTGCCTCGCAAACCCCAAATCGAGTAGGGGGCGGGATCGCTCCCGCCGCCCTCTCACACCACCGGACGTACTCATCGTATCCGGCGGTTGCTATGTTTGTTGGTACCGCAACCATCTTTCCGCAAGCGATTGCAATCCATTGTCCTTAAACCATTCCAGATTCATGGCGCGATGTGCCGCAGGGGTTTTCGACAATCGCCACCACCCCTTACCGCTCAACGCCGTACACCATGCGCCAGTTTGACTGACGCCATTTCGGTACAACAGACGAAACACCGCATACACACGTTTACACTGATGCAA
>MNWZ01000152.1 GCA_001871925.1 Zetaproteobacteria bacterium CG1_02_53_45
CTCTGGCCATCCGGCGCGGCCATAAACGCGCCATCGTTGCGCTTGCTCACAAACTCTTGCGGACATGCTACTTCATGATCAGTCGCGGCGAGCATTACCGGGATTCGACCGTCGATTACGAAGCAATGGCAGTTAAACGCAATGCGCCTCGCTGGATCAAGGCGCTGATTAAGTTCGGCTACATGCCTCAACGGGCCTGAGCCTGTTATAAATCCAGCTTGCTATGCAGCCTGCAATGGCTGAGGGATGCTTGCGATCTGAATCGGGATCATTTCATGTTAAATGGAACCCAGTATCACACTGATACAGAGAAGGCTTTAGCATGGAAAAAGTTTGAGAACATACTGGGGTCTGATAATGCAAAGGCACTAGTCATGAATCAACTTCACAGTAAAGTAAAAGCCCTTCTCCTCCTTGAGCACCTTGTGAGCTTGGTGCTTAAAAAACACAAGAAGGCATAACCCAGAGAAATTCTGAATCCCTGAGAGTAGCTCAAGAGCATACCTGTCAGGATGCCATAAAATAGCTTGTTTGATTGATACAAAGAAAATGATAATCGTCAATTTATCGAAGCAGCATGTCAGCTCAACTTAGGCCAACAATCATCCATTCACACTTTCAAACCAACCTCTGCTAACGATTGCGACAAGTGTGAGCGTAATATCTTCACCTCTTCATCCAGATAGGGAGTGGCCTCTAATTTACCCCAAACAGGAGCAGGCCAAGCGGGGTCGGTTTTATAGCGGACGATGTGGTGGATATGCAGTTGCGGAACCATGTTGCCCAGCGCTGCGATATTGATTTTATCGGCGTTGAATTCCTTTTCGATACAGCTCGCCAGCATCGATGACTCTCGCATCAGTTGCTGCTGATCTGCTTCCGATAGCTGGTGGATCTCGGTAATGCCTTCGCGCTGCGGCACAAGGATAAACCACGGATAGTTGGCATCATTGATTAACAGCAGAGCGCAAAGCGGAAAGCGGCCGACAACGAAACAATCATTTTCCAGTTGTGGATGCAGAATCATGAGTTCTCCTTCAAATGCCTGGTTATAAACCGATCCAACTGATTGGCAAACTTCATTCGATCAGCCTGGTTAAATACAGGAGGCCCTCCTGTCATCACACCATTGCCGCGCATCTCATCCATGAAATTACGTACACTTAACGCCCTGCGCACATTGTCCGGGGTGTAGAGCTCGCCTCTCGGGTTCAGGGCAAACCCGCCCTTCTCGATCATGCCTGCGGCAAGTGGAATATCGGCAGTAATGGCCAGATCGCCCGGCTCAGCGTTATCGACGATATAGGCATCGGCCACATCGGCTCCGGCAGCCACATGAACGCTGTCGATATAATCCGATTTCGGATACTGGAGTTTCATATTGGCCACCAGCGTCAATGGAATCCGGGTACGCTCTGCAACCCTATAAAGGATCTCTTTGATCACTTTCGGACAGGCATCGGCATCAATCCAGATACGCATCAGCGTCGACCCATGATGCGGTTCGCCCGCATCAGATCACGCGGTCGGCCAATATCAAACCATGGCCCGCGATAGAGCAGACCGGCGCATCTATTTTGTGCGATCAGCTCACGCATCGGGCGGGTTAATGAGAAAATATCACCGGGCTTGTAGTCGCTAAACGTTTCAGGATGCCAGACCGACACACCGGAAAAGGTAAAACGCTCTTCGCCCGCCTCCATGACCACCCCTCGATTCAATGCAAAATCCCCTCGCAGGTGATGCGCGGGATTCGCTACCAGAGCAATGGCAGCCCCCGCATCAGGCAGAATTACTGCCAGCTGCCGCACATTGATCTCACTCAGGACATCAGCATTGCAAACCGCCACAGGACCATCGCCCGGCAACAGATCCATTGCTTTTCTGACCCCGCCACCGGAATCTAACAGCTCTTCCTCATAACTGATGGTGATGCGACAGCCGAATCCTGAACCGTCGCCGAGAAACGTCTGTAACTGCCCGGCATGATGAAATGCATTCACGGCAATGTCGCGCACACCCTGTGCCACCAGAGAGCGAATCACATGGGTGATCACCGGCTCACCGGCCACCATCATCAAGGCCTTGGGCCTGTGATTGGTCAACCATTTCAGACGTGTTCCCAGCCCTGCAGCCAGCACAATCGCCCGCTCTACTTCGCGCATCACTTCTCCTAAGGAAGCGCTGATTTATTCAGCGCTTCCGTGCAGGCCATGGACGGCCTGCCAAAATCATGCACATAAGTGCTTGATTTTGTAAGCGAGGGCAAAACGACGCTTTTGCCCTCGCTGGCTGATTATTGACAAGATGGCAATTAATCAGCATTTTCCTAAGCTCCCAGCTTCGCAATCAGTTCCGGCATCATTTCCAGTGCCGCCTGACGTCCCCTGTCGATTTCCTGCTCCGGGTTGGAAAAATCATGCCACTGGGTAAACCCGACCATCGGTTCGATCAGCACATCGGCATATACGCACGCATATTTCCGCAGGTAGAGTGACTTGACCTCCGATGACCAGTCCAGCATGCCGTAAACATTAACCGGCTCAATATCTTTCCGCGGCCTTGTCCCGACATTAACCGCCAGCACCAGTTGATCGGGCCTGGCCACCATCCTCGCCTCCTTCGATGGCAACTCCGATGCCACACCGCCATCGACATACTTCTCACCTTTTATCCGGACCGGATTAAAAACACCGGGAATGGCCATACTGGCGGCAATGGCACAGGGCAATTGCACATCGGAGTCAACGGAAAAAAGGTGGTCTTCGCCACTGGGAAACTGCACGGCCGTAATAAACAGCGGGATCTTCGCATCGGCAAAGGACTCGCCACCGCAAAAGGTAAAAGCAATATCAATCAACGCGTCTGTATCGGCCATCGAAGTATCGGTTGCCGCACGGGTGTACTGCAGGGTCTGCTTGGCTGCGGCTGTCAGTCTGGATAACCAGCTCTGATCCTGGCTGTCAGCTTCATCCAGCATGGGCAATTCGATACTGGTAAAGGCTTCCGAAGCCAGAATCTTGCCGGCACGGCGAATTAACGATTTGGCATCCGGCTCGATCGCATACATCGCCCCGAACAGGGCTCCGATGCTGCTGCCGACAATTGCATCCGGCCTGAGCTTATGTTCCTCAAGCACCTGAAGCACGCCGAGATGTGCCAGACCACGGCCGCCGCCGCCGCCCAGTGCCAGTACAAAACCGTGTTTCTTCTGCTGACGCGTGGCGAACATACGGTCCAGTATTGTCATATCAGATCAACCCCTTACTACCCGCTGACCGGGCTTTGTTCACTATCGCGCTGTAGATCAACACCTGTTGATCGTTCTTTTTTTTCACTATCGCGCTGAATAAATCAATATGATTGATTTATTCAGCTTGCTGGCAGTGCCGCCACATCGGAGAGCTTATCACATAACGCATCTATCTGCGCAGCCGGCAACGGCCCGGAATCCTTGCCTGCGACAAAGAAGACATCCACGGCACGTTCGCCGAATGTGGAAACCGAGGCGCCGTGCAGGGAGTAACCCTCCCTGGCAATCGCATCGGCCAGTCTGGCCAGCAGTCGCGGCTGATCGGCGGTGGAAACCTCAATGGCGGTTTCGCGGAAACTCGCTTTGGGTAAATTACGCACACGTACCGGCACATTGCGCATCAGCACATTAACCTTGAAGGATTTGTCGATCACCAGCTCAGGCAGCCGCTCTGAGGCGAGCATCTTTTCTATCCGGCTCTGCAAACGTTCGAGATCGGAAATGATATTAAACGGTGTGCCGTCAGCCCCCTGCAGATGGAACACGTCGAGTACCCGGCCATCAGTCAGCGCATAAGCCTGTGCAGCCAGAATACTGGCATGACCCGACGTCAGTGTTGCCGCCAGAGCCGCAAACAGTCCCGGACGCGGATGGGCAACGATATAAAACAGCGTTTCAGAACGATCCCGGTCAACCCAGAACTTCACCTCATTACCGCTGCTTTTCGCCAGCAGCGGAATAATATCCATCATCTGACGTGGAGGAAAATGCATCACACAATGGCGGCTCATCAGCGCAAGAGTCCCGCGCAGTCTTGCCTCATCACCCTCAAGCCCGGAAAGCACAGCATGCACGCGCATCTGATACAGCCGCTCGGATGTCTCACTGATGCTCTCATCATTGAGAAAATACTGCTCGGTTAAGCGATACAGTTCAGACAATAACGAGCCTTTCCAGTCGTTCCAGACATTCGGACCAACGGCCGCAATATCGGCGACAGTTAACAGCAGCAGGTATTGCAAACGATTCTGGCTGCCCACACGCTCGGCAAAGGCACGGATCACTTCCGGATCGGAAAGGTCAAAACGCTGGCTGTTCACCGCCATCATCAGGTGCTCTTTCACCAGCCAGGAGACCAGATCCGTGGCATCCTCATCAAGCCCGATACGCTGACAGAAATCACGCGCCATCACGGCCCCGACTTTCGAGTGGTTGCCGGGTAGCCCCTTGGCAATATCATGGAAAATCAATGCAATATAGAGCAGTTCGGGGCGATTAATTTTGTAACTGACATCGTGCGCCAGCGGCAACCGCACAGTACGGTCATTATGCAAAAAGTTGCGTGCTTCGCCGACAGCCCGAATCGTATGTTCATCGACGGTAAAGGCATGATACTGGTTAAACTGACCAAGACCCACGACATCACGGAACTCGGGGATAAAGCGGCCCAGCACGCCGGTATCGTTCATCTCTTTCAGGGTCCAGTGCACATTGCGCTTGCCGCGCAGAATCTGCAAAAACAGCCGATGCGCCAACGGATTGGCTCGAAAAGCATCATCAATGAGCAACACATCGGCGCGCACCTGGCGCAGTGCCTGACTGGAGAGATGGCGCTGCCCTTTTTGCGCCTCGATGAAAATACGCAGCAGGCGTAACGGCTCATCTTCAAAAACATGGTCACCTTCGATGCCCAGCCGTTTACCTTCCAGAGTAAAGCCGTCACCGATACTGCGCTCAAAAGAGAACCACTGTGGGTTCAACTGCTCCTGAAAATGCATAAACAACATGCCGGACACACGCGCAATGCGCCCCACATGACGGAAATAATCTTTCATAAAGGCGTCAACGGCAGGACGATGAGAGACCGCCTGATACCCCATCTTCTGAGCCAGAATCGCCTGCTGCTCATAACCCAGGCGGTCCGTAGCACGCTTCATTTCCAGGTGCAGGCCTGCCCGACAGCGCCAGAGAAAATCCTGCGCATTCAACAAACTGTCGCGCTCCACCTCTGAGATTGCACCGGCAGCAACCAGACCTTCAATATCATCATAACCATACCAGACCTTGGCCATCCAGAACACAGCCTGCACATCGCGCAAGCCGCCTTTGCCCTCTTTAATATCGGGCTCCATCCAGAATGCCGTGCCATCGGTACGGGCATGGCGCGCCTCAACTTCCAGCAGCTTGGCCTCGACAAAAGCCTTGCGCTGTTTCTTGAAAAAGCCTTCAAGTTTAGACTGCAACTGGGCATAAATTTCGCCGGAACCAAACAACAGGCGTGACTCGGTAGCGGCCGTGGCACTGGCCCAGTCTTCATTGATATGGGCCATGGTTTCACTGACCGAACGCACGGCATGGCCGATTTTGGCTCCCATATCCCATAGCGCCAACAGAAAGTTCTGCAGCTCCTGTTCCACTTCAGCAGGGCATGTTTCAGGCACCAGAAACCAGAGGTCCCAGTCTGAATGGGGTGACAACTCACCGCGACCGGAACCGCCAACGGTAACCAGATCAACACACGCTGCCGCCAGCGGCGCCTTCTCCTGCCACAGATCAATGAGCAGCACGTTGACCTGCTGCCACATCAACTGGCTTAGCTCCGAGCCGCTTCTCCCGGCCGCAAATGCATCTGCAACCTGTGCATAGATATTCTGTAACCGCTGTTTATTGTTCACAAATCACCGGCACTGGTAAACGTTAAATACGCGTTCACCGTCAATCACTTTGCTCATCGGCACAATGGCATCACCACCCATTTCCGCAGCACCGTTGCGCCCCAGCCGCTCCAGCTCTTCAGCCACTTTCTGTTCACCTCTGGAGAAAAACAGCACCTTATCAAGCACCGATACGCTTGCCCGGCCCAGCTGCTTACACTCTTCAACCTGCGACAGATCCAGCACGCGCACAGCTGCCGCCTGCTGATCAACATCAACCCAGGTACAACCACTCAAACCGGCTGCCAGCAACGAAACCATCATCATTTGCCTGTTCATTTTTCCACCTCGTTCTTCAGCTGGTCGAGCAGTGTTAACGCATCCAGCGGCCGCAGACTTTCGATATTAATCGATGCAAGCATGCTTTCCAGCAGTTTCAAGCGTTCCAGACCTTTCTCCTGCTGCCGCTTCTCTGCAACAGCAAACAGTCCCAGCTGCGACTTGCCGGCTTCCGCCGCCAGTTCAGAACCGTGCTCCAGTCTGAACAGGTGCTCTCGCGCCCGTTTAATCACTTCCCTGGGCAGTCCTGCAAGCTGGGCTACAGCGATACCGTAGGACTGATCAGCGGCATCTTCAATCACCTGATGCATAAAAATCACCGAACCATTCCATTCACGCACGGTGACTGATGCATTGAATGCTGTCTCAAACTCATCGGGCAGTTCGGTCAGTTCATGGTAATGGGTCGCGAACAGGGTCAACACATCCTTCGAGGCAATCAAGCGCTCGGCCACAGACCAGGCAATGGCCAGACCGTCCCAGGTGCTGGTACCGCGGCCGATCTCATCGACAATAACCAGTGAACGCGATTCCAGCTGATTCAATATCGTGGCGGTCTCCATCATCTCCACCATAAAGGTGGAACGCCCGCTGGCCAGCTCATCGCCCGCCCCCACGCGGGTAAAAATACGTCTGGTCAGCGGAATACGGGCTTCGTCGGCAGGCACAAAGCAGCCGGTATGCGCCAGCCAGACGATCCAGGCCACCTGTCGCATATAGGTTGATTTACCACCCATATTCGGGCCGGTAAGCAACATAAAACGGCGACTTTTCAGATCCATATGGGTGTCGTTGGCCACGAACGGTTCTTTACCGCCGAGATGCCTCTCCACCACCGGATGACGACCACCGCTAAGCTTCAGGCTGCGCCCTGAATGCACTTCCGGGCGCACATAATGATAGGTACGGGCAAGATGGGAAAAACAGCTGAGCACGTCCAGCCCTGCCACGGCACGGGCGGCCTGCTGAATTGATGATGCCTGCCTGCACATCTGTTGCCTGACCGCCTCAATCAACCCCTCTTCACGCGCCAGTGCGGCATCCCGTGCACCGAGAATTTCAGACTCAAACCGGTGCAACTCATCGGTAATAAATCGCTCGGCATTGACCAGCGTCTGTTTGCGCACGTAATCCGCCGGCGCATCTTTGGCCTGTACCTTGGAGATCTCAATAAAGTAGCCGAACACCTTATTGTATTTCACCCGCAGGTTGGCAAGCCCCGTGCGTTCACGTTCGCGTTTTTCATAGGCATTGAGCCAGTCCCCGGCATCTTTGGCCAGGCTGCGCAAACGATCGAGTTCGGCATCATAACCCTGCCGAATCACACCGCCATCGCGAAACACCTGCGGCGGAGCTTCGATGATGGCGCTATCGAGCTCTTCAGCCAACGATTCCATCCCCTGCATGGCCTGTACCATAGCCGCGAACAGCCCGCTTCGATCAGCCAACAGCTGATACAGCTCGGGCAGTGCCATCAGCGCCTCTGCCAGGCCTCTGAAATCCCGCGGGCTGGCGCGACCAAGCACAATACGGGTCAGCATACGCTCCATATCGCGCACACCGGAGAGAGCCCGCCGCAGGGCCATCTGTGTATCGGAATCATCAATCAGGCTCTGTACGGCATCCTGGCGGTCGTTCAACAGGGCCAGATCGATCAACGGACGATCAATCCACTCGCGCAACAGGCGCGCACCCATCGGCGTCTTGGTCTCATCGAGCACGGCAATCATGCCGCCTTTGGGATCGCCATTGAGTGTGCAGTAGAGCTCGAGATTACGGCGCGAACGCATATCAATCGACATGCCTTGTGACTGCTCTATAAATACCGGCAGGGAGAGGTGCTCGAGCGCGCACTTCTGTGTCTGAGCAAGATATACCAGCACGGCGCCCACGGCGGCACTGGCCATTTCATGTTTACCCAGATTCAGTGACTGCCAGTCGGTGACGCCGAAATGCTGTTGCAACTGATCTTTGGCAACAGCTGCGGCAAAACTCCAGTCGCCCGGGCGGGTGACGGGCACATCCAGTTGCAGGTCCTCGGCCGTCGTTAACAGCAGCTCTGCAGGCGCCAGCACGGCGAACTGTTCGTCGAGCATGGATTGGCCTGCCCCCTCCAGCAAGGACCAGCGTCCGCAGGAGAGGTCCACTGCCGCCAGCCCCCATTTTTCCCCCTGTCGATAACAGGCCACCAGTGGTGCTGAGCGTGACTGGTCGAGCAGTGCTGCTTCGGTAATCGTGCCTGAAGTCACCACACGTACGACATCGCGGCGAACCGGACCCTTCGAGCCATCCGGCGCTTCCATCTGTTCACATACCGCCACACGTTTGCCGGCGGCAACCAGACGGGCCAGATAACCTTCGGCCTGATGCCAGGGCACACCGGCCATGGGAATGTCGTCCCCACCCGCCTTGCCGCGTTTGGTCAGCGTGATATCGAGAATTTTTGAGGCGTCAACGGCATCATCGAAAAACATCTCATAAAAATCGCCCATGCGATAAAACAGCAGGCAATCCGAATACTCGGACTTGATTTTTAAATACTGCTGCATCATTGGGGTGTGAACCACATCGGCCGTCTTATTCGTCATGCGCGCAATGTAACATGGAGATCAAGGATGCTTAAGCGGTACTGTAAAAAGGAACTGTAAAAATTGATACGGGTTCATCACAAGGAAACAGGGCAATCGCATTAAAACTGTTACTTTCCCATTAGCAGTTTTTCCAAATAATCATTATCCCATCCAGCTTTAAGCCTTCGATTCTTAATGCCGATTTTGGATGATGTATCGGCTTTGATCAGATTCAAAGCAATATGCCGAACCACTGCCATATTTGCCGCGCTATTTCCTTTTCGTGCACGGTTGGAATCTTCATCAAAAGCATAATCCAGCACCCAATGCAGATTGTTTTCAATACCCCAATGTGCCCGAACGATGTAACC
>MNWZ01000136.1 GCA_001871925.1 Zetaproteobacteria bacterium CG1_02_53_45
GCATGGTTCTTTCCGTACATGAACGGTGGAAAAGGCCATTGCCGGTTTTGGCGGCGGAAGATCATGCCTGAATACGCGCCGCCAACGGCTCAGTGATTTGTATGATATACCTGCGTGCTGGCAGAACTCTTTTTGTGTTTTGAAATTACCATGCTCCCAGTCGGATACCACCTGCTTCCAGTATTGCCGCTTCGCGGCTCGACCCTTTGGATTCTCTGCCATTATATTGCCTCCACATCAAATTTGATGCGAAGTCTGAGCCTTCAATTTATAAGCGGTAGATGAGGTTGCTTTGACGCTTACGTTGAAAGCTGGTCACTACCCGATAAAAACTACCTTATTTCACAGGTGCCTATTATGTCCTGTTTAGCTCACGAAGCAGGACGCGAACCAGTCACCTGAGTTGGCAGGTGTTGCCCTGGGAGCAGGGGAGACCCCAATCGGGAAACCGACAGGCGGCGTGTTGCTATCTATTATGCTTCGCGGTGAATCCAGTCGGCGCCCAGTGTGCCACGCAGTCGTTCCAGATAGGCTTTGCCAGAAACCTTGGTGATCATTCTGTCAGCCTCTGTGATGCGTTCGTTCAGATGCAGGCGCCTGCCCGCTTCATCTTCATCGAGTTCCTGCAACTGGCTAAGCAGATGTTTCCGATGCGAGAGCCAGAGTTGTGTATCTCTGGCCTGCTTGATGACAAGGCGCTCTTTGTACCAGTCGCTCTCAAGCAGGTATTCGCGGCTGAACATGTTGCGGATTGCGGGATCATCCACGCTCATGCCTTTGTATCTTCCATTTGCCATGATGTGCAGCAGTGCCTTGAGTGGCGGGCAGGCATCGTTGATGGAACCATCCAGAAAATAGTCGCTTGCCACGCGTTGCTGTGCTTCGCAGATGTTGTTTATGCCATCAACAAAGTCTTCCATACCCTGGGTTTCCGGCTTGAGCATGGCTTCATCGAAAACGGCCATCGGTCTGTCGAACAGTTTGCCGAAATGATCCTGAATAAAGCGCTCTGTCATACGATAACCAAGCCGGCTGGCGAGCACGGTTTTCCCCTCGTATTCAAAATCCTCAAGCTTCTCCAGATAGCCCTGCTCGATCATGTATGCAGATTTCTGGATACTGGCCGGCAGGCGGCACCAGATCTCCGGAATCAGCATGCTGATATCGTGATCAATACGCCTGTTGGCGCCGATATGGCCAGCTGCGGTGGAGAACCCGTCGTAGCCACACAGGATGAAGGATACCAGTGCATTATTCAGATCAGCCGTGGCAGAGATCGAGTTGAAAGGTCCCTTGGTCAGCGCGCCTTCGGAACCGGCACCGGTTGTCGATGGTGATTTTCCGGTCAGGCTGCAGATAAAGTCCATAAACAACTCAGGCAGCTCCTGATAGTGAATCGGATTATACACCGCCAGCGATCTGGCTCCCGGCCCCGGTGGGTTGTTTCGACGCCCCGTGAGTACGGCATTGACAGGGAAATGCACCGGCTGTTCCGACTCCAGGCCGCGCTTGAGACGGGTGCTTATTTCCGCAAGATAGGCGGCGCGTGGATTGGCCATATCGGGCCTGTCCTGCAGGTAGCGCACATTCTGGCTGGGCTTGCCGTCCACCAGACGCGGATGCGCCGAGGAGACGAAGTAGAGGGAGTCATCCATACCTGCGGCATTGTGTATCAGGCCCTGCATCGGTGCGCTGAATTCTTCAAAGTGCACCACATCCTCGATCATCTCCTGTGCATCATCGCGTTGCATAGGCTCGAAGTTGGAGATAAAGCTGTTGCCCGAAGACATATCGGATTCGGTCTGCAGGTCCGCGCCGCGGTTGATCGCTTCGTCAGGTCGCTGAAACAGGCGCAGTTCACAGTTATTCGTCAGCTTGATACTCGGGTGGTCGAATTCGGGATTCAGTCCTTGCACATAGCTGACCGGAATCACGGTCGAAGCGGTGATGTCGTCCTCCATCTGCAGTTTGTCTGATGCAATATAGTCCTGACGCAGCTTGAACAGGCGCCAGCTACCATCGTTGCCGAACCCTACACGCAGGTAGCTTGCCATCAGTTTGCGACCGTGGTGGCGCAGTTCATGGCCCGGATGACCATTCACCTTGTCCACGGAAAAGTGCTGATCCCAGTCACTGCCCCATGCGGTTCTGTAAAAACGCTTGATCATAAAGGCCAGTGCCAGAATATGCTGCGGGATGCTTTCCAGCCACTGGTTGTATTCATCCGTATAGTCGTTGGCCGAAGGTGTTAACAGCTTGATCACCGAGCCTAGACTGCGCAGTTTACTCAGCAGGCTGCGTGTGTCCGGTTTGCGTGACCCCGGGTTGCGGAAGCGGGTGGAGTAATCGCGCTCGAATACAGCCCTGACCTGGTCCATATCCTGCTCAAAATCCCCCACATAGGTCGGCCCGGAGATGATTGCACCGGCAATGGATTTGGAAATTTCCGATTTGCCGCCACCGGATACTGTACTCGGTTTGTGGCAGAAGGTGCCTTCACCGATGGTGCCGATCAGTCGCCAGCTTGGCGCATCGGGATGGCGTTCCAGATGTACCCTGAAGCCGCTCGGGTAGATGAAGGTGTTTTTCACCAGCAGCTTGATATGTTGTTGTCCGCTCTTTGTCTGCCAGCTTACCTTCAGGTCATGCAGGTTGATCTGTGTATCTTCCGGCACGTAGATGATTTCGGGGAAACGCTTGTCCACAGCATAGCCTTCGGCTTTTAGCTCAATCCTGTCGCCGAGCCGCTGACACAGATCGGCAAAGGTGTGATTGTCTACCATATCGCTGGAGCGCAGCAGATAGATCTCGCCGAGATTGTAACGAGGGAAAGCGAGTGCACCGCCTGCATGCTCCTCCTCGCAGCCGCCGAACAGGTTGGCCGAGTAGCTGATATGCGATTTGATCTCTTTCTTGCTGTAACCGAAATAGTTGTCGGCGATGATGGTGACAATCACACCGCGCATATCGCGGCAGACAATCTTGAAGGCATTGCCCTCGTTGTATAACTCGTCCTCGTTCTGCCAGCACATGCCGTCGCGGCGTTGGCGTTCGCTGGCATCCGCGAAGCAGGGCAGGCCCAGCTCTTTTTTCTTCAGGCCGACCAGATGCGGGGCGAGAATGATGCAGCCTGTCTGGCCGGTCCAGTGCTCGATATCGAGTGCTGCATCGTTCTCCGGCAGGAACGGATCACCGCCATTGCCGAAGATCGACTCCACGAAATCAAGATTGGAGACCAGTCCGCCGGGAGCGAACATGCGCACCTCAAGACTCTTGGCGGGCAGTACGCCTTTGACTTCAGGACGCACGGTCGGGCGCAGCAGCAGGGATACCCAGAGCTCGGCTTTTTCAGGCTCCTCACAGGTTGCGGGCAGCTCAAGCAGCCAGCCGGGCGGGTTAAAGGCCTCTTTCAGTAGTGCGCCGAAGACGGCAGCAGGCACCTCTTTCTTGTCAGCAGGCACAGGCAGGCTGCCGGCAGCGATATGGAATACACCCTTGGTGGTGCGGCGATCGTTTTTAGGGTTGTGCAACGCGCCTTGCAACAGACGGTAGGAGTCAATGATGTCCGAATGGAAGTGGTTGCCGTTCAGCGGCAGCGACATTTCGCGGGCTATGCCGGGCTTGTCCACAATCAGGGTTGTGCCGGGCATTTCGACCGATTGCTCCACACCATTTTCAGACAGGTATGCGTTGAGAAAATCCTGAATACGCTGGTCGGCCGGACAGCGGTAGGCGGAGAGTAAACGCCTTAGCCGGGCGTAGCGTTTGAGGACGCTGTCTGCCATCGCAAGATAGGCGTAATCACCCTCTTTCAGCTGGCAGGTGGGCATGCCGAGGGCCGCGAGCTTCAGGTTGATCAGCTGGTGCCATACATGCGGTGGTGCAGTGCTCTGTTCATTGTTGTGGGTCAATACAGTCTCAGTCATGATCTATATCCAGTGTGTAGCCAGTTTGTGCTCTTGTTTATCCGTCTCATCCTATCATCAGTGACAGTATCCACCACAGGCATAGTCTGATTTTACGCATTAATTACAGCTTTTTGCTGTATGCCCGATGACGCGAAGTGTATCGATGTAAAGCAATTGCACTGCCAACAGGAGGCTCTTTGTTTCTCAACGCTTTTGTCTGATTGCGGCTGATGAATGATGAATAAACAGGCATCACTGCTTATTGCATAGACATCAGAGGCTGCGACTCAGGGCCTTGCCGGAACGGCTTGAAAAGGGATGTTCATTTCCAACCCGAGCCGGGCGGGTTATAGTTTTTCATGCAGAGCAGCATGCTCTGTGCCTGAGGAGACCCATGTGACCCATAACGATGTTTTGCGCCGAATCCGCTATGCCTTCGATTTTAACGATTCGAAGATGATGGCGCTGTTTGCACTGGCTGGTTATCCGGTCACGCGCGAGCAGATCAGTGCCTGGCTGAAAAAAGATGATGACCCGGCTCTGGTGGCGTGCAGCGACACCGATCTGGCACTGTTTCTCAATGGTTTGATTATCGACAGACGCGGCAAAAAAGAGGGGCCGCAGCCAGCACCTGAAGCGCGTCTGAACAACAATATCATTTTCAGAAAACTGAAAATCGCACTGAATCTGAAGGACGATGATATTCTGGAGATTCTCGCACTGGACGAACGGCGCATGAGTAAACATGAACTCAGTGCTTTTTTCCGCAAGCCCGGCCATAACCACTACCGCGCCTGTATGGATCAGGTATTGCGTAACTTTTTAAAGGGCCTGCAGCTGAAATACCGCGCTGAAAAGGAAGAAAAAGCCGCCTTCAAATGGAACCAGGCTAGGAAGTGAAACAGCTGTTGTCTCTCTCTCCGACGAGTCTTCATATCTTTTGTGCGGCTGCAACACTAACATTGGGTCAACGCTGCAAGCTTTACGGCTGATTCGGCGCTTCAGCAATTCGCTCCAACACAGGATAATTCCATTGAGCCAGACAGACTTTTCTACCCTTAACATGCAGCCCGATCTGCTGAAAAACCTCGCTTCGCTGGGTTATGATCAGATGACGCCGATACAGGCAGAAAGTCTGCCACTGATTCTCGATGGCAAAGATGTCATTGCACAGGGCAAAACAGGCTCGGGAAAAACCGCGGCCTTCGGCCTTGGCCTGCTGGAGAAGCTGGATGTAGATCGTCTGCAGGTGCAGTCACTGGTGCTCTGCCCGACAAGGGAACTCGCTGATCAGGTGACCAAGGAGATTCGCCGGCTGGCCCGCAGCATCGCCAACATCAAGGTGTTGACCCTCTGCGGCGGCATGCCGTTCGGCCCTCAGGTGGGTTCTCTGGAATATGGTGCTCACATTATTGTCGGTACGCCCGGCCGCATCGAAGATCACCTGAGCCGCGGCACGCTGAAGCTCGATCATGTGAATACGCTGGTGCTCGATGAAGCTGATCGCATGCTGGATATGGGCTTCCAGGCTTCACTGGATGCCATCGTTAATCAGATACCCAAATGGCGCCAGACCCTGCTGTTCAGTGCCACATTCCCGGATCAGATCAAGGCCATCTCCAAACGTATTATGCTTAAGCCGGTGGTGGTAGAGGTTGAAGCAAGGCATGATAACGCCACGATTTCGCAGCACTTTTACAAAGTTGTTGATCAGAAGCAATGTTTGACTGCACTGCGCTTGTTGCTGCTGCAATATCGTCCGGATTCAACCGTTGTTTTCTGCAACACCAAGGTGGAGACGCTGGAAATCACTGATGAGCTGGTGCGCTCCGGCTTCAGTGCGCTGGCGCTCAATGGCGATCTGGAGCAGTGGGATCGTGATCAGACCATGGTGCGCTTTGCCAATAAAAGCATCTCCATTCTCGTGGCTACCGATGTGGCGGCGCGTGGCCTGGATATCGATGCACTCGATGCTGTCGTCAACTACCAGCTGCCGCATGAGCCGGAAACCTATGTGCACCGTATCGGGCGCACGGGCCGCGCCGGCAGTACGGGTATGGCCTTCACGCTGCATAACGGCAGTGAATACAAGCTGACCATGCTTGCCGATTATCTTGAAACAAAAATCGACAGTGAAGCACTGCCGCCGCTGTCGCTGCTGGAAAAACCGGTCATGCAAGCGCCCATGGCAACCCTGCAGATCGGTGGCGGTAAAAAGCAGAAGGTTCGTCCCGGTGATATTCTCGGTGCCCTGACAGGTGAGGGGGGGATAACCGGCAAACAGGTTGGCAAAATCCATATCATGGATAACTGGGCTTATGTGGCCGTCAGCCGTGATGCCGTGAAAACAGTACTCAAGAAGCTCGGCGATGGCCAGCTCAAAGGGCGCACTTTCCGGGTCAGGTTGATCGGGGAGTAATCTGCCCCTGTGCTGTCAGGGCAACGCGACTGACCAGGCGGTTTTGCACAATGGCGTGCAGCGGCTTTGTATATGCAGAAGATGCCTTGAAACTTGCCTAATGAACACAGCCTGCTAGGTTGGAATTATCAACCGGGTAAGTTGAGGATTCATGCACAATAAAAACATACAGAAGCTGATTACACAGCTTGCTTTGCCTGCTGAATACACGAACTATGTTTCGCTCTATCTTGAACCGATTGCCAATGCCATCGATAAACAAATTTATCAGGGGTCAATCCCTGTCATTGGTATCAATGGTTCCCAGGGATCGGGGAAATCAACTGCGGCGCTTTTTCTGCAGGCACTGCTTGAAAGCAAGGCTGCACACCACATTGCCGTGCTCTCCATTGATGATTTCTATCGCACGAAAGCCGAACGTAATCATCTGGCTCAGATGATCCATCCGCTGTTTGTCACACGCGGTGTGCCCGGCACCCATGATGTCGAGCTCGCTTTAAATACCATTACCGCGCTGAAACAGGCTCAACCGGGTGAGGCGGTTTATCTGCCGCGCTTTGACAAGGCCTGTGATGATCGAAAACCGCCGTCGCAATGGGATGTGGTGTACGGTCCGGTTTCCGCGGTAATTCTTGAAGGCTGGTGTATCGGTGCTCCGCCACTCGATCAGGGGAGCCTGGATGATCCGATCAATGCGCTGGAGCGCAATGAAGATCAAAATGGTCTGTGGCGCAAGGCTTACAGCCGGTTTCTGGTAAGCGAGTATCAGGCCCTGTTCGAGAGCATTGACTGGCTGTTGATGTTAAAGGCTCCCTGCTTTGAGGTGGTGCTCGGGTGGCGGTTGCTGCAGGAAAACAAACTGGCGCAAGCTGTAGCCGGTATCGGCAGTGGATTGTTAAACGAGGTGCAGTGCAAACGTTTTATCGAGCATTACCAGCGCCTGACCGAACACTGCCTGCTGACAATACCTGCATTCGCCGATGCCGTGATCGGGCTGGATGATCAACACCGCATGATTGATTTGAGGTTAAAAGCAGACAATGGATGAGTCTTTAGATGTGCAATACCTGATAGCAACGGATCTCGACGGCACGCTGCTTGATCACCACACGTATTCGTATGCTCCGGCAATTCCGGCACTGGCGTTGTGCCGGAAACTGCATATTCCCGTCATTTTCAACACCAGCAAAACCCGTCTTGAGACGCTGCGTCTGCGCTCCCAATTAAATAATCCGCATCCCTATATTATTGAGAACGGTTCTGCTGTCGTTATCCCTGAAGGTTATTTTGCCGATATGCCGCAGCAGTGCCATGCATCAGAGCATGACTGGATCTGTTGCTTTGGCCTGACCCGGAAAGAAATACTGCTTAGGCTGGAAGTGTCAAACAGCCGGCACATGTTCAAATACAGCGGCTTCTCCGACTGGAGTGCCGCAGAAATCAGCGAAAAAACCGGCTTGCCGTTACAGTCGGCACAGGAAGCGGGGCAGCGGGACTATTCCGAGCCGATCCTGTGGCAGGATGATGCCGGCAAGCTGGGCGAATTTAAAACACTGTTGCATCAACACGGACTTAAACTGTTGCAGGGCGGTCGGTTTTTGCACGTTCTGGGTGAAACGGACAAGGGCAGGTCATTGAACTGGCTCAAAGCGTTGTATGCGGCCGCCCCGGACAGGGAAATCAGCATGATTGCACTGGGTGATAGCGCCAATGATACGGATATGCTGGAGGCTGCCGACATTGCCGTTGTCGTGCGCTCGCCGGTTCATGAGCCACCCACACTGCACAGTAACAAGCCGATCATTCATACCCGCGGATTTGGTCCGGACGGTTGGAATGAAGCGATATCACAGCTGATCCGGCCGCAGCAGAAATAGGAGAGATTATGGGCGATTTTTATCAAAACGGTAATATTACGAACCTGCACAACCTATCAAGGCGATCATTCGAGTCGATGGAGGAAGAGCTCCTGGGTTTCAGTAAAATCCGTCCCATGGGGCTTGTGTTGCCTTCGCTCTATTCGGAACTGCAAACCAAGGCGCTGCCGGAGATCATCTCTCACTTGTGCGAGGTGCCCTATCTGTCACAAATCATCATCGGCCTGGATCGCGCGGACCGCTCGCAATACGAACACGCGCTGCAATTTTTTGATCAGTTGCCGCAACACCATCGTGTGTTATGGAATGATGGGCCACGCCTGCAAGCCATAGATCGGGAGCTGCAAGCGCTTGGGCTGGCGCCGGAACAGTTGGGGAAGGGGCGCAATGTCTGGTACTGTTTTGGCTACGCACTTGCCACGGCCAAAGTGGAATCACTGGCGCTGCACGACTGCGATATCCTTACCTATGACAGAAACCTGCTGGCCCGTTTGATTTATCCGGTTGCCAACCCCCAGTTTCACTATGAGTTCTGTAAAGGTTACTACCCGCGCTTTGCCAACGGTACCCTCAACGGACGTGTCAGCCGCTTGCTGGTCACGCCCCTGATCCGTGCGTTAAAGACAACGGTCGGTAACTCGGAATACCTGGAGTACATGGACAGTTATCGCTATCCGCTGGCCGGAGAATTTTCTTTTAGAATCGATGTCACTACTGTCCGGTTAAGCATTGATCAGGCTCAGTTGGTTTAAGTTCCGGGTTTGTTGTCGTTTTGGTATGGGCGAAAGTTTCATCACTAATTCGAGGATGTTTCTTCGCTGCATGAGATTAACTGCGACCAATCTTGCGAGCTGTTGAAGTGTTAAGCTTGAGTCGACTGCTTTGTTCGCCAGATGCAATAACAGGTATGCAATCATGGCGATAATGATCTGAATTTTGACTGCATTTTCAGATGTCCCGATG
>MNWZ01000036.1 GCA_001871925.1 Zetaproteobacteria bacterium CG1_02_53_45
CCGGCGCGGCCATAAACGCGCCATCGTTGCGCTTGCTCACAAACTCTTGCGGACATGCTACTTCATGATCAGTCGCGGCGAGCATTACCGGGATTCGACCGTCGATTACGAAGCAATGGCAGTTAAACGCAATGCGCCTCGCTGGATCAAGGCGCTGATTAAGTTCGGCTACATGCCTCAACGGGCCTGAGCCTGTTATAAATCCAGCTTGCTATGCAGCCTGCAATGGCTGAGGGATGCTTGCGATCTGAATCGGGATCATTTCATGTTAAAGAAAGGGGGATGCTCTGCTTAGCAGAGTAGTAACTTTGAAGACATCTATCGCATACTGGGGATCAAGAAGCTTTCTTCAGCCATATTTCCTGCTAATGCGCGATGAACCTTTTTTTATGGTTTCCAGCCCCGATGTATGAACCAGTCGATGTTTCTCTCGTCCAGTATGGAGTAGGGCGCATGCTGTCCAAGTAACCAGCCTGCCAGTTCATTCAACTCGTTTGCTGAAAGTGGCAAGGCTCTTCTTTGCAACTCGGATAGCAATTGATCCAGTCTGAGTGCAGGAAGCTCGAGCCGATCAGCATCCAGTGTTGAATCACTCAATGCTGTGCCGTCTTCCTGCAGCAGATAGTTGTCATATTCGCATTCGCCCACGTAGAGCAAAGCGATATTTTCCCGGTACCTGACACTGTTCAGCGTTTGCATAAAGCCTTGATTGTAACCACCAGCCAGAGCTGACCTGTTCCTGATTTCATCAAAGTTATGCAGGATCAACAGCGTCTTTTGGCCGCTCTGTTCGATGAGGTCAAGCAGCTCATCAAGAGCTCCGAGCGCACTGGTCGAGCACTCGATTTGCAAGCAAAGATCATGATAAAACCCATTATAATCAGCATGATGATGGCGCATGTTAATCTGATGGATCCGCAGTGATTCAGGCAGAATATGGCGCAAATCCTGCAGTGTGCGCCTGCGTCCCTGCCCATGCGGGCTGAGCAGGTTGATCGATTGACCTGCAAGCAGGCGAGTCGCAAGCGACTGCGTGAACTCAGGCCTTAAGCAGCACGACAAGCCTGAGTCACTCATGTGTGAACCTTCAGCGCTTACTGGATAGATGCCAGTGCAGCATTGAATGTAACGCTGGGGCGCATGGCCTGTGTCACCTTCTCAGGGGCTGCATGGAAATAACCGCCCATATCCACGGCTTTGCCCTGTGCTGCATTGAGCTCTGCAATGATAGTCATTTCATCTCGTGCCAGCTGCTGCGCCAATGCGGTAAATTTCGCTTTCAGTTCCTGATCACTGTTTTGCGCAGCCAGTGCCCGGGCCCAGTACATGGCCAGATAAAAGTGGCTGCCACGGTTATCCAGTTCATTGACTCTGCGTGAGGGAGACTTGTTATTTTTCAGGAACTTGCCATTCGCCTGATTCAGCGCGTCAGCGATAACCTGTGCTTTTACGTTACCGGTTTTAGCAGCCAGGTCTTCGAGAGAGACAGCCAGTGCCAGGAATTCGCCGAGAGAGTCCCAGCGCAAGTGTCCCTGCTGAATAAACTGCTGCACATGTTTGGGGGCGGAGCCGCCTGCACCTGTCTCAAACAGTCCGCCACCGGCCAGCAGTGGTACGATAGAGAGCATTTTTGCGCTGGTGCCCAGCTCAAGGATAGGGAACAGGTCGGTCAGGTAGTCACGCAACACATTGCCGGTGACTGAAATCGTGTCCTTGCCGGCCTTCACGCGAGCCAGTGCGTGGCGTATCGCATCCACTGGTGACATGATCTGAATATCCAGCCCGGTTGTATCATGATCTTTAAGGTAGTCTGTCACTTTCTCAATCAGGTTTGCATCATGAGCGCGATTACTATCGAGCCAGAATATAGCGGGATTGCCGGTGGCTCTGGCACGATTCACCGCCAGTTTTACCCAATCCTGAATCGGGGCATCCTTGGCCTGACACATGCGCCAGATATCGCCTTCTTCAACTGTATGCTCAAGCAGGATATTGCCCGCATCATCAATCACGCGAACCGTACCGTTTGCAGGAATCCTGAATGTCTTGTCGTGAGAGCCGTACTCCTCAGCCTTCTGGGCCATCAGGCCGACATTGGCGACATTGCCCATGCTGACGGGATCAAATGCACCATGTTCTTTGCAGAACCGGATCGTCTCCTGATAAACACCGGCATAGCAACGGTCAGGGATCATGGCTTTGGTATCGTGAAGTTTACCGTCGGCACCCCACATTTTGCCGGATGAGCGAATAGCGGCAGGCATGGATGCATCGATAATAACATCACTGGGGACATGCAGATTGGTAATGCCCTTGTCGGAGTCCACCATCGCCAGAGCAGGGTGGGTTTCATATACAGCCTGAATGTCCGCCTCGATGGCCAGACGCTGTGCTTCAGGCAGCTTGGCTATCTTTGCATAGACATCGCCCAGCCCGTTACTGGCATCGACACCGAGCTGCTCAAACAGGGCAGCATGTTTTTCAAACAGGTCCTTGAAGTAAACCGTGACGGCATGCCCGAACATGATCGGATCGGAAACCTTCATCATGGTCGCCTTCAGATGCAGGGAGAGCAGGATGCCGCTGTTGCGTGCATCCTCTATTTCCGCCGCATAAAAGAGACGCAGGGCGCGGCGGCTCATAACCGACGCATCAATGACTTCACCGGCCAGAAGGCTGGTTTTTTCTTTCAGAACTGTGCTGTTGCCCTGAGCATCGGTCAGTTCGATTTTCACATCACAGGGTTTCTCTACAACCACAGACTTTTCACTACCATAGAAGTCGCCTTCGGACATATGTGCCACGTGTGATCGGGAATCACTGCTCCAGGCACCCATGGCGTGCGGATTATCTCTGGCATACTGTTTTACCGCATCAGCGACGCGGCGATCCGAGTTGCCTTCACGCAGTACCGGATTTACAGCACTGCCCAGGACCCTGGCATAACGTGATTGAATCGTTTTCTCTGCATCACTCTGCGCATCCTGAGGGTAGTCGGGAATATCATAACCCTGTGCCTGTAACTCTTTGATAGCGGCCTGCAATTGAGGGATCGAGGCGCTGATATTGGGCAGCTTGATGATGTTGGCTTCCGGTGCTTTTGCCAACTCGCCCAGTTCGGCCAGATCATCGGACTGTTTCTGGTTCTCTTTCAGCCTGTCCGGGAAATTGGCGAGAATTCTGCCTGCCAGCGAGATATCTCTGGTTTCAACATGCACATCCGCTGCTTTAGCGAAGACCTGCACAACAGGAAGCAGGGAGGCGGTAGCCAGTGCCGGCGCCTCATCCGTTATGGTGTAGATGATGGTAGGTGTCTGTGATGTCATGTTTTATGTCCTGTGTTGCTGCATGTTTTACTTATTTGTGCACCACAGAGTCACCCCAGGGTGCCTTCTCTCTCGCAGGCTCGATTCACCTTGTCGCAGAGTACACAGAGGAAGAACGTATGGATTATGCGAGGCGCTGCCAGATCTGACAGCGCCATATATATTCTTAAGGCTTTCCTTCGTGTCCTCTGCGTCCTCTGTGGTGAACGCCTTTCGGGTTTACCTAGTTTAACTGCTGTTTGCGGCTGTTTTCATAGGCGGCTGCAAAATTCACAGGCTCCAGCAGCAGCGGCATAAAACCACCGTCTACCGTCAACTGGCTGATCAGCTGGCGGGTATACGGGAAAATGATGGTGGGGCAGTCAACACTGATCACAATTGCCATATGCTCTTCAGGAATATTTTTCATGAAAAACAGTGCTGCATGTTCTACTTCGATCTCAAAAAGCAACTTTTCACTTTTACTGTCGTGGGCCTTGGCCGAAACCTTCAGTGCTACTTCCCAGTGTTCAACATCAACCTGTCTGTGCTCCATGGCCAGATTCATCTCGATCCTGGGCATGCTCTCCGGCATGGCAAAGACCTCAGGGGCATTCGGACTCTCAAATGAGATATCCTTCACATAAATTTTCTGTACACCGAACGCCGGTGGGTTTGCCTCACTGGCTGAAGTTTCATCGTTTGACATAAAAGCTCCTCATTATATTTGTATCAAATGCTATTAAAGTCTCTAAAAGTGTTCCAGTCCGGATTAGTAACCCAGGTTCGGTGCCAGCCATTTCTCGGCCTGATCCATGCCCATGCCTTTACGTTTGGCATAATCAGCGACCTGATCCTTGTTGATCTTGCCGACAGTGAAATAGTGCGCTTCAGGGTTGGCGAAGTAGAGGCCGGAGACTGCCGCGGTTGGCAGCATGGCATAGGACTCGGTCAGTTGCATACCGGTACGGTTTTCCACATCCAGCAGTTGCCATAGTGTGCCTTTTTCGGTGTGCTCCGGACACGCTGGATAACCCGCAGCAGGGCGAATGCCCTGATATTTTTCTTTGATGACATCTTCGTTACTGAGCGACTCGCTGGCAGCATAGGCCCAGTACTTGGTGCGTACATCCTTGTGCAGCATTTCAGCCAGCGCTTCAGCCAGACGGTCGGCCAGCACCTTGATCATAATGGCTGCGTAATCGTCATGTGCGGCTTCATAGGCCTTGGCCTTCTCTTCAGCGCCGAAGATGCCTACGGCAAAACCACCGATATGATCATGTTCCCCGGCAATGAAATCGGAAAGACAGAGATTGGCGCGACTGTCCTTTTTATTCTGCTGCTGACGCACGAAGTGGAAGCGGGCAGCCTCAGTCGTTCGCGTTTCATCACTATAGACAATGACGCTGTCATCAGCCGTGGATGCTGCGGGGAACAGGCCGAATACGGCTTTGGCCGTAAACCAGTTCTCAGCAATGATTTTATCCAGCCAGACCTGTGCCTCGTCAAACAGCTTTTTGGCTTCCTTGCCCTTGTGCGGGTCATTAAGAATGCGCGGGTAAGCGCCGTTTAATTCCCATGCAGAGAAGAACGGTGTCCAGTCGATAAACTCGCGGATCTCTGAGATCGAGATATTATCCAGTGCCTGCACACCGGGTTTGGCAGGAGCAGCAGCAATGGTTGCCGTGTCCAATGGGGTCGGGTTGGCACGGGCTGTCGCAAGCGAGAGCCAGTCGGTCCGACTCTGACGGCCCAGGTAGCGTTCGCGCACGGCTTCGTATTCACTGCGGGTTTTACTGACAAACTCGGCACGGTAGGCATCGGAAATCAGGTTCTGGGCCACGCCAACGGCACGCGAAGCATCTTTCACCCAGATTACCGGCTCGTCGTATTCCGGCATGATCTTCACGGCTGTATGCGCCTTGGAGGTGGTGGCGCCGCCAAGCATGATCGGCTTGGTGAAACCGAGACGTTTCATCTCTCTGGCGATATGCACCATCTCGTCCAGTGACGGGGTGATCAGGCCGGATAAACCGATAATATCCACGTCATGATTCTTTGCTTCTTCAAGAATTCTGGCAGCAGAAACCATCACACCGAGGTCAATCACCTCGAAGTTGTTACACTGCAAGACCACCCCGACAATATTCTTGCCGATATCGTGAACATCACCCTTCACGGTTGCCATCAGCACTTTGCCGTTGGAAGAGGAGGCACCGGCAGCTTTTTCCTTTTCAATATGCGGCATCAACCAGGCCACGGCTTTTTTCATCACACGGGCGGATTTGACCACCTGCGGCAGGAACATCTTGCCATCGCCGAACAGGTCGCCGACCACGTTCATGCCGTCCATCAGTGGTCCTTCGATCACTTCGATCGGGCGATCAAACAGCAGGCGTGCCTCTTCAGTATCGGCATCGACAAAGGCGTCGATACCCTTGACCAGCGCATGTTCCAGACGCTTGGCGACAGGCCAGCTGCGCCACTCTTCATCGGCCTTTTTGGCAACGATGCCGTCGCCACGATAGTTGTCGGCTATGGAGAGCAGGTGATCTGTGCCATTGTCATTGCGGTTGAGCACGACATCTTCCACGGCATCACGCAGCTCTTTCGGCAGCTCTTCATAAATCTCAAGCATGCCTGCGTTGACGATACCCATATCCATGCCCTGTTTGATGGCGTGGTAGAGGAATACGGAGTGGATCGCTTCGCGCACCGGATTATTGCCGCGGAAGGAGAAGGATACGTTGGAGACGCCGCCGGAGATCATGGCATGCGGCAGGTTCTTTTTGATCCAGCCGGTTGCTTCAATGAAATCCACGGCATAGTTGTTGTGCTCTTCAATACCTGTGGCAATGGCAAAGATATTCGGATCGAAGATAATATCTTCAGGCGGGAAACCGCACTCATCCACCAGTATGCGATAGGATTTCTCGCAGATTTCAATCTTGCGCTTGTATGTGTCGGCCTGACCATCTTCATCAAAGGCCATGACCACGACAGCAGCACCATACAGACGCAGCAGATTGGCATGATAGACAAAGGCATCTTTACCCTCTTTCATCGAGATGGAGTTGACGATGCCCTTGCCCTGAATGCATTTCAGGCCGGCTTCAATGATTTCCCATTTCGAGGAGTCGATCATGACCGGCACACGCGAGATATCCGGTTCGGAAGCAATCAGGTTAAGGAAAGTAACCATCGCCTTCTTGCCGTCCAGCATCGCCTCATCCATGTTGATGTCGATGATCTGGGCGCCGTTTTCCACCTGCTCACGGCAGACATCGAGCGCCTTGTTATAGTCGCCTTCGAGAATCAGGCGCTTGAACATGGCCGAGCCTGTAACATTGGCGCGTTCGCCGACATTCACGAACAGCGAGCTTTTATCAATGTGCAGCGGTTCAAGGCCGGAAAGTCGGCACATCGTCTCACGCACAGGAGCAGGGCGGGGGGTTAAACCTTCGACCGCTTTGGCCATGGCGCGGATGTGATCGGGACCGGTGCCGCAGCAACCGCCGATGATGTTGAGGAAGCCTGATTCGGCCCACTCTTTGATCTCTGCCGCCATCTCTTCAGGCGTCTCATCATAACCACCCATTGCATTGGGTAGACCGGCATTCGGATGCGCGTTGATGGCACAGGAAACTGTGTTGGAAAGTTCTTCAATATATTGACGTAACTCACCGGCACCCAAGGCACAATTCAGTCCGATGGATATCGGTTTTGCGTGCGCCAGCGAGTTGTAGAAGGCGGTGGCGGTCTGGCCGGAAAGGGTACGCCCGGAGGCATCGGTGATGGTGCCGGAGATCATGATCGGCAGCTCTACACCGGCAGTTTCAAAATACTGTTTGACGGCAAATACAGCCGCCTTGGCGTTGAGCGTATCAAACACCGTTTCTATCAGGATGATGTCGGCTCCACCGTCAATCAGGCCGCGCGTGGCTACCGTATAGGTTTCAACCAGCTCATCAAAGGTAACGTTGCGAAAACCCGGATCATTGACATCGGGAGAGATCGAGCAGGTGCGTGATGTCGGACCCAATACGCCGGCAACAAAACGCGGATGTGCGTCGGTGGCAATGGCTTCACAAGCTTCACGTGCAACTTTAGCACCGGCGACATTCAGCTCATAAACCAGTTCCTCCATGCCGTAGTCGGCCATGGAGGCCGAGTTGGCATTAAAGGTGTTGGTCTCCAGAATGTCTGCGCCTGCCTGCAGATATTTCGTGTGAATTTCACGAATAATCTGCGGCTGGGTCAGGGAGAGCAGATCGTTATTACCCTTGAGCTCACTCGGCCAGTCGGCAAAGCGCTCACCGCGATAATCAGCTTCCTGAAAACCATAGGACTGGATCATCGTGCCCATTGCACCATCCAGAATCAGGATACGTTTTTTCATCTGTTGTTGGAAAAGGTCGGCTCTGTTCATGGCGCAGCACACTAGCAGCTTGCGCCAGCCGGTGAAACGGTGAGAAAATCACTAGCAAACATTCACCATGGAGAGCACCGGAAACTTGAAGAAAAGGCGAACAACAACATGGGCAGAGGGCCTCGTTGATCGGGTCGCGACAGTGGCAACATCATCAGGGCGTAGTCCCAATTGTTCAGTCCCCGATTAGCGACCTTGTTTATAGATTACATTATACCAGTGAGCTTGTTATATTTCGCCTTGTGACACATCTCGACTCGCAGCCCCCAGTTCAGGGCAATCACCAATGGTTTGCAATAAGGACGAAGCCACGCCAGGAGGAGCTTGCAAAGTTGCATTTCGAGCGACAGGGACTTGAGGTATATCTGCCCATGATGAATGTCAAAATCACTCATGCGCGCAAGACCAGTGTTCAGGTGCGGCCGTTTTTTTCCGGTTACCTGTTTCTCCACCTCTCACCCGGACAGCGGCTCTGGACGGCGATTCGCAGCACGGTCGGGGCCATCGGGGCGGTACAATTCGGCTCTGTGTATCCGCCGCTGCCGGAGAGGGCCATAGAGCAGTTGAAGCAGAGCGAAGATGAGCGGGGGCTAATCGAACTGGATCTGAAGAAGATATACCCGTTCCGCAATGGCGATGCAGTGCGCATTAAGGGTGGCGCGTTTGAAGGTTTCGAAGCACTGTTTGTTGAAATGCGGGGCGAAGAGAGGGCGATGCTGTTGCTGAACTGGATGCATCGATGTATGAGTGTAGAGGTGCATCCCTCACGGCTTGTGAAACGATAGCGTGTGGCACGCGACTTGCTCAGGCGGTTTGCTTTTGCGGATTTCTGCTCTATAAGCAGATCGTACGCGGGTCGTGCAGGTGTAATTTACAGCGTCAGCCTTTCAGCTGACGTACTTTTTTATCCGGACCATATTCAGCTGCGAATGCACCTGAATTGCGGTAGCGTGCGTGGACGAGAGTCAGTGATCTGTTAGCGGTGATTGGCCTGAGGGCCCCCGGCATAAATCACCGGTTACCAGTTACTAAAGTACATAGGGTTTCAAAAATGAAATATAAAATTGCGATTGCCGGAACAGGATATGTCGGCCTCTCCAATGCCATGTTACTGGCTCAGCATCATGAAGTGGTTGCGCTGGATATCGTGGCGGAAAAAGTGGAGATGCTGAACCGAAAGCAGTCGCCAAT